>NZ_VFVX01000043.1:0-31524 GCF_006442395.1 Mesorhizobium sp. B2-3-5 | reverse complement strand
GCGGGCAGGCTGGTGAGGGGATCATCGCTCAATTGGCCGACGCTTTCCAGAGTCATGTAGCGGGCGCGCTGCACTGCCCATTCGTCGTTCTGTTCGAGCAGGAGTGCGCCGACAAGGCGTACGATGGCATCGTCGTTGGGGAAAATGCCGAGGACCTCGGTTCGGCGCTTGATCTCGCCGTTGAGCCGCTCGATCGGATTCGTCGAGTGCAGCTTGGCGCGATGCTCCTTGGGGAGGTCATGTAGGCGAGCACGTCGGGCTCGGCGTCATCCATGACGCGACCCGATCCGGCGCAACCCAGCGTGCGAAGAACTGTGGAGTCGCCGGGACCAAGCGAACGACGGGCAGGCTGGGTGCGACCAACGCCCCAACACTAGGCATGCATCCTGACGGTTCAAGCCTTTTTCTTTTAGACCAGCCCGAATTTCAAGCTGAGACAGTAGCCAATCACGGCATTTCTTCACCACCGCCAGAGCCATGCAAGAAGGACTGGATTTCATCCATGTCGACCTTCCCGTCACCGTTCTGGTCGATTGCAGAGAAGATTCGGCCGACCGCCTCCTGGACCTCGTTCTCGGACAGCGACCCGTCACCATCCGTGTCCAGAAGCGCGAGTATAAATCGCATCCCGGTGCCGCGCATCATGCGAGGACCATGATTTCCGACCATTCGATGCTCACCGGCTGGGCCGCCATTTCGGTGCCGCTGCCAACCGTCTCCATGACGGGAAGCTTCCTCTTGACGGTTGTCACTCTCCTCTTGCCGATTGTTACCCTCCTTAGAGCTCCGATCCTGTTGCATTCTTTCCTGGACGGCTTGCTCAATCATCTGGCGAATCATTTCATGCGTCGGTCCACCGGCTTGTCCGTTCCCATCCGGCAGTTGCCCGGCACCGGGCTGTTGGGTCGTCGGGGTTGGTGCAGGTGTTCCGTTCGTCTGGGCGAGCGCAGGGAAGGTCGCGAACATAAAAGCGGCGGCCGCAGTGGTCGTGCAGCGTGGAAATCTCATGACATGCTCCATTGGTTGGTCGTGGTTTGCCTCAAGCTGATTGGCTGGCCCAAACTTGAAGTTCATTCCGATTGTTCCTCCCTGGAGGCCGATCACGATGAAGTTACACGATCCATGGGGGCATAGGCTTCACACACTGTGCCGACAGCAGCCGCACATTGCAGTGCAGTTTCCTTCTTCAACCTCATGGCAAATGGCGCGCCGAGCAGCACATAGGAGGAGGTCTGGCTTATCTACTGCCGCTCTCTTCTGGAGTGACATGCCTTGTAAAGGTCAGCCAAGCTGGACGGGTCAAGCGTTGTCCAAATACGAGAAATCCGAGCATGGTCTCCGTACACCAAGCATCGGATCGGATGTGAACACAGGAACATCGTTCGTGGTGTATGGAAAATGGTCGTTTGCCGACAACGTCGCGGGCAAATCGACGCTGGGCAATGCGCTCATGATCTGTACTTCTACCGTCGCTTTGAAGCTGCCGCGCGCCGAGGTGCGAGCTGGAGAGGGGAGCTCCGACTGGGGTACGTGGCCTCAAAGAGCACGCCATCAACGCTGTGGATGTTCTCCGATGTGTCTGCGCCAATCCTCGATAAATGTACTTCGCTGGATTTCGTCCTGTGCGGCAAGAAGCGCCGGGCCGATGCGGATGGGGCGGCCGATTCCCGAGTCCATCAATGCCTCGGGTCCGTCGACACCGACGGGCAGGGGGGCGTTCTCGGCAAAGAAGAATGAAGCGTCCTTCGCGACCTGCCGGCCGCGAGCCGACAGGAGATAGTTGAGGAAACGCTTCCCGAGATCTGGATGGGCCGCTGCAGCGGGAACCAAGGCACCCCGCGACAGAATGAGCGCATAGTCCCGGGGCAGCACGATGCGCAGATTTGGATTGGCGAGCACCGCCGCATAGGCGTAGGAGCCGAGCACGTTGTAGGCGATGCTGATCCGCCCCGCTGCAAGCTCGCCAAGCACTTCATTGTTGCAGCAGCGGACGATGGTTTCCACGCGGCTCAGAGCTTCGAGCAGTCGCCCGTTTGCTGTAGGCGCCTGGCGGGAGTCGTAGAATGCCAAAAGGTAGCCGATGCCGGAAGCCTGGATATCGTAGGTTCCTATGCGTGCATGGTAGGCGTCGGGCTTGCGTCGCAGGAGTTCCAGGAGCGCGTCGTGACTTCTCGGCACGTCCTCGGGCGGAACCCGGCGCCGGTCGTAAACGAACACGACGGGTTCGAACGTGAAACCGAAAACCTCGTCCCGCCAATTCGCCCAGTCTGGCACACTCCGTGTTTCCGGCGAGTCGTGCCGTTGGGCACAGCCATCGTTGGCGAGCCGAACCAACTGGTCGACCGACGAGGAGAGGAGGATGTCCGCCTCGGAGGTCCCCGCTCTGCATGCGTCCCGTGCCTCGCGGAAAAGATCGTTGGTGACGTAGTCTACGTAGTCGATCCGGATGTTAGGGTTGCGTGCCTGGAAATCGCGCAGCAGCGGTCGCATGGCCTCAAGATCCGTCGCCGCGTGGATGACCAGGTGGCCCGTCTCCTTCGCTGTCGCGGGAAAAATCTCGCTTTCACCTTCCAGGGCGCCGGCAAGGGTGGGGACCAGCCAGGCGAGCCCGGCGAGCGCGAGGGTGCGAATGCGCGCTGTCATGGCTTCCCTCCCACTAGCGGCAACTCCAGATAGACACAAAACGGCTCGTTTTCAGATCGCTTGCGGAAACCGAGCTGGCCACGCAGGACCGTCGCGACTTCCGACGCGATGGCGAAACCGAGCCCCGAGGACCCGCGCGCATCGGGGCTTCGCGAATAGAAGCGGCTGATGACGTTCGGCCAATCATCCTCCATGATCCCCGGTCCATCGTCGATCACCTCGATTCGACCGAAATTTTCTCGCTGGCGCACGCGCACCTCCAGTCTGGCGGTCGCACCATGACGCAGCGCATTGTCGATGACGTTGACGACCGCCTCGCGCAGGCTGAGCATGTCGCCCATCGCCATGAAGTCTTCATCCGCGGGTTCGAAGGAGACGATCATGTCGGGATCCACCGTAATCGGGACGGCGTTGCGAAATGCCATGCGTGCGACATCGTTCAGCGAGACGGGCACGAGCTGGACTGAGTCGAAGCGGTGGATGACCATTGCATGGTTGAGAAGCTGATTAGTGAAGCCGGTTAGTTCGAGAGTGCGGCTTTGAACGCGCTTCAGGTGACGGCGATCTTCCGGCGCAAGCCTCTGCTCGTCTATCAGGCTCACCTGGGCGGAAAGCGCCGTCAGCGGCGTGCGGATCTGGTGGGCGCTGTCGGCGATGTAGCGCTGCAGCAGTTTAATGCGCTCGTCAAGGCGGATGATGAAGTAATTGATGGACGTCACGAAGGGAGACAGTTCGTCGGGCACCGCGACAGCGAGGGGTGTAAGATCCTGCGGGTCACGCTGCCGGAGCGCGGCGGCGAGGTCATCGACTGGTCGCAGCGAGTAACGCACCGCCAGCGCTGTCCCGGCGACGGCAAGGAGGCTCATCAGCGCGACCAGCATCGTCGCCCGCACCGTCAGCTCCGAGGCAAGCGCATGGCGGGCCTCGACGGTCTGTGCCACGACGACATAGGCCCAGCCCGGCCCTTCGGGCATGCTCATGGCGTGCGACACGGTTACGGTGCGCACCGGGGCGCCCAGATAGGCGTCATCGCCGAAGATGGGGGCGGCGCGGCTCGCGGAAAGGTCCGCCTTGGCGGCCAGATCGGCATAGCCGGTAAGGGTCGCGCCCGAAGGGTCGATGACCCTGTAGAAGATGCGGTCGTCATTGGCGAGCCCGAGAAGTTCGAACGCCGAGGGCGGAAGGACGAACCGGAGATTTCCGTCGGCAACGCTGAGGCTTTCGCTCATCTGGAAGGCCGCGCCGAGGAGTAGCCGGTCATAGGCATCATCCGCGGCGGCGCGCGCGTAAATCCAGGCGGCGGTGATGAGTGTTCCCGCACCCAGCGCCAGAACGACGCCGACGCGCCCCATCAGGCGGGAGAACAACGAACTCCTATGCGGCATCGTCGGAGACCAGTTGATAACCGCTGCCCCTCAATGTGACGATCCGCGCTCGCGCGCCTTCCAGTTTCTTGCGCAGGCGCCCGATATAAAGTTCGATTGCGTTCTCGCCCGCGGCCTCCTCGAAGCCGAATAGCTGGTCCAGCAGTTCGTCCTTGCTGAAGACCTTGCCAGGACGCGAGGCGAGGATCTCGAGCAAGACGATCTCGCGGCGCTTGAGCTGGATCTCGCGCTTGCCCACCATCACATTGCGGTTGGTGCGGTCGAGGCTGATATCGCCACAGATGATGACGTTGGTCGGCTCGCCACCGCTTCGCCGTCGCAGAAGGACACGCGCCCTTGCCTCCAGCTCGCGAAAGTCGAAGGGCTTGACCAGATAGTCGTCGGCGCCGAGATCGAGCGCGCTGACCCGGTCGTCCACCTCGGAGCGGGCCGTCAGCACAAGGACGGGGACGCCGCTCCCCGACTGGCGCAGCTTTCTGAGGATGGAGAAACCATCCACGCCGGGGAGCATAACGTCGAGAATCACCAGGTCGTATTCGGTGAAGCTCAGGATTTCCGACGCGGCAACCCCATCGGTCTCCCAGTCGACGGTGTGACCCGTCTGGTGGAAGCGACGACTAATCGCTTCGCCAACGTCATGAGTGTCTTCGACCAAGAAAATACGCACGCGTCATGATTGCACGCGTCCGGGCCGCCAACAAGTTGGTGAAGGGAACCCCGTTCGCACCTGCGGCAGGAGCGTGACAGGATGGTGACAGGAATGCGGGCTAGTCTGATCCTGCCGGCCCGGTGGAGCGAAGGGACCGGTCCGGGAGGAAATCGGATATGTCCACTGACACGCCAGGCCCAATGGTCTGATGCAGTGATCGGCGTGCGGAATTCTCTTGTTACCGCTCAAGATCCTGTGGGAGGAACCCTATGAAACAGATTTTCAGCAGCGCCCTTTTCGGCGCGGCGATGGCCACTCTGGCGTTTGCAGCATCCGCACAGGCGGAACCGACGAAGCCGGAATGCATTGCCGGCGCCAAGCCCGGCGGCGGCTTCGACTTGACCTGCCGACTTGCGGCCAATGCTCTGCTCGAGACGAAGCAAATTTCCAAACCCATGGCCGTCACCTACATGGAAGGCGGAGTCGGCGCCGTCGCTTACAACCACGTCATCGGCAAGCGCGGCAAGGACGGCAACGTGATCACCGCAGCGTCGTCGGGATCAGCGCTGTTCCTGGCCCAGGGCAAGTTCGGTCGGTACGATGAGAATGCCGTGCGCTGGCTCGGTGCGCTCGGCGCCGACTATGGCGTGCTCGTCGTCGCCGCGGACTCGCCCTACAAGACCCTCGGCGAACTGGTCGAGGCCTACAAGGCCGATCCCGCAAGTTTTGCAATTGCCGGCGGCGGCGCCGTGGGCTCGCAGGACTGGATGAAGGGTTCGCTGCTCGCCAAAGCGGCCGGCCAGGAGCCTAAATCAATGCGCTATGTCGCTCTTGAAGGCGGCGGCGCGGTTCTGACCGCCCTCGAAGGCGGCCATGTGAAAGTCGGTTCGGGCGATGCGGCGGAGATGGTCAAGCACCATGTTGCCGGCAAGGTCCGCATCCTTGCGGTCATGTCGCCGGAACGTCTGCCGGGTGATCTTGCGGATGTTCCGACAGCGCATGAACAGGGCTTCGACATCGATTGGCCGGTCTGGCGCGGCTACTATGTCGGCAAGGATGTCTCGGATGCGGATTACGACTGGTGGCTGAATGCTTTCAAGAAGGCTTCCGAGACGTCGGAATTCGCCGAGGAGCGTAAAGCGCGCGGCCTGTTCGAGTTCACTCTCCTTGGCAAGGATTTCGAGGAGCGCGTGAAGGCGGATGTCGCCCGCTTCAAGATCCTCGCCAAGGAAGCCGGCATGTAGTGCGGCGCCCTCCCAGGCTCCCGTCAAGACACAACGCCGACGACCGTCGCCATCGGCAGACCGATGGCGACGGTCGCAAAGCAGCGGATAGCGGCGGCGGCAGGCTCAGAAAATAAGGGAAACTTCCATGTCTGATGAATCGCATTGCTCCCCGCGTGCCGTGCAGGTGATCGGCCGCGGCGCAGCCACATGTCTGCTCGCGCTTGCCGTCGCCTACGGCATTGGCGGAAGTGTCATCGAATACTCCTTCTCCTCAGATCCCCTCGGCCCGCGGGTCTTTCCCATGGCGCTTGCCGTGGTGCTCGGCCTGCTTGCCGTCTGGTATTTCTTCTCGCCTGGGTCTGCGGAGGGGTTTCCGTCCGGCGTCGTGCTTGCCCGCGTGCTCGCGGTGCCGGTTCTCCTGGTCGTTTCCGTCGTCCTGTTCGAACCGGCAGGCTTTGCCGTTTCCATTTTCATCCTAACGCTCGGCTCCGCATTCATCTTCGGCGCGCCGCCGGGTAAGGCGCTCATCGGAGCGGCCGGCCACGCCACCCTCTGGTGGGTCGTCTTCTCCTACCTGCTGGAAGTCTACCTGCCGTCCGGCACGCTCTTCGGACGCTGAGGCAAGGTCGGATCGGAAAGGTCAATCCATGAACCTCGAATATCTCTGGCAAGGCTTTGCGGTCGCTCTGACCGGACAGAACCTGCTCATCGGCCTCATTGGCTGCTTCATCGGTACGCTCGTCGGCGCACTGCCAGCCATTGGCCCCATCAACGGCATAGCCCTGCTGCTTCCCATTGCCTATACGATGGGCCTGCCAGCGGAGAGCACCATGATCCTGCTCGCGGCGATCTATTGCGGCGCCGAATATGGCGGCCGCATTTCCTCGATCTTGCTGAACGTGCCAGGGGATGCCGGCGCCGTCATGACGGCAATGGACGGCTATCCCATGGCACGCCAGGGGCGTGCAGGAGAAGCACTCGCCCTCTCTGGCATCGCCTCCTTCGTGGGCGGCATACTCGGTTCCATCGGCCTCGCGCTGTTCGCGCCCCTGCTGGCCGGTCTGGCGATTGGTTTTGGGCCCGCCGAATACTTCGTGCTGATGATGTTTGCCTTTGCGACACTGGGTTCGATGGTCGGCAGCTATCCAGCAAAGACGCTCATCGCCTGCACGCTCGGTCTGATGCTGGCAACGGTCGGTCTCGACGCCACGTCTGGCGCCTACCGCTTCACCTTCAACGAGCCGGAGCTTGGCGACGGCATCGAGTTCGTGGTGCTCGTCATCGGCTTGTTCTCGATCTCCGAAGCACTGATCATCCTGGAAAACCAGGGGCGTGGCATGACTGTAATCCGCGAACTGGGTCGGATGACCGCACGCATGAGCGATATCGTGAAGTGCACCGGCACGACCCTGCGCAGCTCGCTCATCGGCTTCGTCATCGGTGTTCTGCCGGGCACGGGCGCCTCGGTATCGAGCGCCATCTCCTACACGACGGCCAAGCGCTTGTCCGACACCGAAGGGACCTTCGGCAAGGGCGACGTGCGTGGTCTCGCCGCGCCCGAAGCGGCCAACAACGCGACGGCCTGCGGCGCCTTTGTGCCTATGTTGACGCTCGGTGTTCCCGGTTCGGGCACCACCGCCGTCATGCTTGGCGCGCTGATGCTCTACAACATCCAGCCGGGCCCTATGCTACTCACCGAACGGCCCGAGATCGTGGGCGGTCTCGTCGCCTCGCTATTTGTAGGCAACCTGATCCTGCTGGCACTCAACCTGCCGCTCGTGCAGATATTCGCTCGCGTCCTGACCGTGCCTAACTGGCTGCTCGTGCCGGGCATCTTGGTCCTGTCGATCGTCGGCGTCTATTCCACTCACTCGTCGGTCTTCTCGATCTTCCTGATGATGAGCATCGGCATGGTGGGTTGGCTCCTGCGTAAGGCGGGCTTCGAGATGGCGCCGATCATCCTCGGCTTCGTACTGGGCCGGCTGATGGAGGTGAACCTGCGCAATGCTTTGGCGATCAGCGGCGGTGATCCGTCTATCCTCTTCAGCAGTACCATCTGCAACCTGCTCTGGGTTCTGGCCGCGGCCGTCGCCATCGTGCCTTTCTACCTGTCGCGGCGTTCCCGCCGGCGCAAGATGCTGATGGCCGCCGAATGAGGGGGCCGCCAGGCGAGCGGCGCCTTACCGCCTGACGCGGACTGGCACACGTCCGGATCAAGTTGTGGCGATATTCTGGGCCGCGCCTCAGCCCGAAATTGCGTAGGCAGTGACCGGGCCGACCATGCGCCTCGTGCCGGTGAAGACGCGCCCGAGCAGCAGAGTTGCACCGAGTTCCGTAGATGCTCGACCCGCCAGCTCACGCGGATATCGAAGCGTTGCGACCCATGTGTCCGAGTTCGGGGTTGTGGCGCCGATTGGGCGGAACGGGATCGAGCAACTGCTTGCCGTCGTCAACGACGACAATGACAAGCATACCGGCCAGCGCGCGGGTGGGGGCCGAATCTGTCATGTGTCAACCTTTGGTCTCCAGATATTCCAGAGATACCCCGTTGCCATTCTGTGGGTCGGTTTCCATCATTCATTAAGTCCAATCAGCGAACGCATCAGCGTTGCTCTTGCCGAAGCCAGATGCGCTTCGCAGGCTCGCTCAATTCGCTCGGAGTCGCGGCTTTCAAGTGCCTCGATATAGGCGAGATGCTCAAGGATCGCCGCTTGGTTGCGCTGCTTTTCGTCCCGCTTGTTCCACTGATAGTGGTAATGGAAGATAAAGGTAATGATGTCATAGAAGTCGTCGATGAAGCGATTGGGCGAAGCTTCGTTTATGAGCCGATGAAATCGATTGTCTAGACCGGAGAAGTCGTGAAAGCGGCTTTCAATCCGCTTCAGCAGTTCGGTATGCGCGCTCTTGAGCGCGGCGAGTTTTCCCCACAGAGGAGAGTTGTCAGGCTGCCTCGAAAACAAATGCGCCGACCGTAACTCGAACATCACCCGGATCTCGAACAGCTCAAGGGCGAAGTCTTCGGTGAAGCCCTTGAATAGCCAGCCGGTATTCGGCCTTTTTTCGAGCAATCCAAATCGGCTAAAGCGAATGAGGAACTCGCGAATTCCATTGGTCGCAACGCCGAATTGCCGCGCAAGCTCGAGTTCGTTGATGCTGGTGCCGGGTCTGGTGTCACCCCGCAGCATCCACTCCATGAACTGCTGTTCGACGTGCTTGGCTCGGGACGTGGTTTCGTCGTCGGGGTAGTAGTCGCTATCCTCCACCGCGCGGCCCGCCGTCCTCACGCCGCCGCGCTCGGCGACAAGTTGGCGGTGAGCAAGTTCCTGTAGAACCTTTCGGACGGTCGTGCGGCTCACTCCCACTCGCCGTCTGAGCTCATTTTCGGAGGGCAATTCGCCCGCCAATTGTCCATCGCGCAGCATGGTGGCGACGCGGTTGAAAGCCTTCTTGTAGACGGTGTCGGTTCGCATCGGACTTGCCTCTCAGCAACCTTGTCCTTTTTCCATGAACTTTATCCATAAAAAACAACTTGACCAAGTGGGTTTGATTGTTTTTTATCGATAAGAGGAAGCTAAAATACAGCCTTGGTTCTGACGTCCCAAGCTTACGCAAGCCTGGGCGGGGAGAGGGTTTTGCCCAAAACGGAAAACACCAGCACCGCTGTTAGCCAAGCCTCAATGCTTGCGCCGAAGAGGCCGGGCGCCGTCCCTGGCCTGGCGCTCGGACTGGCATTGCTGAGTGCTGGCCCGGTCATCATATTGCTGTTGCTGATCGCCGTTCTCACTTTCCTGTCACCCTATTTCCTGACCGGGCGCAATCTCAGCAACATCCTCGGCCAGACCGCCGTCATCTCGGTTGTCGCAATGGGCCAGCATTTGGTCATCCTCACACGCGGCATCGACCTTTCGGTCGGATCGAACGTCGCACTGGCTTCCGTCGTCGGCGCCCTCAGCTTTCATGCCGGCGCTCCCGCCATCGCGGTTATCGCGGTGATGGTTGGCTGCGGTGCGGCGGTGGGCGCCATCAACGGGCTCTTCTACGTCTTCGGGCGGCTGCCGCATCCCTTCATAATCACCCTGGCAACCTTGAGCATCGCCAAGGGCTTGGCGCTTCAACTGGCCGATGGGCGCGCCATTCCTGGAATGCCGGATTCGATAGATGCGCTGGGGCGCGATGCGGTCTGGGGTCTGCCCGGATCGGTCTTTGTCGTTGCAGGCGTTGCCGCGGTCCTTTTCACTGTGGCCAGGACGATGGTCTGGGGGCGGTGGATTTACGCCGTCGGCGGTCGACCCGACGCAGCCTTGCGCATGGGCATTCCTGTGTCCTGGGTCCTGGTTTCGGTCTATGTGATCTCGGGGCTGTGCGCCGGCATTGGCGCTGTCATACTCGCCGGCCGCACCGACGCCGGTTCCCCCTTGTTCGGCAATCTGCTTGAACTGGATACGATCGCGGCGGTGATTATCGGCGGTGCCAGTTTTCTCGGCGGCCGTGGCCATCTCGGCCATGCCCTAATCGGCGCCATCATGATTGGCGTCATCCGCAACGCACTCAACCTGCTCAACGTGAACGTCTTCTTCCAGCTCATCGTCATCGGCGTAGTCATCGTTATCGCCGTCGAGTCCGACGTGCTGCGCAACTATCTCGAAGGGCGTGTGCGTGTCATGCAGGCTGGGAGGCAGCCATGACCGCCGTTGCGGCCAATGCCGGTCGTGCCGCCACTGCCGACCAACCCGTGCTGGCGGTACGCGGCGCCACAAAGCGTTTCGGTTCGGTTCTGGCTCTGGACGACGTCAGTATTGAGGTGCGCCGAGGCGAGATCGTCGGCCTGCTCGGCGACAATGGCGCGGGCAAATCGACGCTGACCAAATGCATCAGCGGCGTGCACCAACTCGATGCCGGGGCGATTGTCCTGGATGGTGCGCCGACGCAGATACGTTCCCCCGCGGATGCGCGCTTCGCCGGCATCGAGACCGTCTACCAGGATCTGGCGCTGTTCGACAATCTGACGCCCGGACAGAACTTCTTTGCCGGTCGCGAGTTGGCCTGGCCGCAATGGCTTCCGCGCGGCTTGCGATTTCTGCAGCAGCGCAGGATGGACGCCGAGACCCGTGTTCTGTTGGCAAACCTCAAGGTTACGCTACCTCGATTGGATGCCGTCGTCGCCATGATGTCGGGCGGACAACGGCAAGCCATCGCCGTGGCCCGGTCCACCGTATTTGCCCGCAAGGTTGTCATCCTGGATGAGCCGACCGCTGCACTCGGTCTGCGTGAATCACGCCAAGTGCTCAATCTGGTTGCTGCGCTCCGCGACCAGGGCAATGCCGTGATCCTGATCACTCACAATATGGAGCATGTCGTCGAGCTCGCCGATCGCGCCGTGGTGCTTCGCCAAGGCCGCAAGGTCGGTGAACTGGTGCCGACCAAGGATAACAAACAGGAGATGGTGTCCATGATCGTTGGAGCCTGATCCGTGCGAGATTTTGAGGACCGTTGCGGCCCTCAAATGCCTGAAGCGTTTCCCGCCGGGAGGCGTCTCAATTCAAGGGAGGAATGGAATGCCAATGAACCGAAAACTGTTCGCATGGATCGCCATCGCCGTTGCGTTTGCGGTGCCGGCTTCGGCCTCAGACAAGATCAAGGTCGGTCTGATCACCAAATTCCCGGTGCCGTTTTACTCGACCATGGAGGACGCGGCCAAGAAATACGCGGCCGCTCATCCTGAAATCGAGCTGGTCACCGGCCAAGGTCAGGCCGCCACCGACATTGAGGGCCAGATCGCGCTGATCGAGTCGATGATCACCCAAGGCGTCAAGGGTCTAGCGATCACTCCGGTCGATCCCACGGTTGCTCCGGCACTCGACAAGGCGGTCGCCGCCGGCATCAAGGTGGTTCTCGTCGACAACAGCATCCCCAACTGGAAAGGCCAGACGGCTTTGGTTTCGACCAATAACCTCAACGGCGGCAAGATCGCCGGAGAATATCTGAAGACCGTGCTCAAGAGCGGGGACAAGATCGGTATCCTGCAAGGTGTTCCCGGAGTGCCGGCACTGGATGACCGCGTCACCGGCATGATGGAGGGATTGGGCGACGTCAAGGTCGACGTCGTAGGCAAGGGTGCAACCAACTGCACGCTCGAGCTGGGCACGTCAGTGACCGAAGACATCCTGACCGCCAATCCCGATCTCAAGGCGATCTATTCGGCCTGTGGCCCGCCAGTTCCGGGCGCCGTCAAGTCGATAAGCAATGCGGGCATCGCCAAAGACAAGATCATTCTGGTGGGCTTCGACGCCTGCTGTGGTGAAATCGAAGCGATCAAGTCCGGTGCGGAAGACGCCAGCGTCGCACAATTTCCGGCGAAGATGGGCGAGCTTGGCATCGACACTGTCGTCAAGGCAATCCGCGGGGAGGCCGTCGAAGCCAACGTGGACACCGGCGCTGGCCTCGTAACGCCGCAGAACGTCAAGGACTTCGAATAAGCTCCCACACCTTGGCCCGGCGGTCTTCTCAACCGCCGGGTTCTTTTTGGAACACTCCAAGGAAGGTGATCCGCATGAAAGCGCTCGTTTGCCGACGACCCGGCGAACTGATCTTAGAAGATCGCTCCCCACCCGGCCCGCCGGGGGCAGGATGGGCGCTGGTCAGCATCAGCCATGTCGGTATATGTGGCACCGATTATCACATCTTCGAAGGCAAGCATCCCTACCTAGCCTATCCACGTGTCATGGGGCATGAACTCGCAGGCACGGTGACTGCGATCGGGGAAGGCGCCCCTATCCGCATCGGCGAACGCGTCGTCGTAAATCCCTATTTTGCTTGTGGCAGATGCATAGCCTGCCGTCATAACAAGCCGAATTGCTGCGCGGCGATTGAGGTGTTGGGCGTTCATCGCGATGGCGGTATGTGTGAAGAATTGCTCGTGCCTATCGACAATCTCTATCCGATCGGCAGCTTGCCGCTCGACCATGCGGCAGCGGTCGAATTCTTGGCCATCGGTGCCCACGCGGTGGGACGCTCCAAGCTTGCAGCCGGCACACGTGCTCTGGTCATCGGCGCCGGCCCTATCGGACTTGCCACGGCGCTATTTGCACGTATTGCCGGCCAGATAGTGACGATCATGGACGTCCGCCGGGAAAGGCTCGATTTCGCCGAAGGTCAACTCGGTTTCCCCGTTATCGATGGACTTTCGTTGTCGCCGGTTGACCTAGTGCGGGAGCGAACCGATGGCGAGTGTTTCGACCTTGTTTTTGATGCGACTGGCAACAAGGCGTCGATAGAGGCCGCTTTCGCTTATGTGGCGCATGGGGGAGCCTTGATAATGGTCAGCGTGATCAAGGAGGAGATCAGCTTTTCCGATCCCGAATTCCACAAGCGCGAGATGATATTGATGGGCAGCCGCAACGCGCTTCGAGTCGACTTTGACCACGTCATGGCGGCAATGCACGATGACACCGTTCCTGTGGCCAAGCTCATAACGCACCGCACGACCCTGCGCGACAGCCTCCGCGATATCCCGCATTGGGTCCACCAAAAGTCGGGGCTTATCAAGGCGGTGATAGCCGTTTAGGCTGTTAACCGATGCCTGGTCAAAACCGTTATCGCCGGCGACGAAGGCCGGCTCTATCGCGTAGATCCGAAAGGCGCGGTGACGATGCTCAGCGAAGACCGGTTCGGCATCACCAACACGATGGTGTGGCTGCCCGACGGACGCTTCGTCACCGCCGACACGAGGAAGAACGCGCTCCACAGCTATGGCTGGGACAAGAAGACGGGACGGCTGGACAAAGCCCTCCCCTTCTTCACCGGTTTCGAGCGCGGCCTGCCGGACGGCTCCTGCATGGACGCCGAAAGCCACTTCTGGAACTGCCGGGTGGTGGGCGGAAGCTGCCTCGCCCGCATCGCGCCGGACGGCGAGCTGGACCGGATTGTGGACCTGCCCTGCAGCTGGCCAACGAGCTGTGCCTTCGGCGGTTCCAACCTCGACACGCTGTTCGTCACTTCCGCGCGCTTCACGATGAGCGCGGAGCATCTTGCCGCCAACCCCTTCGAGGGGGGCCTATTTGAGCTCAGGCTGGGAGTGCGAGGCGTGCCGGGCAAAGCGAAGGGTGTTGCCAGATAGTCGTCGGCGCGCCGCTGTCGAGCCCCGCGACACGGTCGGGAATCTCGCCGCGCGCCGTCAGCTCCAGCACCGACGTGCCATCCTGGCGCGTCCTTAGCCGGCGCACCAGCCAAAGCCCGTCGCCATCGGGCAATTGGCGGTCGAGCAGGATGGCGTCGTAGTTTTCGTCAAGGGCGAAATCGTCTGCCTCGTCCAGCGAGGCGGCATGGTCGACGACCCGCGCGGCATGATGGAAGATGATCTGTCGCTGATCGAATCCGGCGCCGATTTTGCGTAACTGCTGAAACAGCGCTATCCCGCCGCCCGCGAGCCCGTGATCGGGGGGAGGGCGGCATAATCATCCTCACGCCCAATCGCGCGAGCGCCTGCTCGCCAACTGCAGCAATCGCGGCGGCGACCATATGCCCGTGGTCAAGGTCTTCAACCCACTTGGCGAAGGCGTCCGGCTGGGGGAATTCGGTCCTTCGAGGACCTCGCAAGTCCGGCTAATCCGCCCGAAAACGGAAGCCTCGTTGCGTCGAAATATGACGTTCTTAGGCTCGGTTTATTGCCCACGAAGTTGATGGCTACAGGACCAGAAACTTAATCGTCTGGCTGGCATGGTGAACTTCTCTTTGCATCACAACTCAACTGGATCGGACTCAAATCCGTATGACGTCAATAGGGTCGATGTGTCCTCGAAATTGGCCGACAAGTCGAGCTTGTCGATCATCCAGGCGCAGCTTTTCTTGCCAAGATCACGGTAGGCCTCAAACTGATCAGGGTTGAAAAACTGATCAACCGTGCTCTGATGCGGGAAGTCAGGATTTGCGGCCCTGTAGCCTTTGGTCGCGAAATCGAGATCACTCCACATCGTGGCCTTGATGTAGATTAGTGTGCCGCGCGCGCCGTCTCGGTAACGAATCTCACCAACGATAAAAGGAGACTTGGCGATGCGCGCGCCGCTTGGATAATCTTCACTATCATGCCCGAGCAGCTGCTCTGGCCCCCTCCCGTTCAAAAAGTTGATTGTTGCGCCAAAGTCTTCCCGGATACGGTTCCTTGATGAGACCAGCGCCGCGAGATTGATTGAACTGTCCTCTTCAGCGTCGACGACGAGAACGAGCCGGAGCTTACGCCGAATCAACTCGTAAAGTCCTAAATTCTCGAAATGCCCGCCATCTGAGAGCTCTAGGAAAGCGGCCTTGCGATGATGCCCGAAGCCGAAGATTCCCGATGGAAGCACTGGGCGGAAGTATGTTGGCACCTTTAGTTGGACACGGCGCGGCCTAGGAAACCTGCGTGCCAAAGCCAATCCAGCCGGGGGATCTGCTATCGCGCTCGGATTTCCAACCCACACACCCAGGCGAATATTGAGAAGTGCCATCACCGCGGACAAAAAGCGCTCCCGGGTTAAGCCTGCGCCGATGTATCCAGCGTTCGCGTTCGCCGCTGCGCCGGAGACTGCCATGGCAGTTGCCAAGGTGAGCGGGCCATTTCGTTTCAGATAGTCACTCGTTTTCATCCAGCCGGTCGCCGAGGATCCGACAATGGCGGCCGACATAATAAAATTGTCGCCGCCCCGCACAGCCACTTTTGCTTCAGGATCATTGACCAAAATGGCATGCGCGTTGACGAGATGGTATGGGCGGTTGCCGCGCTCTTCTGGCGTCCGGACAATGTGGGCTATGGAGAAATTATCCGCAACATCCGTTTCGCGTGCACTGCCCTGCTTGATCGCACTCGCCATGGGCATAAACGTCTCCATCAGCCGATCGCGGTAGAACCTGTGAAGACCTGTGGCATTGACGCTGCTGAAAAGGCCGAGAGTGCACGCGATCAAAAAGAGCGACATGAAGGGAATCGCATAGAGGTCATTATCCATGCTGTAGATTGCTTGTGCCAAGACAAAGGAAAAAAGCAGTATGCCTGAAAGAAATAAAATTGAGCCGAGAAGCGCTAGAGCCAACCCAGCGGGACCAGGAAGAAGGCTCTTTGCTTTCATGTAGTAGCCGTAAAGGGCGGTGCCTACGCCGCTCAGCAGCGACACCACCCCCCCAAGCGAACTAAGGAGAGCCGAACTGGAAGAAGCGGCCGAATCGCTTGGAGAAACCGCGCCTCCGGCGTCCGGCGTGCCCAAGACGATTAGCGGAAGTGCCCCGAGAAACAACGCTGCAATGACATTAGGCAAAACAAAGCCAGACAGCTTCTCGAAGGTGCGTCGAAGGAAATAGCCACGATTGGTGGGTCCAAAAAACTCCGCCGCAGCCAGCATTATTAGGCCAATGGCAGCTAGCCCCAAAAACAGCAGTGCCACTCCCATTAACGGCTGGACAGTGTCGAGGCTCATGAAGTTGCTGACTGTCACACATAGAAGAAGAACTGCCGCGACGCTGTAGGCTGCGACCAGCCCGATCCTCGTGCGCCTGGTGGTAACGGGGATGGCCGAGTCCGGCTGTATGCGACTGAGGATCGACAACAGGATCACTCCGAAGAAGAACAGGAGGATGAAGAAGCACGCGCCAGAAAACACCAGCGCATAGGAAGGATGCGCTTGCATGGTTCTCAGCACGGGGTTGCACTCGTCAAACTGAATTCGCAGGACGCGGCAGTCCGAGGTTGGCGGCTCTGCAAGCCAATCATCGAAATAATCGATTGCGCCAAACATCGAGACAAGCAGTGGGATCCAGACAGCCAAGCTGGCCAGGATCGTTCTCAGGACAGCTATGATCAATCCTGCGAAACCAATACCGTCACCTGATGTGAGATAAGAGCCATGGTTTCGCAGGAATTGCAGGTTCCTTGCTGCTTGCTGCTGACGGGCCCCCCCGGGATCCTCGGAATCTTCTCGATCCTGGAATGGAAAATCTTCTCGATCGGCACCAAACCTGAATATTACCTCCCGGGAAAGCTCACGCTCTTCCTTCACCCGCCTAGCGGACCAGAACCAGGAAAGGGCCGATGCGATATAGCCCCCACCCGAGACTGACGAAATGTATTGGAAGCGGGTCAGCAGGCCCTTCGCAGCAAGTACCTGGAGGACCCCGAGAGCAACCGTCGCGGCCCTAACGCCGCCGCCTGACAGCCCAATGCCGGCAAGGGCCGGCGGCTGCTCTCTCCCCCATAGGAAGAGGGATTCCTCAGCCAGCATTTCGCTTTCAGACAATATCGGCGCAAAGCCTTCCTCGTGTTTCATTTTGTTGCCTTGCGCCTGTCCGTCGGTGATGTGGCTGCCCATGTGGACTGCTCTGGTTTTGAAGTTTGCTGCGAGTCTGATCAGCCCGGCCATTTCCAGGACAGTTCCGTGCCCCGAAACCCTCGGCCACGTTCGAGATCGTTGATCCGAACAAAACTCCCGGGCTTCAGCTTCACCTGAAAGGTCACACAAGCCAGGCCGTTCTTGTCAGCCCGATATCGTTTGATCTCGACCCTTCGATTGGTCATGGACTGCCCGGCATAGGCCGGCGTTATGCCGAATAAGGCGAGAAACTGGCTGTGTTGTCCCTTGGCGACCACGCTCGGATCAAAGGAAAACTGTGAGCGGTTGCTTTGCCACTTCCCTGCGAAATAGGCGTCTGATTTCGCATCGTTGGACCAGCGGCAGCCCGAGCGTGCGGCATACTTGACGTGAAAGGCTCTGAACTTTGCATCATCCGGCGTGCGGTATCCGCTATCGTGGTAATCATCGTAGGATCGCCCGCTCACCCAAGCCCCGGAAAAGGCAGGATATGATTCGCAAACATCCATCTTCAGATAGGCGTCGCGCGTCAGCCTGACCTGCTCATCGTCCTTTGTAGAAACGGTGCCAACTACGCCACCCTTGATGACAAGGAGACCACGTCGCCCCAATCCGCTATCGGGCTCATTTGCGACATAGACGAACGAGACTGTTCTGGATCGACCATCAGCAATAAGCGCGCCCAGGTCATGAACTGGACGCCAGGTTTCACTGTCTCGAAACAACCACGCGCCGTCCGGCTGGGCGGCGGCGTTTGGAATGCCAGTGCAGTCTGCAAGGGCGATTGAAGTCGACGCCATCAAGCTCACTGCGGCGACAAAAATGCGGGTCACATTCATCATCAGCGCTCCTTTGATTCACGTTAGTCTGCCTCGACAGATAGTCGACATGGCAGCCATGCTAAGATCAGGGTGCTCGAAACTGAGAAATTTCACGGTACTGAGCGAATTGCCAAACAAAATGTCTCGCTGTCGCGTGTTCCGGCAGCGCGCGGAAAAGTCAAATACATCCGGGGCTAATCGGCTTCCAGATGTTCACGGGTTGCTGGCGTCAACGCTATTTGGCCGGTGCCTCCTTCCATTTGAAGCCCAAATACATGCCCTGCGCCACGCCGATCAGCAGAAGCAGATTGGTGTCGAAGTTGATGAAAGCGAAATTCCAGAAGACGTTCCATATGAAAATAATGCCGAGAATGGCGGTCCAGGCTACCGCTTGGATGCGATGCAGCGCCGGCCCATCACCGTCGTTGAGAATGTCTTGAAAGAACGATTTCGACACGCTGGTTTTGTCGCTTTCATCATTGAGGCTGATTGCCGCCAACCCGGAAGTGGCGTTGATTCCTAGCAGTACGAGAATTCCGCTGGTGATCAGTCCAAAGTAAATGCCCATGCTGAGCCAGATGAAAACAAAGCCGGCGATCGTGAGAATCATCCAGAAGGCCATTTGCGTCCGAGCAAGGCTGTATGGCCCGAGCGGTTGTTCAACATCTCCTGCTTTCGCCGTTGCAACCGCCGTGGTTTGATCTGCCGTCAACGCCGCTGCTGCATCATTGGCTGCAGCAGTTGTTGCAGTAACGGCTGCGGCAGCAATCTTCAGCGCGACCGCAGCCTTCGCCGCATTGTCCATCGCGTCGGCTTTCGTCGCCGCATCCGCGACGGCGGCTGCAGCCTGGGCGGCATCGGCGTCGGTCCTTGCTTTCTCGATGGCTTCGATTGAAGCCTTTGCTTTTGCCTTTGCATCGTTGTTTGCCGCCTGCGCTGCCGCCACAGCATCAGATGTCAACAGTGACGCGTTTGCGGTTTGGCTGTTGTCGCGCAGCATCGTGGTATGTCGTGCCAAACCGCAGAAGCTGATCGTAAAGCAAAAGAATGCAAGGATGCCGGCCCACAGGGTTACAATATCGTAGATCACAACTGTGAGGGTCGTGTCGCTTGTTGTTTCGGGCATCGTGGCTGAGCTGCGTGACAGTCCAACAGCAACGGCCTTTTGGCCGACCTTGGGCCTATCCGCCGCGGCGGAGGTATTATTTCCGTCCGTTGGCCTGAGACTCAGAAGTTCGCGCCAGAAGCCAGTGCCGCTTTCGTCGGCACTCGACGGCACCATCAATGGGATTAGAACAATCTGCGGGGCCCATTTGGCATAAGCCTTGACTGTCAAATTCGGGACAGCCTTGCCGTTCAGGAAGACTGACAACGGTACAGGCTGCGGTTGACCAGCTGCGGCGGTGAGCGCAGTTGCCAGGGTCGTATTGGCCTTTTGCAACTTGTCCCAGGCGGCGTCTCTTGAAGACAGAGCCGCGGCCTCATAGCTGGCTTGCGCGTCGCCACGCGCCTTCTGCGCTCGGTCGGCCTCGTCTGCCAGGCCTATCTCGGCAGCTTCTGAAACCACGCCACCGATGGCTACGCAGACACTGTGGTTTATGGACGTCTTGGGAGGCCAGACGCCCAATATCTGCGGTTTACCAGCTCTCATTAGAGCATCATTTTGCGCCGGCACGGCCAGCAAGAGGTTGGCCTTGCACTCGGCGTCGGTTGGGTCGCTGGCGCTGTGCAGTCTCTGCCATCCAGCAAGCGCGAGGCACACGGCCAATAGCCCGACGCCAGCCACCGCAAGACATTTGGCCACGAACCGTGACGTCAATCCCTCAAGCATGTGTCGCCCCTCCCCAGAACCCATCGATCTTCTATTTGTGTGCGCTTCTTACCGCTGCTCGGAATTTTTCAACCGTGGTGAGCGCCTTGTTCACCCCGTCGCTCGCGTAGTAGCTTTCGCCCGGTTTGACGTTCCTGAACTGGCCTTTGGTCGCAACGGGCACCGGCATGGAGGCCCACTCCTTGGCGAGGTTTAGGGCGAATTGATCTTCTGACATGTCGCCACTGAGAAAGGCGCCGAGGCCTCTTTCCTTCATCAACGAAATTGCCAACTGGTCCTGGTTGGCCGAAGAGAAAATATCGGCGGGCCCGATGGCGCCGTTGGTGATCAGGCCCTTCAAGGTGTTTCTGACAATTTGATACTTGCCGCAGGCCGACGAGGTCTTGTTCTGAGCGACCAGCTGGTCTTGAAAAATCAGAATGTCTCGTAGGGTCATGCCCGCCAACGCAGGATTGTTGGTATTTCCGGAATGGTCAAAGTAGGCGTTGTAATTGTTGGCGCTTTCGAGTTGCCCAATGAAATCGAGCAGCGTGTTGAATTGTCCAGCGTTAGCGGCGCCCGTCGCCGCGTCACCGGCATTGTTGTCGATAGCCCTCTGCGTGCTTTGCCAACGGATGACGATTATTTTCGAGCGATCAAGCTTGGTCAAAGTCACGCGGTCGCTCTGGTTACCGCCGAGCAACTCGACTTGCTCGTTGTCGGAGCCCAGATACCGTGAAAAGAAGCCGACATGGCTCGCGCTGGACGAATTCTTGTCCGGCGAAAGCACCACGACCGCGCCCCGCGGTGGATTGGGATCACCGAGCGGGACGCTCTCGTTGCCGAAGGATTGCCAACTGCCAGCGCTTAGCGGATTTCCCTTGATCGCCCCGAGAAGAGCTGGATTTGCTGTGTTCACGCAAAAGCCAGCGAAGGCGCCGCACCATGGCGGTATGGCAGCCCCATCGGCCAGTGGTTGGCCAATCGACTGGAAATACCCTCGAATGCGGATCTGCGCGGCAGGTTTTGTCTCATCGCCCAAAGGTTCCCAAGCCAGCCGCTCGGCGTCAGCAACCGCAAGCCATGACGCCACTCCATCGGCTTTTGGCAGATCCTCAGGAGCCTGCTCCTGGATCAGTGCAAACGCCTTGGCGAAAGCGGCTCCCAACAGGTTCTGTACATTGACGATCGCCCCGTCGACCGTTTCTACGACACCCGAATCCCAGTCCTTCAGAACATTGTCCCGCATCTTAAGATGGACTTGAACATCGGCATCGCTGAACGATTGCCTGAGGACAGCGTCAACCGCGGTGCCGCCCTGGCCGGCAAGCTTCAGGGTTCGGAAACTCTTGGCTGTTGCCAAGCCGAACATGTGAGCCAGGAGAACATCGATATAGGCCGGAATGTAGGGTCCGGCGACGGTTTGCGTATCCGTCACGCCCGCCGCCGCATCGTTCTGCGTGATTGCGGCTGACATGTCGGACATCGCCTTGCGGGCGAGGAATGCGGCGCCGGCGATTTGATCGAGGCCGATATCGCGGCTGGCCGCCGAATAATCAGCTGCTATCGGATCTGCCAGGAATGTCGCCCACTCCGTGGTGGTTAGTTGGAAGGGCCCGGTTCCATCTCCGGGGGGCGTCCTGGCTCCGATATTGCCAAGTTTGTTCTTCGTCTCGATCAGGGCCCAAGCTATCAGGTAGTCCGCCGCCACGAAGAACGGACTGTTTCCACCTTGTCCGTTGATCCAGAACTCGGCGTCGATGCATCCCTTGATAAACGACCAGATGCCGAATTCTACGCGTGGTGGGGCGGCGACCTCAACCAGCCGAACCTGACCATCGTCGCCGATTTTGCGGGCCCAACCGGTGGCGGGTTTGTCCAGCTGGCTATAAATTGTCAGTTGGACCCAATTCCCATTCTCGGCGTTTGCAAAACCAATTTCATCCGGAAGAACCTCATCGCCGTCAGCGGATGCAAGATCAGGGCTGACCTTCAAACGAGTTGGCAGCTTGAATTGGTAGTACATAACCATCTCCCCCTTGGAGAAAAATTCCCAAGCTAACTGCTGAACCCGCTAAATAAATTGTAAAAATCGGGAGTTATCTGATCGAGAAACATTCCGTCCGGATCGGAGGAGATTTTTGGGATGGTCTTAGGATCAGTTTTGTACTTCACAATATATTTTCTCAAAGTGTCGAGAGACGCGTTATCGGGTATCTCCGCGCCATATTTTTTCTTGAGGAATACAGTCAGGGCTTCGTTGAAAGTGCTATCTGTGGAAAGGTGTCTCTCCAGATAATTCTTTTGCCCAACGCCACAATCCTTGCTGTCACGCAGAACACCCAAGTCGGATGTATCAAGGACCACCTTTATGTCTCGCCATTCTTTCAAGTCGTACTTATGTGCGTTTGCGGCTTTGAAGATCTTAAGTGCGGCCTCGGTCTGGGCACCATATTCGCCATTAGCCTGCGGTTTGCCGACCGGCGCTGTGTCAGGAAAGCACAGCGCTTTCTGGATGGCCTTGGCTGTGGGCAGGTCGATCGGAATGCCGCTGGTGTTGACGGATGCCCACGATTTCACGGGTGGGCGCGGCCGAATGCGACCCTCATCGACTTTGGCGCCGCCACCTAGTGGGGCATTATTCGAGTCGAATGTGATGTATGACTTGCCAGGTTCATCCGTCCGCTGCGCAGTGGTCAGCACCGCATTGGCTTCCATTTCGATGGCAAACGGCATGCAGACGCGTAGATAGGTGCGTAGAGCGTGCAGCGCCTGCGGCTTGTTCCAGACCGTCGTGCCGTAGATTTCTTGCTTGATGTCGTGCTGACGGCGGAAAACCAGGGACTTGACCGTCGTCGCGTCTAGCGCCTCCAGCAAGGTCTTGTTGGTGTTGCGAAAAGTGTTTTCGGCTAGGCCGAAGGCGGCGGCAACGATCTTTATCGAAGGCACCGATGAAGAGGTTGCATCCAGAACCGCAGCAGAAAAACTGCCAGTGTCCGCAACCTGGGCCAGGATCGAGTCGCTGGTCTTAGCTTTGTAGTAGAGCCCATCCAAGAAAGAGTCGCAGCGTTGATCGATATCGTAGAGACCCATATCGACGAAGTTCTTCCAATCAGTGGTCGTCCTGATGGCGCATTGCCCGCCGGACGCCAATCCTGCTTGAGTGCAAATGCTCTCGGTGTAAGCGTTGAGCAAGGCAGTGTTGGCTACGGTCTGCTTGGAATAGAGATCAGGGCCGACAGCGCCCGCATAGCGACGGAAGCCGTCTTCAGGCATGCAGCCTACAACAGCCATGCACAGCACGCCGATGCGAAGAAAACGGTAGAAATCGCCGACTACTGGCAAAGACATCTTCTTTACTCGCAAGACGAAGCGGGAGTTGTTGAGATTGTGACTGTAAATGCCTCACCAGATGAGACAATCGCGCTCTTTCTCTTCTTTATATAAACGTATGCCATTCGCGAGATGATGAATGGTGATCTTTTCAGTACGCCATTCCGCAAGCATTTGGCCCTTACCAATATTTCAGGGATGGCCCCTTGCCGAGCCCGTATGACACCAGATCCTTCAGTCTGAAGCCTGCCCCGCCCACGGGCTTCCACAAAGGATGGAGAGACAGGTAGGACTTGCCGTCGCCGAACAACAATCCCAGGAAGACTTCCGCGACGATCCGACCGCCAACCGGTCCGAGCTGCGGCGTGGAACGGGTGCCACCTCCGGTCACGGGGATGGGCATGTCGGTCTTGTTCGCTGCCGCCTCGGCCAAGACATAAGTCCAAAGTGGACAGTTGCCGACGAACGCGTTGCCGTCACCGCCATTGGCCTCGACCGCGTCGATGATGGAGCCGATAACGTCGCCCTTCTCGGGCTTATCCACGGCCTTGCCGACAGAGATGTCCTTGTCGGCCAGGGGCTCAATAGCCATGGCGCGCGCAACACTCTGGCCGGAGGGTAGGCCGAGCAGCCAGCCCCGCAAGAGATTGCGCTCCCCCAGGGAAGGTGGCGGGTCGGATGCAACGGTTTTCGGCAGGTCGTGCAGGAAGCCGACCAAGGACGTGTCGATCCGGTAGGCGAATTGCAGTCGATGCAGATTTGCCGGATCCCCACTCTCGGAATCCGATCCACCGGCACGTTCGTCAATATCGATAAATCGACCCCAGTCCAGAGCGCGGCCCGGCTTCATTGTCTGGAAACCGGTAAGTGCCTCTTCATGCGGCTTGCCGGCGCGTGGGAAGATCGGCAGCAGCTTGTCATCATTCAGCCGATAGCCGGGCCTGACCATCGAATGGCCAAGTCTGTAGGCAGCAACCGAGAACTCGACCGGCATGAACGGCTGGTAGCGCCAATGGAAGTAGCGCAATCGCTTCTGATCGAAGTGACCGTCCGTCTTCAGGGCGTCAAGGATCGGCGCCTCCACGATTCGGGCGAGAAAATCGTTCACGACAACATACTGGTAGTGGAAGCGGACCAGTTGCTGGATTGTTTCAAAATCCAGGCTCGGATTGTCGTCAGCCATCCGATTGTGCACGTTCAGCATCAGCCCTTGCAGCTGCGATACGAGACTGTTTTCGTCGTTACGGGGGTCGCCGATGATTGCCCGTCCGGCGAAGCGCGGCAGATCGTGTCCGTGCTGGCCGCCCGCTCCGGTCATTGCATCGCCGTGGCGGAATCGCCCCTCTTTTGTGTACATGTAGGGCTGGTCGGCCGGACCCCGGCCATAGACATTGTCCAAGTTGAGGCTCGGCGTGCGGAAATCCACCAGCCCATCGGGGTCCAGCGACTTGCGCAAGGTGCTGACGGGATCGAAGGTGATGTCGTGGTCGACGAACTGGCCAAAATAGGTATAGAGCGCAGGAATCCCGCTTTCTTCGGCATCGAGCCCATCTTTCGGTTCGTCAATATCGGCAGACATGGCGGAACCGAGCGCCTTGAGGTTACGCCGGTTGTCATCGTCGTTTGCCCCGAACGTTGCGGGTGCCAGATTTCGGAACATGCGGCCGAAGCGGCCTTCGAACAGCGGCGATCGTGTCGCATCAATGCCCCGGGGCGGGGTGCCATGCGTTCCCATTTTTGATCTCCCTGTCTTGTCGGTTGCAGGATGGCTCTGTGCTGAAGAATCCGCCTTCGCCGCTTCCCGGCCGGCCGCGAGGCACAGACCGCCCGCCCCGGTCATGGCCCCGCGGCGGCGCTCCGGGAGGATGCGAGTTCGCGCCGATCTTCAGTCGTCTCGATGCGTCCGGTTCGGGTGGTCTGGCTCCGTAACGGTCGAGACGACCTTTCTGGATTGACCATTAGACCAGCCAGCGTGAAATCAGCGTGAGATGGGACCATCTCTGGCTCCCGTGTTTTAGCGGAGCCCGGATCGTCTTGCGCGCAACGTTTTGTTGACCCGATCAAGATCGTAAGGCGAAAGTGGCAGACAATAGGGATAGGTTTTCTTCAACAGCGAGGATGGTGGATTGACCGCCGCTAATGCGTTTGAACTGGCAGCGCGATTTTGTTCACGGCCGCAAGAATTGGCGCCTGAGCAGGCTGCAATGGCACGCGGGTTGCTCGGTGCTCTCGGCTACCTTGACTCTGGTGACACAGATCCAGACCTGATGGTGAAAAATAACCGCCAAGGACTGCTGTCAGCTGCGGCAGATTTTGGCAATCTGTTCCGCTTGCACGCCCGCTACGCACCGGGGCTGTACTTCTTTGGTGCACAGGTACACCGCAACTGGGGAGATTCTGTCTCAGCCACTTCTGCCAGCTTCAGCGGTGTCGGGCTCACGCCGGGGCGAGCATTCGAGGCCTGCATCGGAGAGGGCATCGAATATCATAGCGAATGGCACGTGCCGCACGGGACGATGAACCGCACGAGCGTAGATGCTGTAAGTCATTGGCAGGACGCTCGGCTGGCTGAACACCTGGACGATTTCCGTGTGCAATCCGGTTTTGGTGAAAGTGACCGGTGGGTGCCCGTGCGCCGGCTGGACGACGGTCGACAGGGCTATTTGCCCGAGACACTTTTCATTCGCAGCGCAAACCGAGGCGCGTGGGTAACCAGTTGCGGATGCGCCGCAGGGATAACCCACGAGGCTGCCCTGACCTCGGCGCTGTTGGAAACAATCGAGCGAGATGCGGCTGCTGCCTGGTGGCGCAGCAGGCGCGGCGGCCAGCTGATCGGACTGGAAGCGCTTGCCGGCGCGGGTGCACTCGATCTGCATGCACGCATAAGGCAGGAGAAGCTCGGCAGATGCACGCAGTTGCTCGACATATCGGGTGAGTTCCCATCGCCTGTGATCGCGGCGCTATCCTTCGACGCGGATGGTCGCGGCCTGGCAGTCGGGATGGCCTGCAGGCTGGACGCGGGCAACGCCCTGAAGGCGGCGCTGCTCGAAATGTGCCAGATGGAGTTAGCTCTAGACCTGACGGCGATGAAGCGCAGAGAGCAGGGCGATGAGAAGCTTGATGAGGTCGACCGCCTGCAGGCGGAGCGCTCCCAGATCCCCAGTGCAATCGACACCGAGCTCGTCTCACACCTCTCCTGTGGCCTGCTGATGCACAAAAATGCCGAGAAGGGCTTGAATTTCGTATCCTTGGTTGGCGAAATGCTTAAAAAGCAATACCGCATATACGCTGCAGATCTGACCACGCCGATGTTTGACATTCCCGTCGCCAAAGTCTTCGTCCCAGGGCTACAGCCTTTTCCGTCGCCGTTCCAGTCGCGCCGACTTCGTTCCCTGATTGATCAGGCCGGCCCGAGCGGCCGCGCCGATCTTATGTAGATTGAGGCAGGGAGCTGCGGCGCAAGATGATCGGCCAAAAACCCCCCACGAAGACTGCGCCGCTGATCAGCGTCACGACACTTGACAAGGTCGCGCTGAGCCAACTTGGGCGGGACGTCGCCTTGAAAAACCGCAAGTCGCGCGCCGTCCTTGCCTATCTTGCACTGAGTCCTCATGGCTTTGAAACACGCGAGCGTATCTGCGGCTTGCTCTGGAGTGAATCGGACGAGGCACGAGCAAGGGCCTCGCTGAGGCAAACCGTAGTCGATCTCAAGGACTGCCTGGCTGAAGTCGAAGGGGTCTTCTTCGGGGACCGGCTCAACGTGACGCTGAAGCAGTCGCTCGTCACGGTGGATGTGAGTGAGATCAGGCACGATCTGAAAACTGGCCGGATTCCCCCCATCCTTCTGGAGAGGCAGCGTGTCGCCGAAAGCTTTCTCAATGGCCTGGACGACATCGACCCTTCGTTTCGGAATTGGGTCCTCGTCCAGCGGCAATGTCTTCAGGATGAATTCATCTCATGTCTGGAAGCCATGGCCAAAGCCGCGGCAGACTGGCCAGCGCTAAAGCGAGCCGGACAGGCCCTGCTTAATCTCGATCCGACCAACGAGATCGGGTGCCGGGCAGTTATGGAAGCGGCGGCTCGGATGGGCGACCAGGCAACGGCCTTGAGGGCCTACAACGGACTTTGGGACCTGCTTGAAACAGAGTTCGACAGCGAACCTTCAGCCGCCACGCAGGCAATGGTCAGTGACATCAAGCTCGGCACGATCGGCAGCGCGGGCAGGGGGGCTGTGACCGCAATCGCGACCGAGGTGTTCGGGTCGCAGGCGCAACGGGCGCAAGAGCCCGCCGCCGGCGTGCTGCTGTTCGTGCGGGAGTTCGAATTGGTGAGCGGTTCCGTCCGTGCGCGCAACGCCGTGCGTATTTTCCGCAGCGAACTGGTCGCGTCCCTGGTGCGATTCCGTGACTGGGCTGTGATGGAATGGGAGGGGCATCCGCCCCGCCTCACCGAGAATGCCTATTGCATCGAGGCGACCGGATTTCTCGACGGGCCGACATTGCGTGTCAGCATGACGCTGAAGCAGCTTGCCTCCGGGCGCTACGTCTGGAGCGAGCAGTTCGTCATTGAGAACAGCCAGTGGTACCAGACCCAACAGAGACTCATCCGCCGCATCGCCGTCGCGCTGGGTGTAAGCATGTCGTCCGAACGGCTGGTTCAGATCGCCAGCATCCCAGACCTATCGCTGGAGCAGTTCGACCGCTGGCTGAGAGCGCAGGAACTGATCTTTCAGTGGCGCCCGGAATCTGAAGAACGGGCCGAGGCGCTCTTCAGATCAATCATCGCCGAGTCGCCACAATTCGCTGCCGCCCACGCCGGGTTGGCCGGCATCATCAATTCGCGGCATCTAATCTTTCCCGGCATAGGCCGCCGACGCGAACGCCATGCCGAAGCGTTGATCTTTGCAAAGCAGGCGACCCAGATCGATCCGATAGATTCTCGAAGCCAACTGCATCTGGCGTGGTCGTACGCCATGAACGGCATCCCGCAGCAGGCGGCCATCAGCTTCCTTCTGGCCTGCGAACTCAATGGCAACGACCCTTGGACTTTGGTCTCTGCGTCTCTCGGGCTTGCTTATTGCGATGATCGCGAGAACGCCAGCCGCATAGCTACTCTGGCGTTGCAGACCGGGCTCGGGGTTTCGCAATTGCAATGGAGCTACCAGGCAGGCGTGCGGTTCCTGCTTGGCGACTATGCCGGTTGCGTCGAAGCGGCCGAGCGCGCCGCTGACAGCGTGTCCTATATCGGCGGCTGGAAGGCTGCGGCTCTCGCCTTGCTCGGCAACGAGAGGGCCGCGCACGAAGAGGCCGACCGATTTTTGGCGCAACTGAAAACGGAGTGGTTTGGGTATACTCCTCCGGAGCCGGGCAATGTGGGCACGTGGCTCATGGACAGCTTTCCGATCAGCAGTCCAGAGGCTATCGAGACACTGCGCCGAGGGCTGGCCGGGGCTGGGATAGTCGTCAGCCATGAACAGTTGCCGGGGTTCCGCCTATCGGCAGCCCCGAATGGTGTAGTCGGCGATGCGTGAATAGAAGAAGCTGTCACGGTTGAACGGCACCTTCTCGAGAATGGCATCAAAATAGAAATCCGGAATGCCGTAATCTGTCATGCCGCCCTGTTCGGTCTGAAGCTTCTTTTGCGATTGCGTCACCTGGTTGTTGGGCGGCAGCCGCAGGAAGAAGACGTGGTCATAGCCTTGGACAATCTGAATTTCCTTGTAGCGGTCGGGCACGACGACGAGTCCATCCAACTGTGCCTTGAACTCGGCCAAGTCGCGCGGACGAGTACTGGGATCCTGTGCCCATTGCACCACCTTGCGGCCGGCTGCCTCGAAGTTGAGGGTTTGTATCGGATCGGGGAAGGCGTCCAAATTGTCGACCGGATCGGCCATGTCAAACTCCTGGAGTTGTGGGCGGGGTGATAAATCGGGGCCATGCATTGCCCAGGTTGAGCATGGCGGCAACGAAGAGGATGAGTTCGGGCATTGTTCGCGGAATGCCCTTGGGAAACAGCCGGGCGACGAGGTCCTGCGTGATCGGATCATCTTCGACCGTGGCTCGCGAGGCGGCAAATCTTGCCATAAAAACATCGCCTACAATCACCGATCCGATGGTTCCGAAACACAGTCCGTCCTGTTCGATCGCTGCCTCCAACAACAGCCAGAACAACAACGGCGGATTTTCTATCAGCTCAGCCGACTCAGCCGCGGTGAACGCAACGATCGACCCTTGAAGCCATGATCGAATAGCATGGTGCCGTTTCTCGGCGTCGCCTAGCAGCGGCGAGACCGCGAGAGCGGCCTGCGGCAGTTGTTCAATTAGAGCATCGAGCCTGAGCAGGCCGCCAATAGTTCCTCGGACCAAATCGCTGAACAAAAGTCCGGACGCATTCGGATCGGGCAGAGCCGCCTTGTCTGCTTCGCTTAACTGACTCGCTGCAGCGGGGTCGAGTGCTTTGGAATCGGGCCCAACGCAAAGGATCGGCATGCTGTAGGCACTAAGCAGCACTTCGTTGACCGTTGGCCCGATACGCCGACTGAACTGAGGCGTCGAGCCCGCAATCTGGAAGAAGTGCGACCAATCGGCAATCCAGTGTTCAGAGACCGGGAATTTATGCGGGCGCGACGAGGAGCGGTTGAGTAACACGTTCTCTAGGCCCTCCCCTTCCGGATGCTGGTCATTAAATACATAGGAAAGCCGGACCATTGCATGACCCAAGCGATATGCCGCGTGGGAAAACTCTATCGGGACGCCTTGCTGCTGCATGTCGACCAAGGGCCTAAATCCGTTCGCTTGGTAGAGGTCCCAGATCGGCTTGGCGATGAGGCGCGGCAGTAAGTCATTTTGCAGCACATTCCGGTAAATAGCCGTCGTAACGCGGCGTGTCCGGTCGAAAAGATACGCACCTGCCGGCAGTTCGACGTCCTTTTTGGGTATCCCGCTTGTGTTCAGAGCGCTGGCGACGGCGTTGTGCAGGTGCAGGAAAAGCGCCGTCATTTGCGCAATGTTGGCGTTGTCGTCGCCACGCTGGTCTGCGACCAAGACGTCCGTCCGACCAGTTTCAAACCCATCGCTTAGATCGGCCTGTTGAAAGCGTGGCAAGTCGCGCATGGCAAAGGGACAGGCGCCCGCTGGTATCGCCATGGCATTCGGTGACCGCGGTGCCATGGGCCCGGTACGCATTAGCGCCCTGACAACTTCGCCAGGCTTGGCCACAACATATAAACCAGGGTTCGAGAAAGGTCCTCCGCCGTAAAGGGCGTCGAGCAGGAGCGCCTCCTCGCGTTCGTTGCGGCGCCCTGCCTCGTGGGCCGCCAACAAGGGACTGAGCGAGGAATTGCGGATAATGTCGTGTGCGGCAAACTGAGCAAGATAGGTGTATCCTGCCGGGATCCGCTCGTTGGCTGTGCTGCCAACTCCGACGGATGCCACACTCATCCTTCGCAGCAGCTTGGCAAACAGACACTGAGTGGCCCAGGGCGTCTCCAGGCCATGGTAGAGCTTGGCTTCGTCCGCGCCGCCCGCGGAACCAAAATTGCGAAACTGGATCTGGCGCGGATCGACAGTGGCGGCGGCGCTTTGAACACCGTCCGTCAGAGCCGGCCCGGTCGCACTGGTCCCGCGATGAGCGTTCATGCCGGTTCTCCCCGTCCCTTCGTCTCCATCCCATAGCTGGCGTGAAACCAGCGTGAAATGCTACTAATTTCGCGGCGCGCGAGGAAAGTTCGTCTGAACTTCCGAAGCCTTACCTCTTGTTACCATCCTACAACTTCGGGTCTAAATGAGACTGTCGCTATCTGACGGCCCCTCGCTGGGATTTTCATAGAATTTTGCAAGCCATTCATCGTGAACAATCTGGGTGAGAGAGTGCGCCTCGCGGTCCGTGATTGGGCGTTTTGGGCGCTCGATCGTCTCGGTAAGTTGCTCTTTCAGTTCCCCACGCTCGGCGCTGACCCGAATCCGATCACAATCAGCTTCGAACTCCACGAATACTTCTGCGTATTTCGCTTCGTTATGTCCGGATATTTCGTTCCAAGAGTCTTGTTGACTTCTTTGCGGCCTGTTAACGCGGCGACGTCAGCCGGAACGCGCTTTCGAAACCAGTAAACGCCGGTCTTACGATGTTTGACAGGACGGCTCATAGCAAGGACCATGTGTAACACCCCTGTGCAGCACTCGGGTAGTCATAAGCATATAATTTTGCTGATTTTTCAGCTGCGACAACACCTTAGCAAGGTGATGATGCCAGAGGCGGAATCCAAGTGATTGAGATCTGTCTTTGTTTCCAGGTAGTTGACCTATACCCGCTGGCAATCCTTTCCA
>NZ_VFVX01000042.1:0-31926 GCF_006442395.1 Mesorhizobium sp. B2-3-5 | reverse complement strand
CCCTACTGCCCTACTGCCCTACTGCCCTACTGCCCTACTGCCCTACTGCCCTACTGCCCTACTGCCCTACTGCCCTACTGCCTGTTCCCTTCTCCACCCGTATATCCCCATGAACCTTCTTAACGCCGCGTTCGCCTTCCTTTTCGCACTCGTCTTTGCCCTTGTCGGCGTTACCCGGATCGGCTCGTGGCTGATCGAACGCCGTAATCCATCCATCGGTGAATTCGCCGACATCGGCGGCGCCCGTATTCACTACGTCCATATTCCCGCCCCCGCCGATGCGGACCTGCCGCCGGTCGTCTTCATCCATGGCGCCAGCGCCAATCTCAGGGATCAGATGCTGCCGCTGAGGCCGATGCTGGAAGGCCGCGCCGAAATGCTGTTCTTCGACCGGCCGGGATTCGGCTGGTCCGGGCGCGGACCGGGCACCAATGAAGACCCGTCGGCGCAGGCCAATACCCTCGCCGCGCTGATGGATCATCTGCGCATCCGCGAGGCAATCATCGTCGGCCATTCCTTTGGCGGCGTGGTGACATCGGCATTCGGCCGCGAACATCCCGACAGGACGCTCGGACTGATCTTCCTGGCGCCGGCGACCCATCCGTGGCCGGGCGGCGCGACATCCTGGTACTACGACCTGACCATGCTTCCGGTGATCGGCCGGCTGTTCTCCGAAACGCTGACCTATCCCGCCGGAACACTGCGGATTGCCGATGCCACGACCTGCGTCTTCTCGCCGAACAAGGTGCCGGACGGCTATATCGACAAGGCGTCGATCCCGCTGGTGCTGCGGCCAGCGGCCTTCCGCGCCAATGCCAGCGATGTTGCCGGGCTCTACCGCTATGCGCTCTGCGCCGCACCGCGCTACAACGAGATCAAGGCGCCGACCGTGGTCATCTCAGGCGACCGCGACAAGGTCGTCTACGCGCGGATCCATTCCGTCGGCCTGGTGCGCGACATCGCCGGCGCCGAACTCGTCTGGGTAGGCAATCTCGGCCACAAGCCAGACTGGATCGCCCCCGACCTCGTCGTCGGGGCTGTCGAGAAGGTCGCCGGCAAGGATATCGATCTCAAGGCGATGGCCAGGATGGTGGAGGCCCGGATCGCCGGCGATGCCTATGGCGCCGATACATGTGCCGACATCAGGGAACCCCAAGCTGAACTCGCACCGACTTGAGGCCTGTCCCTAGCTGCTGGGCGAACGAGCAGGCGGCGCCACAAGCTAAATGACCAGCAGCGGGGTTTTGGAGGGAACGCGTTCATAGAGGTCCATGACGTCTTGGTTGAACATGCGTACGCAGCCGGATGAAGCGGATTTGCCGATGGACTTCCAATCCGGCGACCCGTGAATGCGGTAAAGCGTGTCGACGCCATCCTTGAAGATGTAGAGGGCGCGAGATCCGAGCGGGTTGCTGACGCCGGGCTCCATGCCCTGGCGCCATTTTTCCAGCTTCGGATCCCGGCGGATCATCGCCGAAGGCGGCGTCCAGGTCGGCCATTTGCGTTTCCACTGGACGATCGCGCGTCCCTTCCAGGAATAGCCCTGGCGACCCAGACCGACGCCATAGCGCATGGCCTTGCCATCCTTGAGCACCAAGTAGAGGAATTTGTCGGTCGTATTGACCACGATCGTTCCAGGTTTCTCGCCCGTCGGATCGTCGACCATCTGCCGCAGAAACCGTTCGTCGACCTTGGTGAAGGGTATCGCCGGCAACGCATGGCCGCCATCCCCGACCGCGCTGTACATGCTTGTATAGTCGGGCGACGCCGGGACCATGATTTCAGGCGCGGCTTGTTCGATCGGCGTCTTTTCCGGTGTCGGCTCAAGCGGCGCGGGATTGAAGGAACTGGCCGCGCTGATCGGCTGTCTGGGCATCTGGGCACAGGCCGAGATCGCCGAAACGCCGACAAGCGACAGCCCGGTCAGCAGCGACCGGCGCGAAACGAGAGATGACATTGAAGTACACTTTCAAAATGGGAGATGCTGGCGGATAGGGCGACTGTTAACGCCACTTCACCGCGTCTTGTAGAGGCGATCGCGGCAAGTCCTTGTCCAGACAGAGGCCAGGACCATTGTCCAAGCCTCTGTTGCATCGCAGCCACAGTGAGCTACGCACAGGGCGCGGGATATGCTTCCGTCAGGAAGGGCTGGGCTTACCGGCCGGCTGCTTCCGATCCGACATAGGCGATGCGCAGCATGTTGGTCGATCCCGGAGTCCGCAACGGCACGCCGGCGGTGATGATGACGCGGTCGCCCGGCTTGCCGAATTCTTCTTCCAGCGCAATGCGGCAGGCGCGGTTGACCATGTCGTCGAGATCGGTGGCATCGGGCGAGACCACGCAATGCGTGCCCCACAGCAGCGACAGCCGCCTGGCCGTGTTGACGATCGGCGACAGGGCCACGATCGGCACCTGCGGCCGTTCGCGCGCCGCGCGCAACCCGGTGGTGCCGGACGCGGTATAGGTGATGATCGCCGACAGTTTCAGCGTTTCGGCGATTTCGCGGGCGGCCAGCGAAATCGCGTCCGCCCCGGTCGCTTCGGGCTCAGAGCGCTGCGCGTTGATGATGCCGGCATAGGTCGGGTCGGTTTCGACCTTGGTGGCGATGCGGTTCATCATCGCCACCGCTTCCACGGGGTAGGCGCCCGCCGCCGATTCGGCCGACAGCATGATGGCGTCGGCACCCTCGAAGACGGCGATCGAAACGTCGGATACTTCGGCGCGGGTCGGCACCGGCGCGGTGATCATCGATTCCAGCATCTGCGTGGCGATCACCACCGGTTTGCCGGCGCGCCGCGCGGCGCGCGTGATCTGCTTCTGGATGCCGGGCACCGCTTCCAGCGGCATCTCGACGCCGAGGTCGCCGCGGGCGACCATCAGGGCGTCGGACAGCTCGATGATCTCGGCCAGCCTGGCGACGGCCTGCGGCTTTTCGATCTTGGCCATGATCAGAGCCCGGCCACGCGCGATCTTGCGCGCTTCCGCCAGATCCTCCGGCCGCTGCACGAAGGACAGCGCGACCCAGTCGACGCCCGTGGCGAGCACGGCGTCGAGATCCTTGCGGTCCTTCTCGGTCAACGCGCCGACCGGCAGGTCGGTATCGGGCAGGCTGACGCCCTTCTTATCGGAAATCGTGGTGCCGGCGACGACAGTGCAGACGATCGACTTGCCGTTGCTCTTCACCGCCTTCAGTTCGAGCTTGCCATCATCGATCAAAAGCCGGTGACCGGCCTCGACCGAACTCAGTATCTCCGGATGCGGCAGATAGACCCTGGTCGAATTGCCCGGTTCGGGATTGTCGTCAAGCGTGAAGGTCTGGCCTGATGTCAGCACTTCCTTGCCATTGGCGAACTTGCCGACGCGCAACTTGGGGCCTTGCAGGTCGGCCAGGATGCCGATCGGCCGGCCAACCTTTTCCTCGACGGCGCGGATGCGGCCCACCAGCGTGCGCATCAGCTCGTGGTCGGTGTGGCTCATGTTGATGCGGAACACATCGGCGCCCGCTTCGAACAATTTCTTCAGCATCTCCTCGGAGGAGGAGGCGGGGCCGATTGTGGCTAGGATCTTGACCTTGCGGCTACGTCTCATTGACTATTGATTCCCGGGGTGGCTGGGGCGCCTCCCGTTGCGGGCTCATCGGTCAGCTGGACCATCCAGCTTGCCTGCTCGCCCGTGTCATATTCCTGGAATCCGGCGCGCTGGAAACCCCGGGCGACGCAGTCGTTTACGCCGGCGATCTTGAACTCTTTTTCAGCCACGCACATGTTGATCGGGCCGTCCCAGCGTCCACCACGCTCGGCGTCTTCTGCATAAAGATAGTAAAACCTTGATGACAGCGGCCCTTCGATCAACGTCTTGCAGCTCGATCCTTCAATGTGCCACCAGCCCTCGGTGATCCAGCCGGCCTTGGCACGATAGCCGATGCCGACGCCGACCAGGTTCTGCGTGGCGTTGCAGACGCGGAAATCGGCGCGTGCCGGCGAGGCCATGACCATTGCCGACATGCCGACGGTCAGGATCAGGAGCGGCATGGCAAAGGCAGGGCGCATGCGCTGCCTGCCGGCGGAACCTATTCCAAAACCCCTCAAGAACCACATCTGCATCTCTCTGCGCCCCTTTTCGGAAAAGTCCGAGCGCATGTCAACGCGCCGTTTTTACCAATTCCAATCGATTTAGGAAGGCTCCCGGCGCACTTTCCGTCGCCCCTTGCCAGATTTCGGCGGAAACCTTGGCCAAACAACGGCATTGCGCACGCGTCGTCTTCGTGGAATGACGATAGCACCCTCCCCGGAAGCCAGCGAACAGACCATTTCCCGCCAATGACCCGATCCACAGTTTTCGCGCCCTTCGACCTCGTCGAGGGCGACCGCAAGCGAGGCATCGTGCTCCTGGCCGATCATGCCCGCCGCGACCTGCCCGACGACTATGGCAACCTCGGCCTGCCGGCTGCCGAGTTCGACCGCCATATCGCCTATGACATCGGCGTCGAGGCGGTGACGCGCGAGCTCGCCGCCTTGCTCGATGTGCCCGCGGTGATCGCCAATTTCTCGAGGCTGCTGATAGATCCCAATCGCGGCGAGGACGATCCGACCCTCATTCGCCAGCTCTATGACGGCACGATGGTGCCGGGAAACTATCCCATGGCGCCGGAGGAGCGCGAAAGACGGCTCGACCGCTTCTACCGGCCTTATCACGACGCCGTCGCCGCCATGATCGCTTCGGTCGCGCAGGTTTCCGGGCAGGCGCCGTTCATTTTTTCGGTGCATTCCTTCACGCCGGTCATGCAAGGGATCCAGCGTCCCTGGCACGTCGGTATCCTGTGGGATCGGGACGACCGGGTTGCGCGGCCACTGATCGATATGCTCGCGCAGGATAGCACCCTGGTCGTTGGCGACAATGAACCTTATGACGGCGCGCTGCGCGGCGACACCATGTTCAAGCATGCCATCGTCAACGGCTATGCCCACGCGCTCATCGAGATTCGTCAGGACCTGATATCTGACCAGAAAGGTGCGATCGCGTGGGCCGAGCGCCTGGCCCCGATCGTTGACGCCATCGATCGCCGTGCCGATATACATGTGGTCAGGCAATTCGGCTCGCGCACCGGGCCGGTGTGAGCCGTAAGGAGGTTGCAATGACCGAACTCAACGACCAGCAGAAGCGCGACTTCGAGGCCGCGGCCTTTCGCCGGCTGGTCGAGCATCTCAGAGAACGCAGCGATGTGCAGAACATCGAGCTGATGAACCTTGCCGGCTTCTGCCGCAACTGCCTGTCGAACTGGTATCGCGAAGCGGCGAATGCCGAGGGCGTCGACCTCTCCAAGGACCAGTCGCGCGAGATCATCTACGGCATGCCCTATGCCGACTGGCAGGCGCTCAATCAAACCGAAGCTTCGGATGCCAAAAAGGCCGAGTTCGAAGCGAGGCGTCCCAAGGACCACTAGCGAACGCTTCCGCGGCTTCGTCACCCACGGGCGGAGCCAGGAACGGAGCGACGCAGCGCAGACCCGAGGATGACGAACGGAGAGGCGTTTCTGCCAACCTCCAACGCCGCAGCCTGCCTCGAACGAAACCGACCCTCGGCGCTCCTTTGGTCCAAACACTTCCTTTAACGCGGTGCTTGACTGAAAATTGAATCGATCTAATTTGCCGCGCAAAGCCATTTTCTGACCGGATTCGCCTCATGAACGCGTCGCACGCCTCGCAGACTGCCATTCGCGGGCGATGGGCCGTGGCCGCCATCTTCCTTGCCAATGGCTTCCTGACCGGCAGCTGGGCGCCGCAGATCCCGGTGTTCCTGACCCGGCTGGACATCTCGAAATTCACGCTCGGCCTGCTGATCCTTTTGTTCGGCGCCGGCGCGGTCACCGCGATGACCTGGTGCGGCCACCTGATTTCGAAACACGGTTCTCGCACCGTGCTGCGCTGGTTCGGCCTCTGCGGCAGCCTTGGCCTGCTGGTCGTGGCGCTGGCGCCCAACGTGCCGCTGGCGGCCATCGCCATGTTCATCTTTGGCGGCTCGATCGGCGGCATGGATGTCGCCATGAACGCCAACGCGGTGGTCGTCGAACGAAAATTGTCCCGCGCGATCATGTCCTCCTCGCACGGCTTCTGGAGTCTCGGCGGCTTCGCCGGTGGAGCGCTTGGCGGCTTCGCCATCCAGAATTATGGCCATCTCGCCCACGCCGCGGTGGTGACGGCGCTTGCCTTCGCGGCAATCGCGGCGGCGGTGCCTCATGTCGTGGCCGAACATAAGCCGCAGGCTGCCGAGCATCACAAATTCACCTTGCCTGCGAACCCGCTGGTCTACCTGGTCGGCCTGATGGCGCTGCTGACGATGATTTCCGAAGGTGCCGTGCTCGACTGGGCGGCGCTGTATCTGCGGCAGGAACTCGGCGCCGACCTTGCCGTTGCCGGTCTCGCCTACGCCGCCTTCTCCGGCGTCATGGCGATCATGCGTTTCTTCGGCGATGGCGTGCGCAACCGTTTCGGCGCGGTGACGACACTGCGCGGCTCGGCCATTATCGCCGCCGCCGGTATGCTGGTCGCCGGCCTGTCGCCCTCGCCCTGGCTCGCCATCGCGGCCTTTGCGCTTTGCGGCTTCGGCATCGCCAACATGGTGCCGATCATCTTTTCGGCCGGCGGTAACCAGGAAGGCATGTCGTCGGGCACCGGCATGAGCGTCGTCACCACCATGGGTTATTCCGGCATTCTGGTGGCGCCGTCGGCGATCGGCTTCGTCGCCGAGCATTTCAGCTTCGGCCCGATCTTCATCGCCATGTCGGGCTTGCTGATCGTCGTGTTGCTGATGGCCGGACTGGCTCATCGGGCCGAATTCGCGCCCGCACCCGCCGAATAGCGCTTCAGTTCCTCATCGAGAAAATCCGCCACGCGGCGGATGCGCACGCTGCCGCGCACATCGCGATGCATGGCGAGCCACATCGGCAGGTTCGGCGGCGGCAGGCCGGGCAGCACCTTCTCCACCAGCGGATCCCGCTCGGCCAGCCGTTGCTGGCCGAGGCCGATACCGTTTCCCGTCCGCACCGCTTCCCACTCGCCTGCTCGCTGACCGCCTTGCCGCGTTCGAACAGCGTGGCCCCGGCTTCCGTGAGCGCATAGCCTCTTCGCCCACGCCGAAACAGCGTGACGCCCAGCGCCGCTCCAACTCCCCGATGTGACGGCCAAACGTCGGCTGGCTGGCGGACAAGTTTTCGCGCTGCGGCCGACAGGCTGCCCGTTCCGGCGACCGTGACGAAGGTTCCAGTCGACAGTTTCCATTCAATAATGAATATCAAACCTACGTTCATGGTCGATTTCAATTCATCTGTGGGACGATCATATTCGACCTGCAAACACCGATGCGGACTGCAATCACCAACCAGGAGTACCGACATGACCAAGATCGCAATTCTCGGCGCCAATGGCCGGCTCGGCCGCGTGGTTGCCAAAGCCTTCATCGACGCCGGCTTCGACGTTCGCGCCGTCACCCGTACAGGCAAGGTGCCGGCCGAGCTCAAAGGCGCCACGGCGGTCGCCGGCGATGCGCTGGACCGTCAGTCGCTGATCCTCGCCACCGAGGGTGTCGATATCATCTTCAATGTACTCAGCCCGATCTACACCGACTGGAGCAAGTGCTTGCCGATGGCGCAGAACGTCATGGCCGCCTGTTATGCGAACAACGCGCTGCATCTCTTTCCCGGTACCATCTACAATTACGGTTCGCCGATGCCGGCGGTGATATCGGAGGACACGCCGTTCCATCCGACGACCGAGAAGGGCCGCATCCGCTGTGCCATGGAGGAGCTGTTCCGGAACGAAGCCGAGGCAGGCCGGGTCCGAACCATTCTTCTGCGGGCCGGCGACTTTTTCGGCGGCACCGGCAGCGGCTCGTGGTTCGACCTGGTCGTCGCCGCCAAGATGACCAAGGGCATCTACACCGCGCCCGGCCCGGCCGACCTCGTGCATGAATGGGCCTATTTGCCAGACTTCGCCGTGGGCTTCGTGGCGCTGGCGCGCAATCTCGACAAGCTCGGCTCCTACGAGGCGCTGAACTTTCCCGGCCACGCGGTCACCGATCTGGAAATCAAGGCCGCCGCCGAGAAAGCACTCGGCCGGCCGCTGAAGATGAGCGCGATGGCGTGGTGGGTTCTGCGCGCCGGCAGCCCGTTCGTGGCAATGTGGCGCGAGATCGTCTCGATGTCCTATCTGCGTTTCGAACCGCATCGGCTGGCCTCGACGCGGCTGGAGGGCATCATCGGTGAGATACCCCATACGCCGCTCGATCAGGCTGTCGCCGAGGCCCTTGAGGATATCGGCGTCGCCACCGCGAATGGCCATTCGCACGCCGCCTGAATGAGGTTGGCGGGCCAAGCCCCCCACGCCTCTTCGCCAGCCGAAAGGCGGCTCAGAGCCGCCCCATCAAAAGCAGCACCAGAACCACCACCAGCACCACACCGACTATGCCCGAAGGTCCATACCCCCAGGAGCGCGAATGCGGCCAGGCCGGCACCGCGCCGATAAGCACAAGGATCAGGACGATGATGACAATGGTGATGATCGGCATGACGAAATCCCCGCTCTGCATTGCTCCCGAGACGATGCTTCGCATTGCTCGTGAGGACAAAATGCAAAAGGCCGCCCGGATGTTCCGTGCGGCCTTTGCCGGTCAGATCGGCAAGCCTGCCTATTCGGCGGCCTTCGGGAAGGCGATGGCCGGCTCGGAGGCCGCCTCCGCTGTCGGCGCGTCCGATGGGATCTCGCCCTTGCCGCGCCGGAACAGCCGGCCGAACCAGCCGCGCTTGGCGCCAGGCTTCACCTTGGCGCGGGTGAATACCATCAGCATCGACGGCGTCACCACCAGCGTCAGGATGGTGGCGAAGGACAGGCCGAAGACGATCGCCGAGGACAGCGAGATCCACCACTGCGTCGACGGTGCGTTGATCGTCGTCTCGTGATGGAAGATTTCCAGCCCGAGGCCGAAGGCGATCGGCAGCACACCCAGGATCGCCGACACCGCGGTCAGCACCACCGGTCGCGCACGCTCGCGACAGGTCTGCAGCACGGCGTCCATCTTGTCCCAACCCTCTTCGCGCAGCCGGTCATAAGTGTCGATCAGCACGATGTTGTTGTTCACCACCACGCCGGCGAGCGCGATGACGCCGATTCCCGACATGACGATGCCGAATGTCTCGCCTGTTATCAGCAGCCCGAGGAACACGCCGATCGTCGCCATGACGACGCAGGACAGCACCAGCCAGACGCTGGTGAACTTGTTGAACTGCGCCAGCAGCACCAGGAAGATCAGGAAGATCGCGGCGCCAAAAGCCTTGCTGAGGAAGGCGCTGGCTTCCGCGCTGTCCTCGTTCGAGCCGGCCAGCTTCCAGCGGATGCCGCTGCCGAGGTTCATGTCGGCGACGGCCTTGGTGACCTCCTGCTGTACCGCCGCCACCTGGGCGCCGGCGGCGACGTTGGCCTGAACCACCACGGTGCGGGCGCCGTCGATGCGGTTGAGGACGCCGACGCTCGGCTTCGCCTTACGGACGACGAAGTTGGAGATCGGCACCGATCCCTGCGAAGTCTGCACCCTGAGCTCGTCGAGGGTCGACAGCGTGCGCCGGTCCTCCGGCAAGCGCAGGCGGATGTCGACCGCCTTGTCGGCGCCGGCGGGCCGGTATTCCGACAGCTTCAGACCGTTGGTGACGAGCTGCACAACGGTGCCAACCGATGTCGGGCTGATGCCATACTGGGCGGCCTTGGCACGGTCGACCTCGAGCGCCCAGTCGACGCCGGGCGGCGGCAAGCCGTCGGAAACGTCGATGACGCCGGGCACCTTGGCGATGCGCGCCGCCACCGCGCGCGCCTTCTCGTCCAACCCCTTCGGATCGACGGCCGAAAGCCTGATCTGGATCGGCTTGCCGGTCGGCGGGCCGGCTTCCGGCACGCGAACCTCGACGTCGACGCCGGGAATGCCGGCCATGACGCCGCGCAGATCGTTCAGGATCTGGTTGGCCGATTTGCGCTCGCGCCAGTCGATGAACTCGTACTGGATGACGCCGACGACGTCCTCGGGCACATCCTGGCCGCCGCCCTGGGACTTGCCGACCCGGGTATAGACGGACTTCACCCCCGGCCAGCCGAGCAGACGATTTTCGGCGATCTTGGTCGCCGTATCCATTTCGGCCAGCGAAAGGTTGCCGCGGGCATGCACGTAGAGCAGTCCGTAATCCGGTTCCACACTCGGGAAGAACTCGACGCCGGCGCCATATTTCGAATATCCAACGAAGATACCGGCCAGAAGAACGACGGTGAGCACCATCACGGTGATGGGGAAGCGCACAGCCTGCTTGACGACGGCCATATACCAACCGTCGCGATTGTCATCCTCGTGATGCTCCGGCGCCTTGGCGAAGATACAGCCCAGCGTCGGCGCGAAGACCAGGGCATAAAGCATCGAGGCCGAGAGCGTGACGATCAGGGTGATCGGCATGTACTTCATGAAATCGCCGATAATGCCCGGCCAGAAAAGCAGCGGCGAGAAGGCAGCGATGCGCGTCATGGTCGCGGCGATGACGGGACCTGCCATGCGTTTGGCGGCGAGCGCGAAGGCTTCCTGCTTCGGCATGCCCTCGCTCATGCGCCGTTCGGCGAATTCGGTGACGATAATGGCGTCGTCGACCAGCATGCCGACCGCGAGGATGAGGCTGAACAGCACGATCATGTTGATCGTGTAGCCCATCATCGCCAGAAGCAGGATGCCGATGAGGAAGGACGATGGAATGGCGAGGCCGATCAGCAGCGAGGCACGGCCGGACAGTGCGTAGAGGATGACGATGAACACCAGGATGACGGCGATCATCACGTGGTTCTGCAGATCGCCGAGCAGCTGGTTGACGAAGACAGACTTGTCCTGCGTGTAGGTGACGTGCATCCCCTCGGGCATCGTCTTGACGAAGGTGTCGGACACCTCCCTCACCTTGGTGAGCGTGTCGATCAGATTGGCGCCGATGCGCTTCTTGACCTCGATTGCGATGGCCGGCTTGCCGTTGAGGCGCGTGATCGTCGTGGCGTCGGCGAAGGTCGAACGGATCGTCGCGATGTCCTTTGCCTGCACCACGGCGTTGGGGCCGGCAACCACCGGCAGCGCCGCCACATCCTCGGGCGTCTCGATCAGGGACGGCACCTTGACGGCGTACTTACCCTGCGAGCCTTCGATATTGCCGGCGGCGACAAGGCTGTTGGAAGCGCCGACGGCGCCGATGAGCTGATCGAGCTGCAGGCCGTAGGAAGACAGTTTCATCGGATCCATCACGACCTCGACGAGATCGTCGCGGGAGCCCTGCAGCGAGCCTTCGAGAACGCCGGGCACTTCCTCGATGCGGTCACGCAGCTCGCGCGCCGCGGCCGCCAGCACGCGTTCAGGCAATTCGCCGGACAAGGTGACGACGAGCACTGGAAATTCGGAAACGTTGACCTCGGTGACGACAGGCTCCTCGGCCGCTTGGGGCAGGTCGGCCTTGCCGTCCTGCACCTTGGAGCGCGTATCCTGCAGCGCCGTTGCCAGATTGGTCTGCGGCTGGAACTCGACCAGCACATAGCCGCCGCCCTGGAAGGCAGCCGAGCGCATTTCCTTGAGGCCCTTCAGGCTCTTCAGCTTGCTTTCCATGGGGCGCAAGAGGAGCCGTTCGGAATCCTCCGGCGAAATGCCCTGGTAGATCAGGCTGACATACATCATCGGAATCGGAACGTCGGGTTCCGCTTCCTTCGGCGTCGACTGATAGGCGACCCAGCCGGCAAGCAGAAGGAAGACCAGCACCGAGATGGTCAGGCGGGCATTGTTGATTGCGAGTCTGACGATATCCATGAATTGGACCTGCTGTTTTCTTCGGGAGCGGCGAACTGACCAGGCGCCGGACAAGTCCGGCGCGCTGACGTCGCGCTACTGGGTACCGGCGGTGGCTTCGCCAATCAGCTTGTTGATGGTCGCCTGGTCGGCCTCGACCGGCTTAACCACATCGCTTTCCTTCACCAGTTCCTGACCGGCGACGATGATGCGCGCGTCGGCGGGGATGCCGCCAAGCACAAGACCGGTCGGCGTGTCGTCGACCAGATCGATCGGGTAGAACACGACCTTGTTGTCCTTGTCGACGGCGCGGATGCCCAGATCGCCCTTGTCGCCGAGCGTCACCACCGAGCGCGGCAGCATGATCGCGTCGGTCGGCAAGGCGCTGAGACCGATCTCCGCGGTCATGCCGGCGGGAACGCTGCCATCGGCATTGGGGATGGCGATTTCGACGCGGAAGGTTCGGGTCGCCGACGAGGCATCGCGGCTGATGTAGCGCACGGTGCCTTCGACGGTCTGGCCGTTGACCAACCGAACGCTGGCCTTGTCACCGAGCTTCAGGTAGCCGAGATCGCGCTCGCTGATCTCGCCACGGGCGATGATCGGATCAAGCTTGAGGATGGTTGCCACTTCGCCGCCCTGCATGACGGAGCTGCCGAGTTCCACCGGCACCCGGTCGATGACGCCGTCGAACGGCGCCTTGACTTCGTTGCGATCGAGTTCGGCCTGCGCGGTATCCAGCTGGGATTGCGCTTGGGTCAGATTGGAACGGGCGGTGTCGAGCTGCAGCTTGGGCAAATTGCCGGTCTTGGCCAGCCGCTCGGCCGCATCGAGCTCGGCCTTGCGCTGCGCCACAAGCTGCTTGGCGTTGTCGACCATCGAGATCTTTTCCTCCGCCGCCAGCATCAGAACCAGATCGCCCGTCTTGACGTGCTGGCCCTGCTTCACCGGCAGCTTGTCGATGACGCCGGCGACGCGGGTTGCAAGCACCGCGCGCTTGTCGGCCTCGGTCAGCCCGGAGATACGGATGGCGCGCGCATAGGTCTTGCGCGGCGGCGTCACCACCGCGACGGTGCGCAGCGTCGCTTTCGGCTCGACTTCTGACGTCTTCGCCTTGCTCGCATCCGGCGCCTTGCCCTGGTCGACTTCGGCTGCCTTGGCCTTGTTGGCCGCTACGCTGCCGACAGACGAGAACTCGCCTGTCGCCATCCAGGCAGCGAAACCAATGAGCACAACAATGGCTGCAAGCTTGTGAAACCTGATTTTAGGCATCGTCGTTTTTCCGTTGCGGGTTCGGCCAGCACCGCGCCTCCGCAGCGCGGGCGCGTCGCCGATATGGGTGCGCGCCTGACCGTGTTCAATTTGCCGTGATCGGCGAGCGCGCTTCTACATCAAAGTTGCACCGCGATATAGTGCGAAAGTTGCAGCAGCATTGCGTAGCCGGACAAGGTGTGGCCACCGCGATACTGTTCTTGATCCGCTAAAATACCTGCTCAACCGACATACAGCCGGGTCACGATCCGCCCCCTCATCGCCGGCCCGAATGACCGCTCTGTCATTGCCAACGGGGCAGCACCACATTCCCGCGGAACCGTCGCCATCCTGCGCGGGTTTTTGATCGGGATGCGGATTTCGACCGACGGGCCAGATCATGTCCGATCGGCGAACGCTATCCGATTCCGTCGGCGGCGATCCCGACCAATCCATTGGAATTGCTTGTGAAATAGCAGGTCACGCCAGCCAAGTTTGGATTGCGGCAAGCCAGTCCGTCGACGTTTAGCCTGCCATCAAGAGCGTCAGTGAGCCCGGCAATGGCTGTGTCGGATCACCGCGGCCCGAAGCCAGCGACATGGCACTGACCACAGCGCGGCTGCGGAAACTCCGTCCCATTCGCAAGCGCGGTGCCGACCGTTCCGCTCATCATTTCCCGGCGGTAGCGCGCGACGGTGCGCGGCAGCATGGGCGTGTCGGTGGCAGCAGGCGTCAGCATGATGATGCGATCCTCACACGCGCTGGTTGTCACTTGCCCATTGTCCACGGACGCTACGCGGATTTCCGGAAAACCGCGCCGATGGTCCTGATCGATCCGGCACCCTTCACGCGACAGCCGGGCAGTGCCGGCCGGCGGCACGGCTATCGCGCTCTTTGGCGGCCGACGGGTTCAGGCCCGGCGGCGTTCTGCTTCCGGGGTCTTGCGTGCGGCAAGGAATTCCTTGACCCGCCGACCGGGTGCCGGGCCGCGCACCGGCTTGAAACCGTCGTCCAGTTCGCCCGAGAGATCGAGCGTCGCATGGTTGCCGACGGCGTCGTAGTTCTCCTCCAGCCAGTCGCTGGCGGCGGTGCGGCCGAGGTCGCGCAGATAGGTCAGGAACGCCCATTCGGCGTTGATCTTGGATGATGCCGACAGGTCCTTGAACGCCTCGTCGGCATCGATGCGGTGCATGCGGATGTCGCGGTATTCGCCATGCGGCAGCCGGCCGGCGGCGATCAGTTCCTTGACGAAGGCGATCGAGCGGAATTCGCGCAGCAGCCCGGCATTGAAAGTGATCTCGTCGATGCGGTTCTGGATCTCGTTGGCGCTTTTCGGCGTCCCCTCGCGCACCACCGGGTTGATCTGCACCAGAAGCACGTCCTCGGTCGCCGCCGTCTTGAAGAACGGATAGAGCGCCGGATTGCCGCCATAGCCGCCATCCCAATAGGGCACGCCCTTGATCTCGACGGCCCGGAACAGTTGCGGCAGGCAGGCGGAGGCCATCACCGTGTCGAGGTCGATCTCGCCATCGGAAAAGACCCGCAATTGTCCTGTCTCGACATTGGTGGCGGAGATGAACAGTTCCATCGACTTGCAGGCGCGAACATTGCCGAAATCGATCTCCCGCGCCACCACGTCGCGCAACGGATTGAGGCCGAGCGGGTTGGCGACATAGGGCGAGAACACTCGCGACATGGTGTCGAAGAAGACGTAGCCCGGCGTGTTCTCGATCGACCAGTTGCCCCAGGCGACATCCCAGGGCATGCGCTGCACCGGGCTGAAGCGACCCTTCGCCGCCACGGCGCGCCAGAAATCGTCGAGCTTCTTGCGCGCGCCCTCGACCCCGCCTCTGACAAAGCCATCGGCCAGCGCCACCGCGTTCATGGCGCCGGCGCTGGTGCCGGACACAGCCGCGATCTCCAGCCGCCCATCCTCCAGCAGCCGATCAAGCACGCCCCAGGAAAAAGCCCCGTGCGAGCCGCCGCCCTGAAGGGCGATATTGATTTTCTTCTTTTCCTCCGCCTTGCCGTTCTTCGTCATGGCGTTCCTGTCATCCTGATGCTCCAGCCTGCCCCAACGTGGTCGGAAGGAAGCGGTTGCCGGCAGTTTATGTTGCAGTGCAGCATATAAGGATGGACCAAGGCAAGAACACGAACACGGTCGCGTGATCACATGAAATTTTCAGGCACGCCGAAAGCCCCTCCGCTTCAACGCGAAGAGGCGTTCGGTTCGAAACCGGCATGGAGACTAGGCGACGAGGTCCGGCACCGGGCCGACATAGCGTGACTGCGGACGGATCAGGCGTCCGGTCGTCTGCTGCTCGCGCGCATGCGCGACCCAGCCGGCGACGCGCCCGGCGGCAAAGACATTGCTGAAGGATCGCGGCGGGAAACCCGCCGCTTCCAGCACCAGTGCCGTGTAGAACTCGACGTTGGTCTGCAGCGAGCGCTGCGGCTTGGCTATCCGAAGCACCTCGAGCGCCGTTTGCTCGACAGTCTCGGCGAAGGCCAGCCGGCGGCCGGTCTCGCCCTCGCCGCCGAGCTGCCGGACCACTGCCTTCAGCACATCGGCGCGCGGATCGCGCACGCGGTAGATACGATGGCCGAACCCCATGATGCGCTCGCCATGCGCGATCTCGTCGCGCAGCCAGACGGCCGCGTCGCCATGCGCCTGGATGGCATCGAGCATTTCGATCACCGGGCCGGGCGCGCCGCCATGCAGCGGCCCTTTGAGCGCGCCGAGCCCGGCCAGCACCGACGATGTCAGGCCGGCCAATGTCGAAGCGACGACGCGGGTGGCGAAAGTCGAGGCATTGAGGCCGTGGTCGCAGACGGTCACCAGATAGGTGTCGAGCGCCTTGGCAAGATCAGGCGAAGGATCGGAACCCCTCAGCATCCGCAACATGTCGGCGGCATGATCGGCCTTGCTGTCTGGAGCGATCGGCTGTTCGCCGCGTCCCAGACGCAGGAGCGCCGGCGTCAGCACGGCGGGTGCCGCGATCAGCAGCAAGGCATCCTCCAGCGTCTCGCCATCCGGCAGCAGCGCCATGCCGGCGCGCATGGCGCTATAGACGTCAAGCGGTGCCAGCAGGGGCAGCGAAGGCAGGAGCCGATCGAACGCCTCGACACGCGCCTTGCCCAATCTCGCCGCCAGATCGGCGTCACCAGGCAAATCGTCGAAGAACCCGTCCAGCAGCAGATGCACGACCTGCGGATAGCTCCATCGCCCGGCGAGTTCCGGCAGGGAATGGCCACGGATCGTCAGGCGGCCGCCCAGACCATCCACGTCCGACAGCACGGTTTCAGCCGCCACCACATCATCGAGCCCATTCGCCATGACCTTGTCTCCTTGAAGCTTTTCCCGATGGGAGATAAGAGTGGACAACCCAAGCATCAATCTTGATCAATAGAATCAATATCAGGGGGCTCGATATGTCCGAATGGCTGTCGCGAGAAGAGGCGCTGGAAAGGCTTCGGGTGAGGCCGCAGACGCTCTACGCCTATGTCAGCCGCGGGCGCATCGGCATGCGCCCGGACCGTGCCGATCCGCGCCGCAGCGAATATCGCGCCGACGACATCGCGGCGCTGGCAACCCGCCGGGCGCGCGGACGCAGCCCCTCGGCCATCGCCGAAAGCGCCATCGCCTGGGGCGAGCCGTCGATCGCGACGGCGATTTCGACCGTTTGGCATGGTCATCTCATCTACCGGGGCCAGGACGCCGTTGCGCTGTCCGACCATGCCACGCTGGAAGAGACCGCCGCCCTGCTCTGGGCCCTGCCTAAACCCGTCCGTTTCGAAGCGCCGGCGCCGGATGCGCCAAGCCAGCTCGGTCGAGCCGCGGCCTTTGCGCAGCTTGCCCTGCTGGCCGGCCAGGGACGGCCTTCGCTTGGACGCAGCGCCGCCTCGCTATGCGCGGATGCCGCGCACGCGATCGGCGTGCTGGCCGGCGCCCTCGGTGCCTTGCCGGGGCCGGATCCGGTGCATCGGCGATTGGCGCGGGGCTGGTCGGTCGATGATGGCGGCGCGGAAGCGATCCGGCGCGCCCTTGTGCTGCTCGCAGACCACGAACTCAACGCATCGACCTTTGCCACCCGCGTCGCGGCCTCCACGGGAGCCTCACCCGCCGCTTGCCTGCTGGCGGGCCTGGCGACACTGTCCGGCCCGCGCCACGGTGGCGCCGGCGAAGCGGTGATGCAACTCGCGGAAGATGCGGCACGACACGGCGCCGATGCCGCGATCCGGCGCTGGCTCGGCCATGACCGGCCACTGCCGGGGTTCGGCCATCAGCTCTATCCCGAGGGCGACCCCCGAGCCACGGCACTTCTGGCGGCCATCGACAACACCGACGAGACATTGCGGTCGCTGGTAGCCGCCGCCATTGCCGCGACCGGCGCCCGACCGAACATCGATTTTGCCCTGGCCGTGCTGACGCGCAGCCTCGGCTTGCCGCGCGATGCGCCGTTCCAGCTGTTCGCGCTCGGACGCAGCATCGGCTGGGCGGGGCATATGGTCGAACAGATGGTGAGCGGCAACATCATCCGGCCACGCGGCCGTTATGAGGGATTGTTGCCGTAAACGCGTGACGCGTGCGCTTACGACATCGTGTCGAGTTTACGCTGCATGGCCGCGATCTGGTCCTTCAGCTGCTGCAGATCGTCGGGCTTCTCAGGCGTTTCCTTCCTGGCCGGTTCGGCGGGGGGCGCGGCCGGTGCCGAGCCCGCCGGCGGAAATGGCGTGAACAGCCGCATCGCGTTCTGGAACATTTCCATGTTGCGGCGTGTCTGCTCTTCCAGCGCCTTCATCGGCGTCGCCATCTTCATCACGTCGAGCGGTGACTTGCCGATGGCGCCCTTCATCTGTTCGCGGAACCGCTCCTGCTCCTTGGAGAAGGCGATCATCGACTGTTCGAGGAAGCTCGGCACGATCATCTGCATCTGGTCGCCGTAGAACGCGATCAGCTGGCGCAGGAACGGGATCGGCAGCATGTTCTGCCCATCCTTGTTCTCAAGCTCGAAAATGATCTGGGTCAGCACCGGGTGCGTGATGTCGTCGCCGGTCTTGGCGTCCTGGACGGTGAATTCCTCGCCCTTCTTGACCATCTCGGCCAGATCCTCGAGCGTCACATACGTGCTCGTCCCCGTATTGTAGAGGCGGCGATTGGCGTATTTCTTGATAATGATCGGATCGTCTTTTGCGGCCATCTGCTTCCTCCCCGGACACCGGCGCGCCTGAGTAAGCAGCCGGTAACGATTGCGCCCTTTTTGAGGATATGCGCAAAAGCCTCATAATTCCAAGCAGTTTGTGCAGTGCGGGATCACATAATGCTGCATAGCGGGCAAAATATGCTGCGCAGCAGCGGCCGGGCCAGCGGCACGGCGACGCGCGCCCTGCTTGCGACGCATGGGCGCCATGCCGATTTCCGGTTTGACTTGAGGTTGGGAAAGGGCAAGAAAAGTCCTCAACGACAGAACATCAGCTTGAGGTCTGGAGAACAAAATGTCCGATTCCATCGTCATTGCCAGCGCCGCGCGCACGGCCGTCGGTTCCTTCAACGGCGCTTTCGCCGCCACGCCCGCCCATGAACTGGGCGCCATCGTCATCAAGGAATTGCTGTCGCGTGCCGGCGTCGAAGCGGCCGAGGTCGACGAGGTCATTCTCGGTCAGGTGCTGACCGCCGCTCAAGGGCAGAACCCGGCCCGGCAGGCCTCGATCATCGCCGGCTTGCCCAAGGAGACCACTGCCTGGGGCCTCAACCAGGTTTGCGGCTCGGGCCTGCGCGCCATTGCGCTCGGCATGCAGCAGATCGCCACCGGCGACGCCAAGGTGATCATCGCCGGCGGCCAGGAATCGATGTCGCTGTCGCCGCACGCCGAGCACCTGCGCGCCGGCGTCAAGATGGGCGACTACAAGATGATCGACACCATGATCAAGGACGGGCTGTGGGATGCCTTCAACGGCTACCACATGGGCAACACCGCCGAAAACGTCGCCCGCCAGTTCCAGATCACCCGCGACGATCAGGACCAGTTCGCGCTGGCCTCGCAGAACAAGGCCGAGGCCGCGCAGAAGGCCGGCAAGTTCAAGGACGAGATCGTCGCCTTCACCATCAAGGGCAGGAAGGGCGACACCGTCGTCGACCAGGACGAATACATCCGCCATGGCGCCACGCTCGACGCCATGACCAAGCTGAAGCCGGCCTTCGACAAGGACGGCACGGTGACCGCCGCCAACGCCTCCGGCATCAATGATGGTGCGGCCGGCGCGCTGCTGATGAGCGAAGCGGAAGCCATCAAGCGCGGCATCACCCCGCTGGCGCGCATCGCGTCCTGGGCAACCGCCGGCGTCGATCCGGCGATCATGGGCACCGGCCCCATTCCCGCCTCGCGCAAGGCTCTGGAAAAGGCCGGCTGGTCGGTTGGCGATCTTGACCTTGTCGAGGCCAACGAGGCTTTCGCGGCGCAGGCCTGCGCCGTCAACAAGGACATGGGCTGGGATCCCTCGATCGTCAACGTCAACGGCGGCGCCATCGCCATCGGCCATCCGATCGGCGCCTCGGGCGCCCGCATCTTCAACACGCTGGTTTACGAGATGCGCCGCAGAGGCGCCAAGAAGGGTCTCGCCACCCTATGCATCGGCGGCGGCATGGGCGTCGCCATGTGCGTGGAAGCACTCTGACACATCAACGAACGGGCGGCGTCAATGCATGTCGCCCAAAAGTGCGTAGCGGTTTTGGGAGGCCGACATGCATCCAGATAAGCAGCTAAGCGCGGTGCCTGAATTTACTTCAGGCGACGCGCTTTAGCCGCCCGTCCCATATCAAGTGCCTGCCAAGCCCGACAACAGGGCGATCTCAAAAAGGGGAAATGCATGACCAAGGTTGCAATCGTCACGGGTGGATCGCGCGGCATCGGCGCGGCGATCTCGATCGCTTTGAAGACCGCCGGCTATTCGGTCGCCGCGAACTACGCCGGCAACGACGACGCGGCGGCGAAATTCAAGGCCGAGACCGGCATTCCGGTCTACAAATGGTCGGTCGCCGACTATGACGGTTGCGCCGCCGGCATCAAACAGGTCGAGGCCGACCTCGGCCCGGTCTCGGTGCTGGTCAACAATGCCGGCATCACCCGCGACGCCATGTTCCACAAGATCACGCGTGAGCAATGGAAAGAGGTGATCGACACCAATTTGACTGGTGTCTTCAACATGACGCATCCGCTGTGGGGCGGCATGCGCGATCGCAAGTTTGGCCGCGTCATCACCATCTCCTCGATCAACGGACAGAAGGGCCAGGCCGGCCAGGTCAATTATTCCGCCGCCAAGGCCGGCGACATTGGTTTCTCCAAGGCGCTGGCGCAGGAAGGGGCTCGCGCTGGCATCACCGTCAACGTCATCTGCCCCGGCTACATCGCCACCGAAATGGTCAAGGCGATCGACGAGAAGGTGCTCAACGAGCGCATCCTGCCGCAGATCCCCGTCGGCCGCCTCGGCGAACCGGAAGAGATCGCGCGCTGCGTCGTCTTCCTCGCTTCGGAAGAGGCCGGTTTCATCACCGGCTCGACCCTCACCGCAAACGGCGGCCAGTATTTCGTCTGACACGTCGCCGAGGCCAAAGGCCTCGCACTGGCGACAAACGGACCGGGAAAACCGGTCCGTTTGCGAATTGACGCTGAGGCCTCCAGGCCCTCGCCGCAGCCTGATCCCTCATCAGGCACGCAAGGTTAATTGGCGGCGGGACCCTCGGTGCGAAACCGGTGGCCAAGCTTGTGGATTCCCGGTGGATAAGCTGTTCACAACACCGATATTGGCGGAACAAAAAGGGAAAATACCGCTGGCGCCGTTTTGTCGCCGATTCGTTCCGGGTTTGAGCGGAAGTTAATGTTAATAGGGCCGGAATCGCCTGCCGCTCCTTGAGGCCAAATTCAGAAAAGTTAACAATTTCAAAAGATTGAGCCAAGCGTGTCGCACCGCTTTCTTCGTTTTCCGGCAAAGGTTAACGGCAAAGCTCGCCTAGCATAAAATGGGCCAGTTCGACGATTCAGCATGTGGTGAGACTCATGGTCACAAAATCCATATGTAGCCGTGAACAAAAGCTGAATCTGGAAGAGTCAGCGATTCGTCGCCGATTCGTTCCAGACTCGTTCCATCCGTTAATCGGCGACCGGCCGGGAGCTTCACACAGCCACCTTCGAGCCGCCGGCGGAACATTCCGCTTTCGCTTCGCGCTCGAAATCCCTATGTGTCGCCTGTCATACGCGCCGTCCAGGGCACGCTCCCGACAATGAGAGGCCAGAAAGCCCTATTTTCGAGCCGATGAACATCCAGCCGAAACACACCCAGCCGCTGATCCTGTCGGGCCGCGACGTGACCGCGGTGCTTGGGCCGACCAACACCGGCAAGACCCATCTCGCCATCGAGCGCATGGTGGCGCACGGAACCGGCGTCATCGGCCTGCCGCTCAGGCTGCTGGCGCGCGAGGTCTACAGCCGCGTCTGCGAAAAGGTCGGTGCCCACAAGGTCTCGCTGATCACCGGCGAGGAGAAGATCCAGCCGCCAGGCGCCAAATATTCTGTCTGCACCGTCGAAGCCATGCCGCGCGAGACCGACGCCGCCTTCGTCGCCATCGACGAGGTGCAGCTGGCCGGTGACCTCGAGCGTGGCCACATCTTCACAGACCGCATCCTGCATTTGCGCGGTCGCCAGGAAACGCTTCTCCTCGGTGCGGCCACCATGCACGGCATCCTCCAGCGCCTGCTGAAGGGCGTCTCGGTGGTGACGCGCCCGCGGCTGTCGCATCTGGCCTATGCCGGGTCCAAGAAGCTGACCCGCCTGCCCCGGCGTACCGCCATCGTCGCCTTCTCCGCCGACGAGGTCTATGCCATCGCCGAGCTGATCCGGCGCCAGCAGGGCGGTGCGGCCGTTGTGCTCGGAGCGCTCTCGCCCCGTACCCGCAACGCCCAGGTGGCGCTGTTCCAGTCCGGCGATGTCGACTATCTCGTCGCAACCGATGCCATCGGCATGGGCCTCAACCTCGATCTCGACCACGTCGCCTTCGCCCAGAACCGGAAATTCGACGGCTACCAGTATCGCAACCTGACGGCGGCCGAACTCGGTCAGATCGCCGGGCGCGCCGGCCGGCATCTGCGCGACGGCACTTTTGGTGTCACCGGCCAGGTCGATCCGCTCGACGAGGAGTTGGTCAAGAAGATCGAGAGCCATGATTTCGATCCGGTAAAGGTGCTGCAGTGGCGCACCGCGCATTTCGACTTTGCCAGCCTCGATGCGCTGAAGCGCTCGATCGAGACCAACGCGCCGGTCGAGGGCCTGACGCGCGCGCTGCCGGCGGTGGATGCCCAGGCGCTCGAATATCTGTCGCGCGACGGGGACATCCGCGCGCTTGCCACAGACGCCAAACGCGTGGCGCTGCTGTGGGAGGCCTGCGCGCTCCCCGATTACCGAAAGATCGCCCCGGCCCAGCATGCCGACCTCATTGCGTCGATCTACATGGACCTCGCCCGGCATGGCCATGTCGACGAGAACTACATGGCCGAGCAGGTGCGCCGCGCCGACACCACCGAGGGCGACATCGATACGCTGTCGCACCGCATTGCTCAGATCCGCACCTGGACATTCGTGTCGAACCGGCCCGGTTGGCTGGCCGATCAGGCACACTGGCAGGAAAAGACGCGTGAAATTGAAGACAGATTGTCGGATGCGCTGCATGAGCGGTTGACGAAACGCTTCGTAGACCGCAGGACTTCCGTCCTCATGCGGCGCCTTAGAGAAAATACCATGCCTGAAGCCGAAATTAGTCCTACCGGAACCGTCCTTGTCGAAGGCCACCATGTCGGCGAGTTGCAAGGGTTCCGCTTCACCGCAGACCAGAGCGCCGGCGGCGAAGACGCCAAGGCCGTGCGCACCGCCGCCCAGAAGGCGCTGGCCGCCGAGTTCGAGGCGCGCGCCGAACGCTTCGGCGCCTGCGCCAATGGCGACCTCGCGCTTGGCTCGGACGGCACGCTGCGCTGGATCGGCGCGCCGATCGGCACACTGGTCTCCGGCGAGGATGCGCTGAAGCCGCGTCTCGTGCTTTTGGCTGACGAACAGCTGACCGGCCCGGCGCGCGACAAGGTCGCGGCGCGTGCCGAACGTTTCGTCAATTTCCAGATCGAGTCGCTGCTGAAGCCGCTGGTCGACCTGAAGAATGCCGACCAGATTTCCGGCATCGGCCGCGGCATCGCCTTCCAGCTGGTCGAGAATTTCGGCCTCATCAACCGCCGCGACATCGCCGAGGAGATGAAGTCGCTCGACCAGGAGGGCCGGGCCGCCCTTCGCCGCCTGGGCGTGCGCTTCGGCGCCTACCATGTCTTCGTTCCGGCGCTGATCAAGCCGGCACCCGCCGGGCTGGTGACGCTGCTGTGGGCGCTGAAGAATGACGGCAAGGACAAGCCGGGTTTCGGCGACGTCGTCCATGCGCTGGCGTCCGGCCGCACCTCGGTGGTCATCGACCCGGCCTTCGACAAGGCCTTCTACAAGCTCGCCGGTTACCGCAATCTCGGCCGCCGCGCCGTGCGTATCGACATACTGGAGCGGCTGGCCGACCTGATCCGCCCGGCGACCAACTGGAAGCCTGGCCTCGGCCAGCGTCCGGATGGCGCCTATGACGGCCAGTCCTTCATGGTGACGCCGCCGATGATGTCGATCCTCGGCGCCACCGCCGACGACATGGAGGAGATCCTGAAGGGTCTCGGCTATCGCGCCGAGCCGAAGCCCGCGGCGGAAGTCAAGGCACGGCTCGAGGCACAGGACAATGCCGCGCGGGAAGCCGCCGCGGCCAAGCTCGCGGCGGAAGAAGCCGCCCGCGCAAAGGCGGCGGAAGACGCGGCTACGGATGTTGCAGCGGAAGCGTCCGTCGAAGGTTCCGAACCTGCGTCTGATATGGTCATCGCTGTGGAGCCGGCATCCGAAACCTCTGCCACCGATACCGTTGAGGCCGAGCCCGCCGGGGAAGAGCCCGTGGCCGCACCGGCAACGCACGAAGAAGCTCCGACAGCCGAGGCCGTGGTTGAGTTGCCTGCCGGGCCGGCACAGGCGGAATCTGCGGAGGTCGTGGAAAATCAGCCTGTTGCCGCCGCCGAAAGCGCCGGCGCCCTTGCCTCCCCCTCGATGGGGGAGGTCGCGGCGCGAAGCGACGCGGGCGGAGCTGACAGCGCCGACGATGCCGGCAGTGTTGACAGCGCTGGCGCTCCCCCCACCCCGGCGCTGCGCGCCGACCCTTCCCACGAGGGGGAGGGTGAGACCGCCGAGGCCGCGCCGGAAGCCGAAGCGCCCAAGCCCATCTTGCTGTGGCGGCAGGCTCGCTTCGACCAGCGCCCGCGTCATCGTGAGGGCCGCGGCAATCGCCCGCAAAACGGGCAGGCGCGGGGCCGGCGCGACGCACCGGCGGGTGCCGGCGCACAGGCACCAGGCGCACCTGGCGAGCGCCCGGCCCATGAAGGGCGGCGTGACGGCGCCGGCAAGCCGCGCTTCGACCGCTCGAAGTTCAAGCCCAAGCCGCAGGGCGAAGGCGAACAGCGCCGTGACAGCCGTCCCCAGGGCGAGCGTCCCGACCGCCGCGAGGGCCGGCCGGACTGGAAGGGCGGCAGGCCGGAAGGCAAGAGCGGTGCCGACGGGAACAGGGGCGGCAAGCCCGCCTTCCAGCCGAAGCCGCGCGAGGAGCGTCCGGTCCGCTTCGATCCGGACTCGCCCTTCGCCAAGCTTGCCGCCTTGCGCGACCAATTGAAGAAATAAGCTCGGCGCTTCGATGGTTGCTGAAGGCCGACAGCGCATCGACAAATGGCTGTTCTTCTCGCGCGTGGTAAAATCGCGCTCGCTGGCGGCCAAGTTGGTCGTCGCCGGCCGCGTGCGCATCAATCGCGACAAAGCAGCGCAGGCCTCCGATCTGGTCAAGCCGGGCGACGTGCTGACCATCACGCTCGACCAGCGCATCTTCATCTGGAAGGTGCTCGGCGCGGGTGTGCGGCGCGGCCCGGCAGACGAGGCCCGCACCCTCTACGAGGACATGTCGCCACCGCCCACACCGAAGGGCGAGGCGCTTCCCGATGCGATTCCGGCGCTGCGCGAGGCCGGCAGCGGCCGCCCGACCAAAAGAGAGCGCCGCCAGACCGACCGCTTGCTTGGCGAGGATTGAGGCTTGCCGTCCTGAACGCAGGGCCGTGGCTTCGGCACAGGAGTGGACGCGGGACAGAATGGAGACCGGGACACGAGACGCTCCACGGGTCATCACCGGTCCTTGCCGCGCTTGCCTCTGGAATTCCATTCCCGAAGAGCCGGTGTGGACGGGCACGGCCGCCCTTGCAAGCGGCGGGCAAAGGCGTTACCTCACGGAAAAAGCCCAATAAAGCTGGGGCGTTCCGGAGCCGACCGATGACCTATGTCGTGACCGACAATTGCATCAAATGCAAATACATGGATTGCATCGAGGTCTGTCCGGTCGACTGTTTCTACGAAGGCGAGAACATGCTCGTCATTCATCCCGACGAGTGTATCGACTGTGGCGTCTGCGAGCCTGAATGCCCCGCCGACGCGATCAAGCCCGACACCGAGCCCGGTCTCGACAAATGGCTGCAGATCAACACCGAATATGCCGAGAAATGGCCTAACATCACCGCCAAGAAGGAACCGCCGGCCGACGCCAAGACCTTCGACGGCGAGGCCGGCAAGTTCGAGAAATATTTCTCCGCCGAACCTGGCGAAGGCGACTGACAGCGCTACCGTTCAGACTGGTATGACGCTGCGTAAGAGGCACGGCACATGAACCGCCTTGACAGGCGGCGGTGACCTGTGGCCTTCGCTTACGCAGCAAAACCTTGATTCTTCCGACTTTTTGTGTTACATCAGCGAAACATGCCGGTGACACAACGTCGATTTATGGCGCAGACGCCCCAAATCACTGAAAGGTGAAAATCCCATTTCGGACCAGAGCGATCTGGGCCAGGCGGTCGCAATCGTGCGGTTTGCCGGTCCCAGCCTTTCCGGTGGGTTCATCTGTTGTGCGGCTAATGATCGGGATTTCCCGGTCACACCAGTTCGGACCGGCAGGACGCCGGTTCCACAACAAGGAGTTCAGGGCGTAATGGCAACGATCACCCCGCAGAAGAAGTCCACTGGAGCGCGTCACGGTTTCAAGACCGGCGAGTACATCGTCTATCCGGCGCACGGCGTCGGCCAGATCGTCTCGATCGACGAGCAGGAAGTGGCCGGGCACAAGCTGGAACTGTTCGTCATCGACTTCCAGAAGGACAAGATGCGCCTGAAGGTGCCGGTCGCCAAGGCGACCTCCATCGGCATGCGCAAGCTGTCGGAAGAGGATTATGTCGAGCGCGCGCTGAAGGTCGTGCAGGGCCGCGCCCGCGTCAAGCGCACCATGTGGTCGCGCCGCGCCCAGGAATATGATGCCAAGATCAACTCGGGCGACCTGATCTCGATCTCGGAGGTCGTGCGCGACCTCTACCGCGCCGACAACCAGCCGGAGCAGTCCTATTCCGAACGCCAGCTCTACGAGGCGGCGCTCGACCGCATGGCCCGCGAGATCGCGGCCGTCAACCGTATGTCGGAAACCGAAGCCGTCCGCCTGATCGAGGTCAATCTCAACAAGGGTCCTAAGCGCGGCGCCAAGGCCGACAATGAGGAAGCCGAGCAGGAAGAAGCCGCCTGAGCTTTTCGCCTTCGAATTCGAAAAACCCGGCCTCGCGCCGGGTTTTTTGTTGCGGGGCGTCTGCGGCAGGCTGACCGCGCCGGGAAATCTCTCGACTACCCCTCGCCTCCGCCTTCCCTCTCCGCCTCCTGCTTCAGCGTGGCGATGAACCGCTTGGTCCGCTCACGCTCCGGATTGCCGAACAGTACAGCCGCCGGCCCCTTTTCGACCACAACACCGGCGTCGAGGAAAACCACTTCCCGCGCGATCTTGGAAGCCAAGCGCAAATCATGCGTCGCCATCACCATGGTCGTGCCTTCGCTGGCGAGCTGGCCGAGCACATCGACCACCTCCTGCGCCAGTTCCGGATCGAGCGCCGAGGTCGGCTCGTCGCACAGCAGCACCTTGGGCGACGGCGCCAGCGCCCGGGCGATCGCCACGCGCTGCTGCTGGCCGCCCGACAGCGTCGCCGGCCAGGCATCGGCCTTGTGCGCCATCCCGACTTTTTCCAGCAGGGCGAGCGCTCGCTCGCGGGCCCTCTCGGGCGACCATTTGAGCACCGTCACCAGTCCTTCCATGACATTCTCGATTGCGGTGCGGTGCGGAAACAACTGAAAATTCTGGAACACCATGCCGGTCTGCAGGCGCAGGCGTCTTATGTCCGCGGCCGGCACCTTGACGCCCGGACGGAACTCGAGCGACTCGTCGCCGATCCGCACCGTGCCCGATGTCGGGATCTCCAGAAGGTTGATGCAGCGCAAGAGCGTGCTCTTGCCGCCGCCCGACGGGCCGACAAGCGCGGTAACACTGCCTTCGGCGATGGCGACCGTTACCCCCTTCAGCACCAGATTGTCGCCGAAGCGCTTCTCGATGTTGGTGAGGCTGATCATGAGCGTGCCTCCAGGAAGCCGCCATAGCGGTTGAGCCGTTCTTCCAGCCGCGTCTGCAGGGCAGACAGCACCGAACTCATCGCTAGATAGAGGATCGCCGCCTCGACATAGAGGATCAGCGGCTCATAGGTGGTGGCGACGATGCGCTGCGCCGCCTGGAACATCTCCGGCACGGTGATGGCGGCGGCCAGCGACGTATCCTTGACCAGCGAGATGAAGGTGTTGGAGAGCGGCGGCACCGCGACGCGGCCGGCTTGCGGCAGGATGGTGCGCCGCATCGCCTGGCTCCAGGTCATGCCGATCGAATAGGCGGCCTCCCACTGGCCCTTCGGCACCGAGCCAATGGCCGCGCGGATGATTTCCGACGTATAGGCGCCGATGTTGAGCGTGAAGCCGATCAGTGCCGCCGTGAAGGCGTCGAGCAGGATGCCGACCGACGGTAGGCCGTAGAAGATCAGGAACAGCTGCACCAGCAGCGGCGTGCCGCGGAAGATCCAGACATAGAAGCGCACGAGCGCGACCAGCGGTCTCGGCCCGAACAGCCGGCCGAGTGCCGCGCCGAGGCCGACGGTCAGGCCAAGAACGAAGGACAACAGCGTCAACGGCACGGTGAAGATCAGGGCGGCCCAGAGCAGCGAAGGCAGTGACTCCAGCATCAGTTGCAGCCAGTGCAGCACGAAAGACCCTCCAGACCAGAGCAATTCCAGGAAAAGCGCGTGGCGGTTTTCCGCCCGGAATTGCGTAGAAACAACGAGTTAGAGCGGATCAACGATTCTATCAAACGCTGAACCGCTCTAGATGCATGTCGCCCAAAAGTGACCCCGGCTTTGGGGGAACGACATGCATATAGACAAAGACCTGAAGCGCGTCGCATGAATCCGTTTCGACGCGACGCTCTTTAGACGAGGCAGTGTGACCGAAGTGCGAATGCAGGCGCCATATCACGACAAAAGCGGCGAGCCGTCAAAGACGGCCCGCCGCGCTGGATGCGTTGCGGGACCGAACCGGCCCCGCTGCGCGATTTACTTCGAAACGTCCTGGCCGAAATAGGTATCGGCGATCTTCTGATAGGTGCCGTCGGCCTTGATGTCGGCCAGCGCCTTGTTGATGGCCGCGACCAGCTCGGGATCGCCCTTGCGCACGATGACACCGGAATAATCGGCGTTTTCCTCTTGCGCTGCGATCTTCACATTGGCGTCGGGCTTGTGCTTTTTGAAGTCGAGGAAGGACAGGCTGTCGTTGATGGTGGCGTCGGCGCGGCCGGTCAGAAGCAGCTGGATCGACTGGTCGAAGCCATCGGTGCCGACAAGCTCTGCGCCATTCGCCTCGGCCAGCTTGCCGAAATTGGAGGTCAGCGACTGCGCCGACTTCTTGCCCTTGAGATCGGCGAACGTCTTGATGTCGGTGTTGTCGCCGCGCACGATCAGCACCGCCTTGGAAGCGATGTAGGGATCGGAGAAATCGTACTTGGCCTTGCGCGCATCCGTGATGCCGACCTCGTTGATGACGGCGTCGTAGCGCTTGACGTCGAGACCGGCGATCAGCCCGTCCCACTTACCTTCGAGAAACTCGACCTTGACCCCCAGCTTGTCGCCGATCGCCTTGGCGATTTCGACGTCGAAGCCGACCAGCGCGCCGGACGCATCATGATAGGTGAAGGGCGCGTAGGTGCCTTCCGTCCCGACCTTGATGACGCCAGCCTGCTTGATCTGGTCGAGATTGGCACCGGCATGGCCCGATGCGACGGCCAGGGCCTGCAGCGTTCCGGCGACGATAAGCGACTTGAGCCATTTCATTTTTCTGTGATCCCGTCCTTGGCCTGATATCAGGCATGTTGTGAGGGCTGGAAAATGCCAGATGTCAGCAGGAAGAATAAGGAATCGCATTTCAAAAACAAAGAATTTCCGAAACCATATTCTCCAAAATTGATTTCTTCGCGCATTCAAAAGGGCAACTGTGCTGAAATCGCGCGCTTCGCTGTCCGCGCCAGCGGAACCTTTCTCGCGCGTGGCAGTTTTGGCTGTTGTAGGGCACGACGCCGCGATTTCAACCCGGTGCCTACCAAGCAGACGTCATTCGCATCGCCTGAGCCAGGGAGCCCCTCATGATGGAAGACACGGCAGGACGGATCATGGTCCGCGCGGCGATGAAGGCTCCTTACCTCGAACGGGACGAAGAACATCGGCTGGCCTTGCTCTGGAAGGAGGACAATGACCAGAACGCGTTGCACTGCATAACCGTTGCCCATATGCGGCTGGTCATCTCCATGGCCTCAAAATTCCGCCATTACGGCCTGCCGCTCGGCGATCTGATCCAGGAAGGGCATGTCGGCCTGCTGGAGGCCGCCGCCCGTTTCGAACCGGAACGGGAGGTGCGGTTTTCGACCTATGCGACCTGGTGGATCCGTGCTTCGATGCAGGACTACATCCTGCGCAATTGGTCGATCGTGCGTGGCGGCACGAGTTCGGCGCAAAAGGCGCTGTTCTTCAATCTCAGGCGCCTGCGTGCCCGTCTGGCAAACGGCGCCGAGCCGCTTTCCAACGAAACCCTCTATCGCGAGGTATCGGTGGCGCTCGGCGTTTCCGAAGCTGATGTGGCGATGATGGATTCGCGACTGTCGGCACCGGATTCCTCGCTCAACGTGCCGCTTGCCGATGATTCAGGCGCCACCGAACGGATGGATTTCCTGGTCTCGGACGACCCGCTGCCCGACGAGGTCGTCGGCGACAAGATCGATGTCGCGCGCCGCTCGCTCTGGCTGAAAGCCGCTCTCGCCGCCCTCAACGCCCGCGAACTACGCATCATCGAGGAAAGGCGGCTGACCGACGAAGGCGCGACGCTCGAGGCACTCGGCGAGACCCTCGGCATCTCCAAGGAGCGCGTTCGCCAGATCGAGGCCCGCGCCATGGAAAAGCTCAAAGTCGCGCTAGTGAAGCAAAATCCGGAATTTCTGGCGACAGCAGCCTAGAGCAATTCCAGGAAAGGCGCGTAGCGGTTTTCCGTTCGGAATTGCGTAGAAACAAAGAGTTGGAGCGGATCAACGATCTTATCGAACGCTGAACCGCTCTAAAATCCCAGCAACAACGGGCTACTTGTCGGTGACGATCTTGACCTTGTCACCGGCCGACACCGTGGCCCCTGGCGACAACGCATTGAGCACCCGGAACAGGTCGAGCTTGCGATCGACGCCCACCATTTGCGCGGCAAGCGAGCCCATGGTCTGTCCGGGCTGCACGGTGAGCACGCGGATATGCAGCGGCTTGAGCGCCGCCTTTTCCGCGGCACTCAGCGTCCGGAACGACCCGCTGACCGACCGCGCCACCGTATCCAGCGAAGTGCTGGCCGAGGGGGCCGCTGTCAGCAGCCGATAGACCTGGCCGCCGGCACGGATCACCGCGATATCGAACTGCCAGCCTTGCGCGCCGGCATGCGCGGTCGCGGCCTCGTTGCCGTTGATCGTTTCCTGCTTGACGGTGCTGTCGTCGAGGCCAGCCACCCAGCCGCTTCTGATGTAGTCGGTCAAGGCGCGGTTCTTGTCGATCGAAACGCCATCGAAGCGGATCGCTATGTCGCCTGGTCCGGTCGCCGTCACCGCCGCCGCCGAATTGTCGATGATGAACCCATCCGGCACCGTGAACGACACGCCGAGGCCCGGATGCAGGAAGGTTTCCCCCCGCACATAGCCTTCCTCCGGCGTATCGCCATAGAGCAGGCCGTCTATGCCGGCGAGGAAGGAATCGCGGTCGCGCGTGCCCACACCCGGTGCGCCGAACTGGCGGGCGTGGCGCTGCGCCAGGTCGATGCGCTGCGGCGTGTTGGGATGCGTGGCCAGGAAGTCCAGACTGGCGTCGGTGGCGCCGCTGATCGAGCGGAAATCGGTGTAGGCCGACATCGACTGCAGGAAGCGGCCGGCGGCGTAAGGGTCATAGCCGGCCTCGCCGATCGACTTGATGCCGATGGCGTCTGCCTCCAGCTCCTGGTTACGCGAGAACTGCGCCAGCCGGAGCTTGCCACGGATGAGTGCCGCCTTGGCGGTCGGGCTGTCGCCAAGCACATCCGAGACCACCTTGGTCGCCAGGCCTTCCTCGGCCTCAAGCTGCTGGCGCTGCAAGCCGTGATTGGCTGTGACGTGGCCCATCTCATGCGCGATGACAGCGGCGAGCTCGGACGAATCATTAGCCAGCGCCAGCAGGCCGCGTGTGACGTAGAGATAGCCGCCCGGCAGCGCGAAGGCGTTGACGTTGGGCGAATTGAGGA
>NZ_VFVX01000041.1:0-32247 GCF_006442395.1 Mesorhizobium sp. B2-3-5 | reverse complement strand
GGTCGGCGAAGACGCGGTAGCGACGCTCGGCATGGAGCTGGTCGATCGCTTCTTCGAAGAACCGCTGGTAATTCATGAGTTCGTCCCCTAATCGAAAAGTTTTCGGCTGGTCCGGGCAATGAATGGGACGACGATTCTCATGCCGCTTTGATTTCCATCAAGGGCAGAGCCCTTCACGCGCAGTTGAACGGTCGGCGGCGAGATGGATCAAATGTCATTCGCTGATGTTGCGCAGGGCCTCGTATCTGACGATCTCAACATTGCGCAGGCCATGCAGGCGGATCATGCCCTTGTCCTTCAGCTTGGTGAACACGCGCGACACGGTCTCGATGGTGAGGCCCAGATAGTCGCCGATATCCATCCGCGACATTGGCAGTTCGACCGGCTGTAGCCCACCCTGGCGCTCGGCCATGTCCAGGAGGAACGCCGCTACGCGTTCGACAGCAGTCTGGCGCCCGAGAACCAGCAGATGCTCCTGTGCCCGCGTCAGACCCTTCAGCGCAAGGGGGAGCAGTTGACGGGAGACGTCCGCGTCAGCCGCGAGCCGGATGGCGCGGACGCCGGTCGCGTTGATGGCTTCGGCAAAGAAATGATGCGTCGTGTCCGCTTCGAAGCCGAACGTCTCGCCGGCAAGGTGAAAGGCACTGATCTGTCGGCGGCCGTCGGCAAGCAGACGGTAGATGCGAGCGGCGCCGAACTCGATCTGGTAGAAGGCTCCGGCCTTCTCGCCCTGAGCATAGATTTCCGAGCCGGCGGTATGGAAACTGACCGGCTGCGGCGCATTGTCGAATGCCGCACTTGGGCCCATTCGTGCGGATTGCGAAGGCAGTGCAATTCGGGAGGCGGTGTAGGCGCGCATGGCTGTTCCCCGGTTGATCCGTGTCACAGCAATCGCGCGAATCCAGCTGTCGCGAAATTCGGTTATGTCCCTAAGGGATATTACCTAGACTGACTGGTAGCGCCATTCCGCTCACCCCCTCGACGCATGCGCCGCGCCGCATACCTTCGAACCCTGGGCCATGACCGCCCCGGACGATTTCGATGGCATCGCGCCTCCCGCATGGGCCTGGCAAGGGCTCGGCATTGACGATCGGGAGACGGTCCTGAGTGGAAATACCAGGATACCGGCAATGTGCCGCTGCTCCCGCCTGGCCCGCCCTAGTCCTTGGCCTCTCGACCGGACACTTGCTCTACGGAAATTCTGAAGAATACGTGAGGGGCGCTATCCGACACCGGCGGCGAGACCGGCTTAAGGCCGCCAGGCTCCCACCAGTCGGTGTGCTTGCTCAGCATCGTCCAGGCATGATCCCGCTCCAGCTTGTGGCCGAGGCGGTCCGGCAGTTCCTGGAAACGACCCTCGACAACCACGCTTTTCCAGTTTCTCCCTTCGCCGCGTTCGCCGACTTGAACGCAAACCATCGGGTTCGCGCGCATGTAGTCGAGCTTCCTACCGGGCATGGAGAACGCATAAAGATGGTTGTCGGCGTGCGCGTAGTGGATTGGCACGACATAAGGTTGTCCGTCTTTCGCGCATGCCAGATGGCCCACACGATTGGCGGTCAGCAACTTCGTACACTCCAGGGTGGAAAGCGTTCGAATGAGCATCGGTGCGATCTCCTATCTTTCGTGACTGTCGAAATTCGTCACGTCGGCGCCGGCGCGGGCGCCGGCGGATTTTCGCCACCATATCGGATGACGTGCCGGCTGGCTGCCTCGGTCAAGCCAGCCGTGACCTCTTCGTCCGAAACCCGCGGAAAGCGTAGGAAATGATAGCTCAATGCGCGGAATTGGCCCGGCTGACTGAGGCATACGACCCGATCCGCTTCGCGCGCGAGATCCGCCACCGCATCCGGGGGAGAGACAGGAATTGCGACAACGATCTCTCTGGGAGAGCGGCGTTTCAGCGCGCGTATCGCCACCTTTATGGTCATTCCTGTCGCGGCTCCGTCGTCGACGACGACCATGGTTTTTCCGGCAGCCGACAAGGGCTTTCGGTTGCCGCGATAGACCAGGCGCCGACGTTCCAGTTCCGGGCGTTCAGCACGGATCAAGGCAGCGAGAGCCGCATCGTCGAGTGCGTAGGTTTCAATGATTTCCCGGTTGAGAACGACGTCCTGCGGCTCGCCATCCACAAGGGCCGCGACTGCGACTTCCGGGTTGCCTGGTGCGCCAACCTTGCAGACGATGAGCAGGTCGAGAGGAGCATTGAGTGCCCTGGCCACCTCCACCGCGACCGGAACGCCACCAAGCGGGAGTGCCAGCACGACCGGTTCGTGCAATTGAAGCTTTGCCAACTCGGCGCCAAGCTTCTCTCCGGCATCCTTTCGGTCACGAAACATCGCTCAGTCCGCCGGCCAAAGTTGACGAAGCGACTTCTTCAGGGAGTTTCTCACCTGGACGATCTCTCCATGCGATATGTGGCGTTCGAGAAGCGCGAAGACAGCATTGAGGGCGACGTCGAAATCGACGTCGTCATCATAGCCGAAGCTTGCTCTGACGCTGGCGATGAAGTCGCGCTTCTTTCTTTCGCACACAGGCGTCGAGGATGGCTTCCAGCCGTCGAAGTAAACGCCGCGGATCAACACGGGCAGTTGTGCCGAAAGGTCGGCCATTTCTGCTGTCGACAGCCAGTCCCGCAACGTGTGCAGAACGGATCGCATCAACCGATAGGCGCTCGGCTCGCTCCAGTTGAGATCCCTGGCGAGTTCCTTGACCCAATGCTCCGCCTGCTGTGAAGCGTGGCTAAATCCGCCAAAGGAAGAATGGGACAAATGGGTCATTGCGCGTGTTCCCTGAAGATTTCCCGCCAGTGTCCAATTTCTTCCCTGTCCGCGCATTGCGTTGGATCAAGTCATACTATCCGCGCCGACGACGCTGGAACGGCTGGCCATCTGTAGGTTCGTGACCCACATCTTCGCGCCGCGGACGGCCACCTGGCGGTGACGTCCGATCGACGAAAGCAGCTTCCGCAACGCTGTCCGATTGACGAGCGGTGAATGCCTGCTGCCCCGGCGACGAAGAAGCGGACAGCGGTGTGCCGGCAGTGACCGGCTTCGCGTCAGCCGCGCCGGTGGTCTAAACAATGATGCGGTGGCTCACAAAAATGATTCAGATCAAGGCGGCGCTTGGTGCGCGCACGGATCATATGAAAATAATGTGGGAACCGATCCAAAGCGCTCCGTTTGACCGGGAGCTTGAACTGGCCGTCTTGGACGAAGACGGCGAGCATGCGCTTGTCTTTCCGTGCAAGAAGATCCTCGGGGGCTGGCAGAACGCCGCAAGCGGCGTGCGTGTCGAAATCCGGCCCACGCATTGGCGTGACTGGCGGAGAGTCGACAGGGCAACGACCGACCGGCCTGCCAGCCAGCCTTAGTTCTTCGATTCGACGATCAAGGCCATGCGCACGAGATGCGAAAGGCTGCCGGCGCCCATTTTGCTCATGACATTGGCGCGATGAATTTCAACCGTGCGGGGGCTGATGCCCAGGTCATAGGCGATGGTCTTGTTGGGCATGCCGGAGACAAGCCCATCGAGAACCTGCCGTTCCCGTTCCGACAGCGTCGACCGACGTCGTTGTATGTCGGCGGATTGGGGATGCGTGGCGTTCAGCTGATTGCTGTTATCCAAGGCGGAGCGGATCGCGCCGAGCAGGGCTTCGTCGTCGAAGGGTTTTTCGATGAAATCGGCAGCGCCTTCCTTCATCGCTTGAACGGCAAGCGCCACATCCGCGTGCCCGGTCATGACAATGACCGGCAGTTTGTAACCCCGCTTCCTGAGTTCTCGCAGCAGTTCAATCCCATCGATGCCGGGCATGCGGACATCGGTCACGACGCAGCCTTCCAGGCGGTCGGTGGCGGCAGTCAAGAATGCCGTTGCCGATTCATGCAGGCGAACGGCAAAATCGGCAGTCGCCAGCAAAAAACCGAGCGACTTGCGAACATCCACATCGTCGTCAACCACATGCACGAGATCAATGGCGGCCACTGGCGACCTCTTCCTTTTCGATGATGCGCAAGGTGAATCGAAAGGCTGTTCCCCCGTCGGGCATAGGCTCGGCCCAGATGTGCCCACCGTGCGACTCCACGATGGTGCGGCAAATGGACAGCCCGACACCCATACCCTGCTTCTTGGTCGTTACAAATGGCTGGAAAAGCTGGGCGGAAACCTCCGGCGAAAGTCCGCTCCCCGTATCGATCACACTGACCTCCGCCATGCCGTCCGCTCGTGCGACGGTCGTGACGTGCAACTCGCGCCGCGGCGTGCCTTGCATGGCCTCCACCGCGTTGCGCATCAGGTTCAGCAGGACCTGCTGGATCTGGATGCGATCGGTCAGCACGAGTTCGGCTGCAGGATCAAGTTTGAAAGAGACTTTCAGGTCCATTTCCCTCGCGCCCACGAGCGCCAGGGATGAGGCCTCGTCGATCAACGCGGGCAACCGTTCGACCTGGCGCTCGCTCTCGCCCCTCGCAACGAAGTCGCGAAGGTGTCGAATGACTTCACCGGCCCGAAGAGCTTGTTCGGCCGCCTTCTCGACCGCGTCGCGAAGCATCGGGGCGTTCTCTTCCGTGCTCTTCTCAAGCAGCCTGCGGCTGCCTTTCAGGTAATTGGTGATGGCGGTGAGCGGCTGGTTGATCTCGTGCGCCAAGGTGGAGGCCATCTCTCCAAGCGCGGTAAACCGCGCCATATGGAGCAGTTCCATCTGCTGTTCCTGTATTCTCGCTTCCGCCCGGTGACGCTCCGTCAGATCGCGGCAGAAGCCGGTAAAGAACCGTCCGGTCCCCGGGTTCATTTCGCCCACGGCAAGCTCCATCGGGAAGGTGGAGCCATCCTTGCGCATACCGGTGACGGTGCGGCCGAGCCCAATGATCCGGCGTTCTCCCGTCGTGAGGTAGCGGTGCAGGTAGGCATCGTGCTCGCCGCGATAGGGAGACGGCATCAAGATATTGACGTTCTGGCCGATGACTTCACTTGCCCGAAAACCGAACAATGTTTCGGCCGCGGTGCTGAAGGACTGAATGCGGCCTTGTTCATCGATGACGACCATCGCATCGGGCACCGTTGCCAGGATCGAGCGCAAATGGTCTTCGCGAAGCTGCAGGGCGGCATTGGCAAACGAAAGTTCGCTGACGTCATTGCCTTCGACAAAGATGGCTGTGATGCGGCCATCGTCGGCCTTGATCGGTTGGTAAACGAAATCCAGGATGCGCTCTTCGACAGCCTCGTCATTCTTGTTTCGCAGGATGATCTTGACCCCACGGCCCCGGTACGGTTCGCCGGTCTGGAACACCTGGTCGAGCTGCTCGTAGAAGCCTTGTCCCTCAAGTTCCGGCAGGGCATCGCGAACCGATTTGCCGATGACTTGTCGTTGCCCGATAAGGCGTTGGTAGGCTGTATTGGTCAGTTCGAAAATGTGACCCGGTTCGCGCAGCAGCGTCATGAAACCGGGAGCCTGGTCGAACATCAACGCCAACTGCTCGAGTTCGGCCTGCGTCCGCCGATCGGCGCCGACGCGATCGGTGACCTCATTCACAAAACAGAGAACGCCGCCGATCGTGCCATCATCGTCGACGACCGGTGAATACGAGATATCGAAATAGGCTTCCTCGCCAAAACCATGTCGCTCCATATGGAACGGGCGGGCTTTTGCGACGACGGTTTCTCCGCGTTCGCGGACCTTGCGAAGCAGCGGTTCGAGGTCCGCCCACAACTCCGCGCGGCTTTCCACCGCGGGCCTGCCGTATGCCCATGGGTGTTTTTCGCCGAGCGAAGGGATGTGGGCATCATTGTACAGGGCGACATATTCCGGCCCCCAGAACAGTACGATCGGAACCTTTGCCGGCAGCATTGTGCACACTGTGCTTGTCAGCGTCCGGGACCACGACGCGATTGGACCGATCGGCGACTTCGGCCAGTCACAGGACATGATCAACCTGCCGATCTCGCTGTCTCCAAGTGACAATGCAGATCTCAGCATTGCCATGCCGTCGGACGAGATTGGTACTCCTTCGGTGTTCACATGAAGTTCCCGATGCGCAGAACAGCTCGGTGGCTGATCTATCATTCAATCGCTTTGTAATCACGCAAAACCAGCAACGGATGTCCGTCGCAGGCGGATTCTGGATTTGATGCGCGTCAAGGCGCCGGGCGCGGATGAATGCACTGGATGCTGCGCTCAATCCCTCGCGAGGTCGCCACAATGTCCTACAAGTCAATCGCCGTGAATCTTGCCGTGGATACGGCCCCCGATCCAATCCTGAAGGTTGCCGTTGACCTTGCCGGTCGATTTGGCGCCCGCCTCATCGGCCTGGCCGCGGCTGATGTGCCGCCTCTCGTAACCACCGGCGACGGCTTGGTCTTCGAAGGCGAGATCATGCAGATCCAACGAGAGGAAATCGAAAAGCGACTGGGCGAACTCAAGTCCGCGTTCGCGAGACTGGTTCCAGCGTCGATCAACAGCGAATGGGGCCAAGCGGTCTGCGGCCCGACGCGTTTCCTCACGGTCTCCGCCCGCGCCGCCGATCTCCTCATCGTCGGAAGCGAGCAGAAGGGCAATGTGTATCGGGCCGTGGATTTCGGCAGCCTTGCACTTGGTGCCGGCCGGCCCGTCCTTGTCTGCGCGAACAATGTCGAAGTCGTGCCGATAAAGGCCGTGCTCCTCGCCTGGAAGGACACGAGGGAAGCCCGGCGGGCGGTTTCGGATGCATTGCCCATGATGGCGAAGGCGGATGACGTGGTCGTCGCGAACATGGATACGGATCCTGATGGCAGTATCCGCAACAGCCTGGACGATGTCATCGCCTTCCTCGGCGTTCACGGCATCAAGGCACGCTCTGAACTCATCGCGGCCGAGGGGGATGGCGAGCAACTGCTGGAATTCGCACGATCGATCCACGCCGATGTGATCGTTTCGGGCGCATACGGTCATAGCCGGCTGCGAGAATGGGCCTTTGGCGGCGTCACGCGGACATTGCTCGAAGACAGCGGTATCAACCGTCTCCTTTCCTACTGATGTTCTCTCGTCATGCACGCTGATTGCTGTCGGCCAACCCAGCGATCTGGATTGGCCGGCAGCAAAGGAAACGCAACATGCAGTCCGCCCCCGCTTCGATAGGCATTGCAAGTCCGCAAGGCGCCTACTGGTCAATCGAGAGCAGCGAGCTGTTGCAGCGTCTGCAAGCGTCGGCGACGGGGCTAGCGAGCGCCGAAGCCGAAGCGCGGCTCGCCAAAATCGGCCGGAACAGTCCGACATCGCAAACCAGCTCTTCGGCGCTGAGCGTGTTCGGCCGGCAATTTCGCAGCCCGCTCGTTCTCATCCTCATCTTTGCCGCCGTCGTTTCGGCGTTCGTTGGAGATGGCCAGGAGGCCGCGATCATCGGCGTGATCGTGTTGGCGAGCTGCGCGCTGAGCTTCACGCAGGAATACGGCGCCTCGCGGGCGACGCAAGCACTGAAACAGCGCATTTCGCGCAAGGCGGCCGTCTTGCGCGACAATGCCGAGCGCTCCGTCGATGCCGAGGGGATCGTACCGGGCGACATAGTGCGGCTCTCGGCCGGGAATCTGATTCCAGCGGATGGTGTCCTCCTCGAAACCTGTGATTTCAATGTCAGCGAGGCCGTGCTCACCGGCGAGACATTTCCGGCCGTGAAGGCACCGGGGCGATCGGCGCCGGATGCTCCCATTGCCAAGCGCTCCAACGCGGTGTTCACAGGCACGTCGGTGCGCAGCGGGACCGCCACCATGCTGGCCGTAAATACCGGAAGCCGCACCGAGTTCGCCTCCATCGCCGCGGCTCTGGAACGGAATATTCCTGAAACAGGATTTGCCAAGGGGATCAGGCGGTTCGGCTACCTGATGACCGAGATAATGCTGGCAATCGTCATCATTGTTTTCTTTGCCAATCTGCTGCTGCAACGGCCCTTGATCGAGTCCCTGCTGTTTTCCCTGGCTCTGGCGGTCGGCCTCACGCCGGAACTGCTCCCGGCCATCATCATTGTGACGTTGGCCAAAGGCGCGCGCGCCATGGCGGCAAATGGGGTCATCGTGCGGCGTCTCGACGCGATCGAAAACCTGGGCAGCATGGATCTGCTTTGCACCGACAAGACCGGAACCTTGACGGAAGGGGTTATCCATCTTGACGGATGGGTTGACGTCGATGGCAATCCGTCGGCCGACATCCTGCTTTGGGCGCGTCTCAATGCGTGCCTGCAGACCGGACTGAAAAACCCTTTGGATGAAGCGATAGCAGCAGCACAAGGTGGCGGCTCCAATCAGGAAGCCTTCGTCAAAGTCGATGAAATTCCGTATGATTTCATCCGCAAGAGGCTGTCGGTCGTCGTGCGCGGCAAAGGAGCTGACGACCTTCTGATCTGCAAGGGCGCGGTTCAGAATGTGCTTGAGGCCTGCAGCTCGGTTCGTACCGCAAAGGGGTCGGAACCGCTTGGTTCCGAGCAGCGCGATGCAATCGAGGCGAAGTTCCGCGGTTGGAGCGCCGATGGCTACCGTGTGCTCGGCGTGGCTGTTCGTGAGCACGAAAAGCGGGCACATTGCACCAGAGACGACGAGATTGCACTCGACTTCGCAGGTTTCCTGCTCTTCCTTGATCCGCCCAAGGCTGGGGTGCGTGAAACGCTGGCGGCACTCGGTCATCGCGGCATCGCGGTGAAGGTCATCTCCGGGGACAATCGCTACGTCGCGGCACACCTTGCCGACGCGGTGGGGCTGCGCTCGGATCGCATCATGACAGGCGAGGATCTGGCAAAGCTCACCAAGAGCGCACTCTTCGGGCGCGCAAAAAACACGGACCTCTTTGTCGAAATCGATCCCAACCAGAAGGAACGCATCGTCGAAGCCTTCAGAAGCCACGGACACGTCGTCGGCTACATGGGAGACGGCATCAATGACGCGCCGGCCCTCCACGAGGCCGACATCGGCATTTCGGTGGACACGGCCGTCGACGTCGCCAGGGAGGCCGCCGACATCATCCTTCTGAAGCAAGATCTGGGTGTCGTCGTGCGCGGTGTCGACGATGGGCGCAAGACCTTCGCCAACACGATGAAATATATCTCGATCACCACCAGCGCCAATTTCGGCAACATGATCAGCATGGCGGTCGCATCTTTGTTTCTGCCATTCCTGCCGATGCTGGCAACGCAGATCCTGCTGAACAATCTGCTCTCCAGCATTCCATCGCTGGCAATCGCCGCGGACAATGTCGATGCGGAGCAGACCAGCCGGCCGCGCCGATGGGACATCCACATCATCAGGCGCTTCATGATCAGCTTTGGTTTGCTGAGCTCCATGTTCGATTTCGCGACTTTTGCCTTTCTGTTGCTCGTCATTCACGCCGCCCCCGACGCATTTCGGACGGCGTGGTTCGTCGAGTCGCTAATGACCCAACTGGCGATCGTGCTGATCGTGCGCACGCACAAACCGTTCTGGGCAAGCCGCCCCGGCAAGGCGCTGGCCTGGCTGACCGTGGCGGTCGGCTTTGCGGCTGTCGCCATTCCCTATGTGCCGTTGTCAGCCGCATTTGGGTTCGTCCCGTTGCCGTTGACCGTCCTTTCCGGCCTTCTCGCAATCACGGCAACGTATCTGGGGGCATCCGAAGCCACCAAACGATGGTTCTTTGGACAGGAAATCCACCGCCGGCGACACACGCGTGAGCGAGGCGTCGACGCTCGCCATGGAGCATGACGCAAGCACCTGAAACGCAAGGCTCATTGTTCTCGGTCAACACGATGGCGGCCCATACTGTGCTCGCGCCCTTGTCTTCTCGCAAGTTACCGCGCAGGTTTGTCTTCCTGATCCGTCAGGATGCGTTCCGCGGCGCCGTCAAGGTCCTCATATTGACCACTCTTCAAGGCCCAAAGGAAACCGACAAGGCCGAGTGTGCCAAGAAAGAGAGCGACCGGAATCAGGTAGACGAGCGTTGTCATGACAGAGCGGCCGAGGGTTGGGCTTTGGAACCGAGCGTGTCGGAAGACGGGCGCTTGCGCCGGACGGATTCATGCAGGCGCAACGCGTTTGCAATGACCAACAGCGAGGAAATCGACATCGCGGCGGCCGCGATCAGCGGCGTGACGTGGCCCAGGATCGCGACTGGCACTGCGATCGCATTGTAGATGATGGCCAGGGCGACATTCTGGCGAATGAGCCGGTCCGCTTTTCGCGAAACGTCCAGCGCGAAGGGAATCGCCAGGAGGCTTTCGCGAAGGAACACAAAGTCCGCGGCGCTGCGGCCGATGTCGGCCGCCGTGGCTGGAGCGATGGAGACGTGCGCCGCGCTGAGCGCCGGCGTGTCGTTCAAGCCGTCGCCGACCATCAGAACCCTGTGCCCGGCTCTCGCGAGGTCTTCCACGCGTTCGACCTTTCCGGACGGCAAGAGGCACGGAACGAAGTTGCCGATAGCCAGCGTCTGCGCGACTTGGCCACAGGCACGCGCCGTGTCGCCGGACAGCATTTCGATTGAAACTCCAGCGTCTTCCAACTGGATCAGAGCTGTCCGGGCGTCGGAGCGCAGCGCATCGTCGAATTCAAAGGTAGCCACGATCATGCCGTTCTTCGCCAAGACCGTTCCGCCGAAGCCATGCTTGCCTTCACCCCCGGTTCTGGCTTTCCACCCTGCCCAGCCCCGCCGGCCCAACCGCCAGGTGCTTCCCGCCGCAACGGCCTCAATGCCAAAACCCGGATGTTCGGTGACGTCGTCGAATTTCATTTGCCCGCCGGGACCGGCAAAACCGGCGATCGCTCTTGAGAAAGGATGGCGAGAGTTCGAGGCCATGTCGGCCGCGATCGCCAGCATGGCCGGGTCGATCGACGGCGCATTGACGAGGCGGGGCTGTCCGAGGGTGAGCGTACCTGTCTTGTCGAACGCCGCGATATCGATTGTTGCCAGACGCTCCATCGCTGAACCATCCTTGACCATGATGCCGTTTTCGAACAAGCGCCGTGCGGCGACCACCTGCACGATCGGCACCGCGAGGCCCAGCGCGCAGGGACAAGTGATGATCAGGACGGCGATCGCGATGGTAATGGACCTATGCCAGTCGCCGGTGGCGGCCATCCATCCGAGGAATGTCGCAAAGGCGGTGAGGTGAACCACCGGGGCATAGAGCGCCGAGACCCGATCGGCGATGCGGCGGTACTTCGCACGTCCGCCCTCGGCGGCCTCCATCAGCCGAACCATCTCGGCCAGAAACGAGTCCTTCGCCGCAGCTGTACATTCGATCGTCAGCGGTCCGGTCAGGTTGAGGATGCCGGCCTGGACGATCTGTCCGATGGATGCGTTTCGCGGCGTGCTCTCGCCGGAGACCAGGGAACAATCGAGATCCGATGTCCCTTTGACAATCCGTCCGTCCACCGGAACCCTTTCGCCCGCAGCCACAAGCACGTGCATTCCAGGTTCAATTTCCTCGACAGCCAGATAGTCGCGCGAACCATCGCCGCGCACGATCGTCGCGCCGCGGGCGGCAAGCCGCGACAAGCCCTTCACAGCGGTTCGCGCGCGTTCACGCATGACATGGTCGAGCGTTCTGCCGATCAGCAGGAAAAAGAGGAGCGATACCGAGGCATCGAAATACGCGTGATCGCCATGGTTGATCGTCTCGTAAAGGCTCATTGCATAGGCCAGAGAGACGCCCACCGCGATCGGGACATCCATGTTCATGCGACCATGCCGCAAAGCGGTCCAGGCCGAGCGAAAGAAGATGCCGCCGGCGAACGCAAGCGCGGGAATGGCAATAAGCGCCGATACCCAATGGAACAGGTCACGCGTCGCGCCCTGCGCTCCAGACCAGACCGAGACGGAAAGGAGCATGATGTTGCCCGCGGCAAAGCCCGCCACAGCCACGGCGCGAATCAATTCCGACAACGTCTCGTCACTTTGGTCGGCTGCCGGATCGTAAAGGTGCGCGTCGTAGCCAAGCCTGCCAAGTGTAGCCACGAATGGCGGCACTGCGCCATCACGCCAGCGGACCGAGACGCGTTTGGTCGACAGGTTTACGCGCGCGCTCTCGACCCGCTCAAGGCCGGCGAGCGCCGTCTCGACAATCTGGATGCAGGCGCCGCAATGGACCGCGGGCACGGAAAGGTCGGTTTGGATGATGCCGTCGCCAAGCGGCCGGCTTGCCAGGTTGATTTCCTGGCTCGATGGTAGATTTGCAGTCGAGCCGCCCAGATCCAGCGCGGACTCAACGCCGGGTGCGCAACAACTCATTGGATCTCACCGTGGGCGATGATGAGCCGCCGAACCTCGCGATACGGCTCGGAGAGCCCCGCGTCCGAATCAACTTCCACGATCCAGACCCCGTCTTTTGGCTGATGGCGCGCGGCGAATTCCTGTCCAACACCCGAAGCCAGAATGACCAGCTTGTCTCCTTTCTCGTATGCCGGGTGGCGAAACATCACTTTGACGCCGTGCAATGCGACCGGCTTGCCGGAGGCATCCGCCAGGCTGTAGCGGATGTCTCCGCCCGATATGACGAGTTGGCTTTTCCAGCCGAGTGATGCCTGGGCGCGGCCTTGCTCGGCCTTCTTGTTAAACTGCTGGCTGGCGACAAAGGTATTTTCGACGACGAGGCCGGTCCAAGTGGTGTTTGCAATGGTCGCCATCAAGACGTTGACTCCGATGACGACACCGAAAAAAGCGACGAAGACGGCCAACATGTGCCGACCGGTGAATTCGCGGGGCCTCCGTGTCGCGACACTCATTTGCTGCTCTCCGGCGCGTTGAAGGTGGCGGTGTATTGGTTCGACTCGAATGATGCCTTGTCCTCGGCCACGAACCTGAAGGTCTGCGTTGCACCCTGAATCCGAGCGACTGGAAGGCGCACGAAAATCTTCAGCGTCTTCAAACGGTCGGGTTCGACCGGGATCGCAAAGGAGCGCCCTGCCGGAAGCTCGCTGCCAACGAGGCTCATTTCCGCGCCTTCGAGCCCTTCCAGCCTGACGACAATTGTCCTCGGCTCCGGGATCATGTTGAGAAGCTTGACCGTGTAGCCATTGCGAATGGCGCCATCCGACAAAGTGACAAATTGCGGGTTGCGGTCGTGGAGCACGTTCACTTCAAGCCGGTCGCGTGTCAGAAGCGAGTAGAGCAATGCCAGGCCGAGCATGGACCATAGGCCCATGTAAGCGAAGGTGCGTGGCCGAAAGATCTTCCTCAGGTGGAAGTGGGCAACCTTGTCGGAAAATTCTCCGTCACCGGTCCTGATCAACGAAGGCGTGATGGGCAACGTCCCCTGAGCCGTGGCCAGGGCCATATTGGCATTGTAGTCGGTCAGCGTGGCGTAGGAGATCAGTCCGCGCTCTCTGCCGAGCTTGTCCATGACCCCGTCGCAGGCATCGATGCACAGAGCGCAGGTAATGCATTCGAGCTGCTGGCCGTCGCGGATGTCGATGCCCATCGGGCAGACGGCAACACAGGCGTTGCAATCGACGCAATCCCCTGTTGGAAGGCCCGCCGCCTGGGCTTTCTTGGCGTGTCGCGAACGCGGCTCGCCGCGCCAGTCATTGTAGGTGACGGTCAGCGAACTCTCGTCAAGCATGGCTGCCTGAATCCGCGGCCATGGGCACATGTATGTGCAGATCTGTTCGCGCATCAGTCCGCCGAAGGTGTAGGTCGTCGCTGTGAGCACACCGATCGTGATGTAGGCGATAGGTGCTGCAGCGCCCGTGATGACCTCTCCAAGCAGCGTCGGCGCATCGGCGAAATAGAAGATCCATGCTCCGCCTGTCGCGATGGCGATAACCAGCCAGATGAGATGTTTGGCCGTACGAAGGCCGAGCTTGCGAATTGTCCAGGGTCCGGCGTCCAGTTTCATGCGTGCATTGCGATCACCCTCGATCGCCCGTTTGACGACAAGAAACAGATCGACCCAGACGGTCTGCGGGCAAGCGTAGCCGCACCAGGCTCGCCCGACCGTCGACGTCAGCAGGAAGAGGCCGACCCCGGCCATCACGAGGAGGCCAGCGACGTAGTAGAATTCCTGCGGCCAGATCTCGATGAAGAAGAAGTAGAAACGCCGATTTGCGAGATCCACCAGCACCGCCTGGTCCGGTGCGTATGGGCCGCGGTCCCACCGCAGCCACGGTGTCAGGTAGTAGATGCCAAGGGTGATGGCCATCACCACCCACTTGAACTGGCGAAACCGACCAGAAGCACGCTTGGGAAAGATCTTTTTGCGCGCCGCATAAAGCGGCTGCCGCATCTTGGCGGAATTGACCGGCTCTGCCTCAAGCCGTTCTATCTGTGTTTGATCCAGCACAGGTATCTCCAAACGCGTAGCCGATGATCTCGCGTTGGACAGGTTTGCCGCATGGCGGTCCAGGCCGCGTTGATGCAAGTCAATCCGCTATCAGTCCACAAAACAGTCGAGGCCCGGCATAGCCGGGCCTCGTCGCTTTGGCGGCAGAGGGCAGGGAATAGGTCTCCCGCTTCCTATTCTCCACCGCCAAGCGAATGGATGTAAACAGCGAGTTCCTTGACCTTGGTCTCCCCCAGACGCGGACCCCAGGCAGGCATCACACCATTCCTGGGCGCACGTATCTGTGCCGCGATCGCAGCTTCACCCGAACCGTAAAGCCAGATCGCGTCGGTCAGATTGGGTGCACCGACCTCGCGGTTGCCTTTTGCGGTGTCGCCGTGGCAGGCGGCGCAATTATCCGCGAACACCTTGGCGCCCGGAGCGATCAGGGCGGCGTTGTCAACGGTGCCCGACAGGCTGGCGACGAAAGTGCTGACCTGCGCGATCTGCTCCGCAGACAGGACCTCCGCGAAGGCCGGCATCTCCGAAGCCCGTGTGTCGGAGTCGGATGAAAAGCGAATTCCGTGCGTAATTGTCTGCTGGATCTGATCCGGCTTGCCGCCCCAAAGCCAATCATCGTCATTGAGATTGGGAAAGCCTTTCGATCCCGTCGCGCCGGAACCATGACATTGAGTGCAATTGACCTTGAACGCGGCTCCGCCGGCAGCGACGGCGAACTCCCGCAATGAATCGTCGGCGAGTATTTCGGAGACCGATTTGGACTGCACCGCCGCCACATATTTGTCCCTGGCGGCATCGGCGGCCGCGAGTTCGTTCTTGACCTCGTTGCGGCTGGAATAGCCAAGCACGCCTTTGGTCGCGGATGTCAGCATCGGCCAGGCAGGATAGGCGACCGTATAGCCGATTGCCCAGACGATGGTGATGTAGAAGGTAATGACCCACCACCGCGGGAGCGGATTGTTGAGTTCCCTGATACCATCCCATTCATGGCCAGTCGTGGAGACGCCCGACACCTCGTCGATATGCTGGTCGCTCATGGTCAGTCGTCCTTAAGAGGGATTCGGGCTGCTTCGTCGGCTTGGCTCTTGCCTCCAGGTCGGAGAGCGAAAACGATCGCCCCGACAAAGAACAGGGCCATGAAAAGCAGCACCCAACTGTCGGCGAATTGCCGCATCGCATTGTAATCCATGGCATTCTCCTCAGCGGTATCCGGCAGATTCGTCGTAGTTCTTGAAGTCGACCAAAGTCCCGAGGACCTGCAGATAGGCGACAAGTGCGTCCATCTCGCTTACCTGGCTTGGATTGCCGTCGAAATCGCCGACCTTGGCCTTCGGATAGCGTTTCAGAAGTGCGGTCGTGTCGGCAGCCGGATCCGCCTGCGCTTTCATGTCGGCATCGGCGTTGGCGATCATGTCGGGCGTATAGGGAACACCAACACGAGCGTTCGCGACGAGATGCGTCGAGAAGTTTTTCAGGTCGAGTGGCGTGTCCTTCAGGAAGCCATAGCTCGGCATGACCGATTCAGGCACCACCGACTGTGGATTGGTCAGGTGCTGGGCGTGCCATTCGTTTGAATAGCGGTCGCCGACACGCGCCAGATCGGGGCCGGTACGCTTGGATCCCCACTGAAAGGGGTGATCGTACATCGACTCCGCCGCGAGGCTGTAATGGCCATAGCGCTCGACCTCGTCGCGGAAGGGCCTGATCATCTGGCTGTGGCAGAGATAACAGCCTTCGCGCACGTATATGTTGCGCCCGGCGAGCTCGAGCGGCGAATACGGCCGCATGCCTTCGACCTTCTCGATGGTGTTGTCGAGATAGAAGAGCGGTGCGATCTCGACGATGCCGCCTATCGTCACGACCAGCAGGGAGCCGACCAGAAGAAGCGTCGCGTTCTTTTCGATGACCGAGTGTCTGTCCATCAAGCTCATTGGAATGGCTCCTTACTGCGCAGGCTGAAGGGCGGGGACCGAGCCCGGCATGGGTGCCTCTTCGCGCTGGTGACCGAGGATCGTCATGGCGATGTTCCAGGCCATGATGAGGGCGCCAGAGAGATACATCGCCCCGCCGATGGCACGCATCACGTAGTAGGGGTGCATGGCGGCCACGGACTCGGCGAAGGAATAGACCAGGAAGCCCTGTTCGTCGTATTCGCGCCACATCAGGCCCTGCATGATGCCGGAGACCCACATCACCGCCGCGTAGACCACGATGCCAAGCGTCGCGAGCCAGAAGTGCCACGTCACCAGGCGGAGCGAATAGAGACGTTCGCGGTTCCAAAGCTTCGGAACCATGTAGTAGAGCGCGCCGAACGAGATCAGGCCGACCCAACCGAGCGCACCCGAGTGAACGTGGCCGATCGTCCAGTCGGTATAGTGCGACAGTGAATTCACCGTCTTGATGGACATCATCGGACCTTCGAAGGTCGACATGCCGTAGAAGGCGATGGCAGCGACCATCATGCGGATGATCGGGTCCGTGCGGATCTTGTCCCAAGCGCCCGACAGCGTCATCAGGCCGTTGATCATTCCGCCCCAGGACGGCATCCAAAGCATGATCGAGAACACCATGCCGAGCGTCTGCGCCCAGTCGGGCAGGGCGGTGTAATGCAGGTGATGCGGACCCGCCCAGATATAGAGGAAGATCAGCGCCCAGAAGTGGATGATCGACAGGCGGTAGGAATAGACCGGCCTGTTGGCCTGCTTCGGCACGAAGTAATACATCATGCCAAGGAAGCCCGCGGTGAGGAAGAACCCGACCGCGTTGTGGCCGTACCACCATTGGGTCAGGGCATCCTGCACCCCGGAGAATGCCGAGTAGCTCTTGGAACCCAGGAAGGAGGCCGGCATCGACAGGTTGTTGACCACATGCAACATCGCGATCGTCACGATGAAGGACAGGTAGAACCAGTTGGCGACGTAGATATGCGGCTCCTTGCGCTTCAGGATCGTGCCGAGGAAGAGGATGAGATAGGCGACCCAGACGATGGTCAGCCAGATGTCGACATACCATTCGGGTTCGGCGTATTCGCGAGCTTCGGTAATGCCGATCAGGTAGCCCGTCGCCGCCATCACGATGAAGAGCTGGTAACCCCAGAACACGAACCAGGCGAGATTGCCGCCGAACAGGCGTGCGCGGCAGGTCCGCTGAACAACATAAAATGATGTACACAGCAGCGCATTGCCGGCGAATGCAAAGACAACGCCCGACGTGTGCACCGGCCTTAGCCGACCGAAATTGAACCATGGCTGGATGTTGAGCTGCGGATAAGCCAGCTCCAGCGCGATGACGACGCCGACCAGCATGCCGACGACGCCCCAGAACATGGTCGCTATGGCACCGTAGCGGATGGGGCCATCCATGTAGGCCGCGGGATCGATAGGGGCAGCCGGCGCGAAACTCGTGTTGCGGAGAAGGAGGGCGGTAAATCCAAGCAGCACGACGAACAGGATCCACATGTGTTGCCGGAAGGGCTCGTCCACGCCGAAGCCCGCGGCCACAAGCGCGGCAAAAGCGAATAGGCCCAAAGCAAAGATTTCTGTCCCAAATCTCATGACATGTCCTCGAGCGCGACGTTGATGCGCGGCTGTGAATCCGATGCCGCATCAATTCCGCGAGCGGCCGGCTGGCGCCTTGATCCATGTCAAAGTCCGCGCTTCGCCACTTCGACAATCTTGCGCATTGATTTCACGCGTGGAGGTCCCTGATGGCCAGCGGCAAGTCCTCAGTCGTCGTAAGATGCGATACGCCGGAAGCCTGTCCGGTGGTCACGGCCTGTCTGCAGGGAGGTCGGGTGCCGTGCCTGGACGTCTGTCGCTGGCATGATCAAAAGCTGCGGCTATGTGACGAGCTGGAAGCTATCGCCGACGGATTGCCGGCGAAGGTGGACCGTTTGAAATGCCTCCTGGTCGCGAACGAACTCGTGCCGTTGTTGCGCACAAGCCACGCCTACGAAGAGGAATATATCTTTCCCGCGTTCGCGCGCGACAGCGGTCAAGGCGCATCTCGTACCGCCTCCGTCCGTCGGCTCAAGGCAGAGCACGTCGAGGACGAATGCTCGGCCCAGGACTTGACCGACACCTTGCTTGCCATCGGGCACGGCGGCGCTATCGCCAACCCCGAGGCTTTGGGGTTCATGCTGCGTGGATTCTTCGACAACATGCGCCGGCACGTGGCCTTCGAAAGAGAGCACGTGCTGCCCATGATCCCGGCGAGGCAACTTGACTAGGACGTTTCACGGAACGCTCCAACTCTTTGTTTCCACGCAATTCCGGACGGAAAGCCGCTGCGCACGTTCCTGGAATTGCCTAGGCGCCTGAGCGCCGCTCCAGCCGGCTCATATTGTCAACGACGACACGTCTATTGTTTTCAATTCTGATCACCCCGTCCGCCCGCAATCTGGTCAGCTGGCGGCTGACCGTCTCGATCGTCAGGCCAAGAAAGTCGGCGATATCGGTTCGCGTCAGCGGGAGATCGAAGACTGTCGATACAGAGTCCTGGCCGTTTGCCGGATCGATGTTCGCTGCGATCATCAGAAGAAAACTGGCGACTTTTTCGGAGGCGGTTTTACGTCCGAGTGTCACCATCCAGTCACGAGCCTGGTCAAGTTCCTTCAAGGCTTGCTGGAGCAGGCGATGCTCAAGCTCGGGCGACGCCTTTATCATTCGATCGATGGCAGCCTTTGGGAATGAGCAAAGCGAAACGCTGGTCGCCGCCTCGGCGTTGATCGCACTTTCATGCTTGAACGGCCGCCCCAGAAAGTCGGGCGCGAACTGAAGGCCGACGATCTGTTGGCGACCGTCGGAGAGGCTCTTGGTGAGTTTGACCACGCCCGCGAGAACGTTCGAATAGCTTTCAACCGTTTCGGCGTCCCCGATCAGTTCTTCACCCGCCTCGACACTGTGCTTGACGGAGGTTTTGGCCAGTCCCACCAGTTGATCGGCGTCCAGTGCCCCGCAGACGCCGTGATGTCGCGCCTCGCAGGATTGGCACAAGACCGGAATGTCGGAATTGTGGATGTCCAGTCGCTCGGCCATTGCATCACCCATGAATCCGGATGCCGGCGGACAGCATCACTTCGGGGTCATGGTTGCCGTCTCCGCAGCGCCTGCACATTGATTGAAATCAAGGAATCGTGGTCTGCATCAGCCTAACTCGCAGGGATGCAAAGGTCATCCAACAGCGACATTCGACCGGATTTGTCCGCCAAATTGGGCGAGAGCGTACCCCGCTACACGAGCTATCCGACGGCCCCGCATTTCCATTCGGGCATTGACGCGCAAACCGTTCGCGGCTGGCTGGAAGCGATTGAGCCGAGCAGCGAGATTTCGCTCTATCTGCACGTACCTTACTGCGACAAGCTATGCTGGTTCTGTGCCTGTCACACCAAGCAGACCCGTCACTATGCACCCGTGACGTCTTTCTTGCGCTCTCTTCATGCCGAAATCGAGACAGTGGCAGGCATTGTGCGTGGCAAAGGGCGCATTCGCGCCGTCCATTTCGGGGGCGGCTCACCGACGATGCTGACACCCAGTGACATCGTGGCACTCGGGAGGCGTCTGCGCGCCGAGTTCGATCTGCTTGATGATGCCAGCGTGAGTGTCGAGATCGAGCCCAACGACATGGATGAGGCGCGCCTGGAAGCCCTTGCGGCAATCGGCATGACGAGGGCGAGCCTCGGCGTTCAGGACTTCGATCTCAAAGTTCAGAAGGCGATCAATCGCGAGCAGAGTTTCGAGCTGACAAGAGAGGTCGTGGATGGTGTCCGCGCACGTGGCGTGAAATCCGTCAATCTCGATCTGCTCTACGGCCTGCCACATCAGACGCTCGAAGGCATCGCCATGACGGTCGAGCAGGCGCTGACGCTGGCGCCGGACAGGATGGCGCTCTTCGGCTACGCTCATGTGCCCTGGTTCAAGAAACACCAGACCATGATCGACGAGGCCTGGTTGCCGGATTCGATGCAACGCCTCGCGCAATCGCGTCTTGCGGCACAGATGATCGAAGCGACCGGCTATGAGCCGATTGGGCTGGATCATTTCGCCAAGCCTGACGATTCGCTGGCGATCGCCGCCATGGCGGGCAGACTGCGTCGCAATTTCCAGGGCTATACCGAGGATCAATGTGACACCCTCATCGGGTTCGGGCCTTCCTCGATCAGCCGATACAGGCAAGGTTACGCGCAAAACATCGTTGCCACCGGCGAATATGAGAAGGCGGTGGCTGCAGGACGATTGGCCACGGCCCGAGGAATTGAGCTCAGCCCCGACGACCGGGCGAGGGGATGGGTCATCGAGCGTCTGATGTGCGACTTCTCGTTCTCGGCAATCGAACTCGTGGAGCTCTTCGGCGAGAGAGGGCAGAAACTACTTCTTCAGGCCAGCCGTCTCGCCACGAACGGCTCCGGACGACTGATTGAACTGCGGAATGACCATTTCGTGGTGCCAGCTGAAAGCCGCGCGCTGGTAAGAACGGTTGCGGCCAAATTCGACAAGTATTTGCAGACCGGAACAGCGCGGCATTCGCTGGCCGTTTGAGCTCGGATTTTGAAGGCTCGCCGGCGAGGTTGCCAGTGGAGCCGTGGGAAGGGCGGATTTGGGTGCCGGCGCGCCTAGCCGATGTGATGCCTGGCAAGCCTGGCAAGCATGCCAAGGATAGCAATCATCGCGGCGGCAGGTGCCAAGATAACCGCAAATCAAGGCAGCGAACGGCAGAAGATTGTCATCGCCGCACCTGGGGCGGCACTGCCGGATCAGGCACGGCGCCAGCAGGAGTTTGCGCCCGATCGAGGCGAAAAAACATCGCCAGTTTCAGGCTTGTCGCTATCCGTTCGGCCCGGTCGACAAACACCATGGCGGTGTCGGGTGAAAAAAGGCCGGCGACGGTCTTGCGGAAGACGTCCATCCAGATGTCGAAGTCCGCTTCAGTAACGTCGGTTAGTTTCAGGTGAGTGGGCACTGGCCGCCCGTGATAATCGCCAGTGCGCAGGATGATGGAGCACCAGAAGTCGGTCATTTTCTCAAGATGCGGTTCCCAATCGCCAGGGATCTCACGCGCAAAGATTGGCCCAAGGCGATCGTTCTGTCGGATCGCGGCATAAAATTCGCGCACGAGATGCCCGATCGAGGCTCTATCGATCACTGGGTTGTCCAGGCCTCGTTCTACTTTTGGCCAGGCTTGTGCGGCCAAGGATGTTTTCACTGTCATGCTTGAGTTCTCGCTCAGGAAATTCTAAATCGCCGAAGGGTCGCCTGGACGAAGTTGAGGCGCTCGCGGACGAGACGGAACCCCAGATTGTCGGGTGGCGTGCCGACCGCGCAGCCGCCGCTCTTGCCGTCGCGGATGAAGTTCGACATGTAGGTGCGGTGGAGCCCTTCCACGACATGAACGCCGCAATTGTCGATCGAAGTTGAAATCTCCCTGCCGTCGGTGCTCATCGTTGCATGAACGTGGCATGTCGATGTCCACTCCCAGACATTCCCGGCGATATCGGCCACGCCTTTTGAATTTGTGCCAAAGGCTCCTCGAGTTCTGGGATCCGGGTCGGATTTTCGACCGAGCGAGGCCTCGGTTCGATATTGGACCAGCCAGCGTTGGGCGGGATTGTTGGGGTCGCTGTCGCCACCTTCGATATCGCTGCGGAAACGCTCGCCGGCCGCATAAGCCCACTCCTGATCCGTTGGCAGTCGCCATGAAGCGCCTGTCTGCCTTGAAAGCCAGTTCGCGTATGCCTCGGCATCGATGTGACTGACACCGGTGACCGGGACATTGCCACTGCCGCTCTTATCGGCCGGTTTGCATGCGCCAGCCGCCACGCAACGCCCATATTCGAGCGCGCTTACCTGATACTTCATGATTTCAAGGGGAGCGCCGAGCTTCACCACAATCCTGGGTGCCATCACCGGACGGTTGTCCTTCAGGAACTCTCCTGGCCGCGGATGCTCGAAGGAGCCCGGCGGTACGGTCACAAACTCGGCATCGTCGTTTGGGTGCTCCACTGGAAACCAGATGGCAAGGCCAATCGCCATCACTGCCGTGGCTAAGACCCCACACGCCACAATTGGCTTATGTTGCATGGTTTTCGTTCGGCTGCGGACATGACCTTGCAGGATGGGCGCAAGGTCACGTCGACCTTCAGAATGAACGGCTCGATTACGACGAAATAGGCTTCGCCGCCTCGACCTGCGTCATCAGATCGTCATCCCAGGTCCCATCGACGGTGAAATGCGCCGTTGCGCCGAGTTCCACAGCCTCGATCAGATTGTGGTTCACGTAGGCGTAGACACCCGGCTGCCGGAATCTGTAGAGGGCAGAGCCGGCCGATCCACCGCGGATGAACCAGGTTTCGAGATCCTTCGCCGGCGGATTGGCGAACTTGCCCTGTTCCCAGACATAGTCACCATGGCCGCCGATGAGGTGAGGGCGGGTATCACGGTTGGCCTGGGAGTGGACGATCAGGACCGTTTCACCAACCTTGGCTTTCATGGCATTCTCGCCGGTCAGCGATCCCGCCTTGCCGTTGAACACGACATGGGTGGGGATCAACCCACGCATGACCTTCACGGTGTCGTCGTAATTGTCGCCGGCGGACTCGTACTTCTTGAATTTTCCGCTCTCGTCGCGGGGAATGTAGAAATCGTTTTCGCCGATATAGTAGATGCGGTCGTAATGGATCGGCTTGCCCTTGTCGTCCTTGAGGCCGTCGCGGGGCAGCACCATCACCGTGCCGCTCATGCCAGACACGACATGCCACGGGATCATGGGGCCGCCGGGGGCGCAGTGATAGACGAACGTGCCGGGCCGCGTTGCCTTGAAGCGGAGTGTGGTCTGCTCGCCCGGATTGATAAGGGTCAGCGCACCGCCGCCCAGGGCGCCGGTCGCGGCGTGGAAGTCGATATTGTGAGCGAGCGTGTTAGTGTCGGGATTGATCAGGGTGAGTTCGAGATAGTCACCCTCGTGGACGACCATCAGGGGGCCCGGGATCGAACCATTGTAGGTCATCGCGTTGAGCTGCGTGCCGTCGGCATCGATGACGATCGGCTTCTCCTCGATGGTCATCGTGAATTCGACCACCTTTGGGCCGCCTTTGGCCACCTGGTCGTGAGCGTGGACGAATGGCGGCGCCACCAGCTTCACTTTCTCGCGCGGCAATCCGGCGACTTCCTTTGGACTGGCCATTGCCGGCAGTGCGCTTACCGCAGCGACCGTCGCCGCGGCAAAAACGGACCCAATCAGTGCTTCACGTCTCGTAAGCATTTCCCACTCCTTTTGTGTGGACCAGTCGAATGACTGGAGAGTAAGCCGTCTGTGGAGAACTTCTTTGCGCTGGCGCAACTTCCCGAACCGAACGGACCTGTCTCGGCCCGCCCGGTCAAAGGAAATCAGTTGGCCTTCGGGACTTCGCTGAACAGTTCGGTGAAGACGGTCTTGGCCTTGCCCACCTGCTTGACGGCTTCGGCGGCCTCAAGGTTGACGGGTTTGCCGACGACGATCAGCGCCACCATACCCATGCCGTAATGCGGGCTGCACTTCACGCCGTAGACGCCTTCCTGCGTAAGCGTCACAGTCGTCGTCTCGCCCATCTTGCCCTTGAATTCCTGGGCACCGTCCGGAAGCATGCCCTTGATGGTCTCGACGTCGTGGGTCTTGTCGCCAGGCACGAACTTGACGGTGTCGCCAGGAGCCGCCTTGATGAAACTCGGCTGGAAGACCATGGAGCCCTTGTCCCCCTTGGTCATAAGCTGGACGACGTGTTCCTCGGCATGCGCCGCACCGGCCAGGGCGAGCAGGGCGGCCGCGGAGGCAATCAGGGGAAATTTCATTTCAGGTTCCTTTCCTAGGGTTCTCACGGCCTCGACCGTTGCCGGCTTGTACCCGACGGCCCGCGATCGCGATTTGCGCTGGCGCAAATTAGGGGATGAAATGTAGTCTTGCTGCCGCTCCGTCCTGGAGGTGCAGCCCAGTGAGGAGCCAATCTTGCCGCTTGACCGGTCGATCATTGCGCATCTGGCGCTGTTCCAGGGCTTGGAGCCCCAAGCGCTCGACAGCATTTTGAAGGACGCCAGATCGGTCCTGTTTGCCAAAGAGTCGATTGTCTTCGAGCAGGAGGCCGACGCCCGCTCTTTCTATGTCCTGCTCTCCGGACATATCCGCGTGGTGCGCACAACGCCGGATGGCCGCCAGGTCATTGCCCGCTACATCAGCGAAGGTGAGATATTCGGTGTCGCGGCTGCGCTCGGCAGACTGACCTATCCGGCCACCGCAGTTGCCGCGGTGGACTGCGTGGTTCTCGTCTGGCCGGGTTCCGTTTGGCCCGATCTCTCGTCACGCTTCCCGGCATTGAGCGCAGGCACGTTCAAGACCGTTGGAAACAGGCTGCAGGAGACACAAGCTCGCGTGCTCGAATTGGCAACCGAGCAAGTCGAACAGCGCGTGGCGTCCGCAATCCTTCGTTTGATCAACCAGACCGGACGAAAGACCGAGGCCGGCATCGAGATCGATTTTCCCATATCACGGCAGGATATCGCCGAGATGACTGGAACGACCTTACATACCGTCAGTCGGCTGCTGAGCGCGTGGGAAGAGAAAGGAATTATCGTTAGCGGTCGACAGCGCGTGACCGTTGCCGATCCTCATCGCCTTGTCCTGCTGGCCGAGCACCGGAGTGATCGATAGCCATCATGGCAAGGTGCGCGTGGAGATCCGCCAGAAAATCCTGCTCCATAACTCGATGATCTCGACACGCCTCGGCAATCGAATGGAAGGGGGCGATCGGGCAGCCCGTGCAAAGCATCCCGTGTTTAAGAATGACTGAAATGCTGGCGGGCCACCGCCGCATCATCTCGTCAACAGCCATGTCAGGGTCGATGCGCAAAAGAGCACTTCGCTTGTGTGAAATCCTTTTGGACTTTTAATTCCTATAGCGAGACGTCCACAGCAATCTTTGCGATTGCGCAAAGAAGGGACGGATCGTCCTAAACCGCGAAGCACGATGGCTAATGGCGGGCTTGATTGGGATCAATGTCTCCTTGGACTGCCGGGGTCACGTTGGATCAGAACCAATGAAGGATCCGATCATGACCAGCGACACTATCGAACTTTGGGCCGCCATGCTTGGCTTCGCCTATATCGCCGGCGCAGGGATATATTTCCAACTGACCCTGGCGAAGAAGCACAGTCCCGTTTCGGCAAGCTATCGCATTGGCCGCCGCCCGCCGCCCCGTTCCGCGAAAGCAAAGCACTGAGAAAGCCCACGGACGATCGACACAGAGCGTCTTTGCGCTTGCCTTGAATGCATTCTATTTTGAAGGGTATTAGCCGCTTGTGGGCACAAAATGTCGGTACTGCCTTTCTTAAGAATTTACGCACCGCTCAACGCGGTGCTGGCCGCGCCTGGGCTTCTGGCGGTGGCTGCGCTCACGATACCGGACATGCCCGGACGAAGCAGACTGGCTCTGGCCGTCCTGCTTGCTGTCATTTGGGGCGTCTATCTCCTGCAAATGGGCGCGACGCTGCTCAAGCACAGGGCGGGAGACGTGCGGAACTGGACGCCGGTAATCGCCATCGATGTGCTCGCGGTTTTGGTTCCGCTCGCCGCATTTGTGTTCGTCGGCACGCCCGACCGGAGCCTCTACTGTGCTGTCTGGCTGCTGAAACCGCTGCGCGACTCGACTTTCTTCCCGGTGCTGGGCAGGGTGCTGGCCAACGAAGCGCGCAACCTGATCGGCGTCACCACGCTCTTCGGAGTCGTTCTGTTCGGCGTCGCGCTCACGGCCTATGTCATCGAGCGCGACATTCAGCCGGGAAAGTTCGGCAGCATCCCCCAGGCAATGTGGTGGGCGGTGGTCACGCTGTCCACCACCGGCTATGGCGACGCCATTCCGGAAAGCTTCGCCGGCCGCGTCCTTGCCGGGGTGGTCATGATGAGTGGCATCGGCATCTTCGCGCTCTGGGCTGGCATTCTTGCCACCGGCTTCTATCAAGAAGTCCGTCGCGGGGATTTCGTCCGTAATTGGCAATTGGTCGCCGGCGTGCCGTTGTTTCAGAAGCTCGGCCCGGCCGCGCTAGTCGAGATCGTGCGCGCGTTAAGGCCCCGCATCCTGCCGGCGGGCGCCGTGATCTGCCGCAATGGCGAGCGCGGTGATCAGATGTTCTTCGTCGTGGAGGGGCGCGTCAGCGTTGCGCTGCCGAACCCGGTGGAGCTTGGCCCTGGCGCCTTCTTCGGCGAGATGGCGCTGATCAGCGGCGAACCGCGCGCGGCGACCGTCAGCGCCGCAACGGTGGTCTCACTCCTGTCGCTGCACTCGGTGGATTTCCAGATGCTGTGCAGCAGCAGCCCAGAGATCGCGGAAATCATCCGCAAGACAGCGCTCGAACGGCGCGGCGCGGCGCCGATGGCTTGACCTTGCCAGGTGTGCAGTTCCCGGACTCTGTGAGAGAAATACGGGAATCCCAACGCCGGAGTATTGTATGACAAAGCTGGCATGTGCGCTGTTAGCCAGCGACAACAAGCGGCTCGTTTCAGCAAGATCCCGAGACGGCGTGGTCGGCCAGCGAGGCGAGCCGCAGAGCATCATCCTCAACCCCCGGAATACGCCCGGCGCGGGCGCATTCGGCAATGATGTCTTGTCGGTAATGTAAATTGAAGGCAGCGTGCTGTTGAATCGCCCAACTGTCCGGCTAGTTTATTAGGAATGTCTAAATTGGCCGGGAGATTCCGAAAATGCAGCGGGCGAAACGAATTCTGGTGACTGGAGGTGCGGGTTTTCTGGGATCGTTCTTGTGCGAGCGACTGCTTGGTGAAGGTCACGAAGTTACATGTGTCGACAATTTTTTCACCGGAAGCCGAAGAAACGTCTCCCATTTCCTCGACAACAGGTCCTTCGAGATCATTCGTCACGACGTCACGTTTCCACTCTACGTTGAGGTCGACGAGATCTACAATCTTGCCTGTCCCGCAAGCCCCGTTCACTACCAGTTCGATCCGGTCCAGACGACCAAGACCAGCGTCCATGGGGCGATCAACATGCTGGGGCTGGCCAAGCGCGTTCGCGCCAAAATTCTTCAGGCGTCCACGTCTGAAGTTTACGGCGACCCTGAAATTCATCCGCAGACCGAGGACTATTGGGGCAGGGTAAACCCGATAGGACCCCGTTCCTGCTACGACGAAGGCAAAAGATGTGCCGAAACTCTGTTTTTCGACTATTGGCGCCAGCACAGGCTGCGGATCAAGGTCGCGCGCATCTTCAACACATACGGCCCGAGGATGCGTCCGGACGACGGCCGCGTCATTTCCAACTTCATCGTGCAAGCGTTACAGAACGAGCCGATAACAGTGTACGGCACGGGCCAGCAAACACGTTCATTTTGTTATGTCGACGATCTCATCGACGGTCTCGTTCGCATGATGCAGACCGCCGACGATGTTACTGGTCCGATCAATCTAGGCAATCCAGTCGAATTCACGATGCTCGAGCTCGCCAATCTTGTGATCGAGATCACTGGAAGCCGGTCGGCGATTAAATTCACCCCGTTGCCAATTGACGACCCAAAGCAGCGGCAGCCCGATATCGGGAGCGCCTTGCATGAGCTCAACTGGAGACCAAAAACCGCATTGCGCGACGGTCTTGCCAAGACCATCGCCTATTTCGAAAGCTTGGTTTCGTCGAAACATTTACGATCGACCGCTGCCGAATGAAGACTGTCCTGGTCACCGGCGGGGCCGGCTATATCGGATCGCACTGTTGCAAGGCGTTCGCTGAATCCGGCTGGTCGGTCATTGCATATGACAATCTCTCGCGCGGTTGGCGCGACGCGGTCAAATGGGGGCCGATTGTCGAGGGCGATATTTCCGACGCCGCAACCGTGTCGGCGGCGCTGCGACAATATCGGCCTGATGTGGTGGCGCATTTCGCTGCCTATGCGTATGTGGGCGAGTCCGTCGAACACCCCGAACTCTATTACCGAAACAACAGTTTCGGGTCGCTGGTCTTGTTCGAGGAAATGTTGAAGGCCGGCGTCGACAAGCTGATCTTTTCCAGCACCTGCGCATCTTATGGCGTTCCGGTTCGCACGCCGATTGACGAAATGCATCCGCAGTCGCCCATCAATCCCTATGGATGGTCGAAATTCATCATAGAACGGATGGTGGACAATCTGTCGTATGCCCATGGCCTGAACGCGGTCGTACTCCGGTATTTCAACGCGGCCGGATGCGATCCTGACGGCGAGGTCGGTGAGCGGCATGAACCGGAAACCCACGTCATACCCCTCGCTATCGAGGCGGCGATCAGACCGGGCCGGCATTTTACCGTCAACGGCACCGACTTCGATACCCGCGATGGAACCGCGGTACGGGACTATGTCCATGTCACCGATCTCGCGCGTGCTCACGTCCTGGCGGGGGAGAAGCTTCTCCGCGACAAGGGTGTCGACGTGTACAATCTCGGGACCGGAACCGGAACGACGGTGAGGGAATTGGTCGATGCGGTGAACCGAGCTTCGGGGTCGCGCCTTCCGGTGCTCTACGGCCCGCGCAGGGCAGGTGACCCGCCAGCGCTCGTAGCCGCGGCTGGCAAGGCGTACCGGGAACTTGGCTGGGCACCCGAGCAATCTGGAATCGACAGGATCGTCGAGACGGCACTGGCTTGGTATCGTAGCCGATTGTGAGTTGTGATAGGTACGACACTCTGCCAGCTGGCCTGCCCGTCCGTCATCGAGAGAGCAGCAGCCGCGCCGGCCGAAACTGTCGATTCCATTGCCCGCGCCGGACCGACACGCTGGAGCCGGATGATTTCAGGTCGAGTCGACCTGAAATCTGAATCCGTCTCTAAAGCAAAAAGTTAGAGCATGATGTCGTCCGAAAACCGCTTCACACTTTTCGGCATCATGCTCTGGTGATCGGGGACGTCACCGACCCTTACTTTCAGCCTCGGACGCACGTACGACTTCGTGCTGGCGATGTTGATATTGAGGAACGACGAGTGAGGCAGGCCCTTGGCTGATGACTCTGCCGTTCTCGATCCAAATGACATTCGCGGCCTCACGCGCCGTGTCGATGCGGTGCGTGATCAGCAAAATTGTCCTGCTGCCAAGCTGCCTATCAATCGCACGCCGCACCTGGTCTTCGAGCGCGGTATCGAGTGCGTTCATCGCCTCATCCAGGATCAGGAGGTCCGGATCGCGCAATACAGCCCGCGCCAGGCCAATGCGCTGCCGTTGGCCACCGGAAAATCGCAGTCCCTCCTGTCCGATCCAGGTGTCATAACGGTCTGGAAGGCCCTCGACGAATGCCGAGACACCGGCGCTGCGGGCTGCGGCAATGATCTCTTCTTCGGTCGCATCGGCTTTGGCCATTCGGATGTTCTCCGTCACCGTGCCCTCGACGAGGTCGACGTCCTGACCGGTCACGGCGATCTTGGAGAGCCAATCGTCCCGCCTGATTTCCGCGAGCCGGATGCCGTCAATCACGATGTCGCCGGAGGTCGGTTCATATAGCCGCAGGAGGAGATTCACGATCGTGGTCTTGCCGGCGCCACTTGCACCGATTAGCGCCGTAGTCACTCCGGCTGGAATCTCGAGCGACAGGTCGGTGAGCACCGGCGTGCTTGGATCATACCCAAAGCTTACGTGCTCGAAGACGATACTCGCGTTCAAATTCCTGAGCGCGATTGTGCCCTGCGATGGATATTCCTTGTCCTCGGACCGGATCATCTCCAAGACCGAGCGCAGCTGTGGCTGCATCTGAGCCAGAAACAGCAGGTTGCTTTCGAACTCCTGGGTATGCGGCTGCAATCGATACAGCAGCGCGACAGCGGCCAGCGTCACCTCGAAGCTGATGTGCCACCACCCGGAGACCAGAACGATAGTGCCCAACATTCCCAGATAACCGATCTCGGTGGTTGGGCCGATCCACGACGAAAGGCGGATCATGGACAACGAGGCGTTGCGCGCGGCCGCCGACGATTGCACGAAACGGCGCTGATGCAGCGCCTCTTGTCCGTAGGCGCGTATGGTGCGCAACGCCTGGAGCGTCATGAGCATGTGCTCGCCGAGCGATTGATGGATCTTCTTTACCTGATGCCCCAGGTCACGCGCGGGCCGCGAAAAGATGCGCAGGATCGCGGAGATCGCAACTGAGCCAAGAGCTGCGATCAGCAGGATCTTCCAGGAGATCGTCAGCAGGAAGACGGCGAAGACGAAGATCGAGCAGCTATTTATGATGAGTCGGGTAACTGCCCCATAGGACTGCGCGACCAGCCACGATTCGGTCCCGAGCACCTCCATGAGTTGCGATTGCTCGTGCTGCTGGATGGATCCGAAAGCGACCCTGAGATATTGCTGGTGGATAAGGTTGCGCACGCGTTCGCTGATCCGTTCGCCAATGCTGGAGCTTATCAACGAATACACCAGCGCTAGTGCTCCCCGCGCGAGGATGAGCAGGAGGATCGCGACGGCGAGCCGAGTGGGACTACCGAACCAGGAGACTGCCAGGCCCAGCGCTCTACCCTGAAGGCCACCTCCTGCCTCCGTGATCCGATTGGACACCAGATAGAGGAACAGCAGGATCAGCGTGATGCCGAGCGTCTCGGCCAAGGACGACAGAAAGCCGAGCGCGAGCAGCACCGGGGTCGCCCAGCGCGGCTTTCCAACGATGCGAAGCAGGTGCGAAAGATCGCGCAACGAAGCACGGACCGCACCGCGGCGTGTGGCGCCGTTGGCTTCGCTCATTTCAGTTCCCCGGTCGGGAAGCGCGCGGTCACCTGCGAGCGGATCGGCCGGCGACCACGCACCAGCCTCGTCACGACGCGCTTGGCCAAATGCGCGCCGACCCATGGCAAATCGATGACGATTATCCGCATGGCGATCCCAGGATGATGGCGAAGCAACAGCGACAGGATCGGAAGCACATAGCGCGGTTGCCGCTGGCGCAACGTTCGCTCCAGGAGCCAGACCGAATAGAAATGCAACCCCTCACGCAGCGTGGATGCCGCATCCGGGTGGCGGCCGAGCATCTCGTCCACCACAAGCATCCAGGATCGCAGCATGCGCGTCATGTTGCTTGACATATTCCCCGGAAGGTAACGATATCCGACCAGCGGCTCTTCGACGACTTCGAAGTGGTATCGTTCGGCGACGCGACAATAGAAGAGGATGTCTTCACAACCCTGCGCGCCCGCCTCGCGCAGTCCGCTCTCGAAACCGCCGGCGTCTATCAGTGCCTGCCGGCGTACCAGGGCGGCGCTGCCGTTACCAACGAAATTGCCATGGAAGAGGCGTTCAAGCACATCGCCCCGCCAGTTTGGCCGATGCTGATCATCAGTTACCTTGCTCTGGGCATCGACCACCAAATACCAGCAGTAGACGAGCCCAACTTTCTCGTCTGTCCGACCGAGCACAGCCAGCTGTCGCTCGATCTTGGTCGGCGCCCAGAGATCGTCGGCATCGACAAAGGCGATCAGATTGGATCGCGCCGCTTGCCAACCCGCATTGCGAGCAGCGGCCACGCCGGCGTTTGCCTGCTCGATCAGCCGCATCCGCGGGTCGATCTCCATGTGACGTCGGGCAATGGCGACAGTCTGGTCGCGCGAACCGTCGTCGACGACAATAATCTCAAGCGCGCGGTGGGACTGCGAGCGAACGCTGCGGAGCGTGTCGTCGATTGTATCTTGCGCGTTGTGCGCGGGGATAATGACACTGACAAGTTCACCGTTCATTCGAGCGCGGCCTCCAGAATGGCGACAAAGTCATCGAGCGGGCGGTCCCCGCGAATCTCGATGCGCGGAAGGTCGATCGGATCGCTGTCGAGGTTCGCCGGCCCGTGCCTGCCGCCGAAGCCGGTCCGATAGCCGCACTCCCTGGCCAGCCGGCCAAGCCGCCGGTCGGTGACGGAGAAAGGCGCCGCGAACGTCGTCGTTGGCCGGCCGGTCCATCGCTCGATGAACATGCGGGAGCGCAAAAGTTCGGCGGCCAGGTCGGAGCTCGA
>NZ_VFVX01000040.1:0-33329 GCF_006442395.1 Mesorhizobium sp. B2-3-5 | reverse complement strand
TCAACACCTCCGGCCAAAAGCCAAAAGTGTTACCCATGTGTCCGGTACAAATCGTCACCTATGTCTCGGGTCGCTCACACGTGAACAGCTGCATTCTTCCGCACATCCGCACGATACAACGCTTGATGCTATCAGTCGAACGACTTAGCAGAAGCTTCTCCGAGATAGTCCTGGCAATTGCAGTTGCCACGATCGCAAAAAATTGCGTAGACCGTACTCATGCTGCTTCGTTCTCTTCAGCTTGAGGCGTAGGAGCTAGATTTTGGTTGTCCCCGCAGACGTATGGATCTGGCATGGCTTTCCTTAAAGCCAATGGCCGTAGCCGACAAAGATCGGCGAGGAGAGAATGAGCAAACTATATTCTGATCTAGATCCTCGCACTGAGTTGGAGCAGCGCGTAGCCGCAGACGTGCAAAAAGCGCTAGCCAAACGGGGGGCGACTGTTACTCATCATGGCACTTCAGCTATGCATGCGCCTTCGACCGCAGCCGCAGACATTACAATCGAGTGGCAAGAAAATGGAAAGCTTAAGCGTGTTCTGCTAGAGGTTGCTAAGCGCAACGACGAGAGCGAATTCACATCCATTGTAGAGCACTTGAATAAAGCGATCGCGTTAGAGCCCGGAATCGACACGAACGTTCTGTATTCTGGGTTGAGCACCTCTGTCAGAATGGCCCGCTTCCTTCGCAATGAGAATCAGCGCCGCCAAAAGGACGGTACTCCGGGCCGTATCATTTTCTTGCCGCTCAACAGGCTCCAGGGCTATCTTGAACATTGGAGCAGCGCTCCGGCTGCTGCCTATCCTCCAGCCGGCATCACCGAGGCAATCAAACGATGGCCGGATTTCGCCACCGACCTTGCCGCAGCCCAAGTGTTGCAGTCCGAGCTCTTTCCCGATTGGGATGACAAGAGACAGGAACTCGATCTCGCGCAATTACGCGAACTGGCTATTCGGCAGGAGCGCCTTCGCAAAGACATTGTTGTGCTTGAAACAAGTTGCGCGAGCGCGGCATAACTGGTCAGAGAGCTCACAAGTTCCTAATCTATCTTTTCTTTATAGCTCTCTATGAAGACAAGAGGGGCACGGCGAGCAGAGCGACTTTAAAGGGGTTTGCGGAATATAAAAATGGCATAAGCCCAGCGGATCGTGCTGATGCAAGCTACAAAGATAGAACAGTACACCATTTGATTTTAAAGGATATATCTTTCGACAACGACATTCAGATCTCCGGAATGTTTGATCAATATCAGAAGATTGATCTACCAGACGACTTCATTACGTCTACCGTGCTTCCTATTTTTGAGCGCTATCCGTTGTCGGCCGGAGGTATCGACTTTATCGGGGCGGTATTCGAGGCCTTGGCGCGCCGAGCAGAAAAAGACAACCGGATCGGGCAGTTTTTCACACCAGAGACTGCGGTCATTGCTACGGTTCGTCTGGTCGCTCCTCTGCCTACAGATACAATTCTAGACCCAGCATGTGGCACCGGTCGTTTTCTTATTCATGCAATGGAATCGATGCTGCGAGTTGCAAAAGCAACTCCTTCTCAAACTAAGGAGGAGGTCGAAAGCGACATACGACGGCAACGGCTACTTGGGACAGATATCGATCCCTGGGTTGCAACTATTGCTAAAATGAACATGTACCTGCATGGAGACGGCAAATCGAACATAAAGCCTGCCAACGGACTAGCATTGTCTGCATCGGATGTGTTTGCACCGCGCGTGCCCGCCCGAGCCCACGGGGCAATCGACATAGCCCTGACTAATCCGCCTCTTGGAGATGTAAATTTCTACGAGATTGCGGCGGAGCTCGCCCGCACGGGATTGTTAGGCAAGATCAAATCGGTCCCTGGGAGCAATGGATACGACGTCGAGGTCTCGGCTAGAGCAAATGCGTGGACAAACGAGCGGCTTCGGGTTGTCCCTCACGTCTGCGTGGAAGAGGCGAAAGCCGAAGTCTATACGGAGCGAGCAGCTGCGTGGCAGGCAAAGGTTATTGAGGCTCTGAGCGCGAGCGATCAGAAAAAAGCGCGACATGCACAGCGCTACCTAGATGCAGCGAACGCCAACCTGACGAAAGTCAAAAGCTTAATTGCGTCTGGAAAACTCACCTATGTTCCTGCCGGAAGCAATGCCAAGGGCGGGGCGCTCTTTCTGAGCGCGATTCTCGAGGCGCGCCTGAGGAATGGAAAGGGGGGTGCGTTGGGATAATTGTTGACGAAGCGATCCTAAACACGGCGGCATATTCCGGCGCTCGTGCGTTTATTAGAGATAACTACTTCATAAAGGCAATAATATCGTTGCCTCGAAACGCCTTCGAATTTCTTGCCAGAACTACGGCTAAAACTTCTATAATCATACTGATTAAGAAGCCGGATGCGAGCGTAGTTCAAAGGGAACCGGTATTTTTTGCTAAGGCTAATACTATTGGCTATACATCAACCGGTATGGATAGCGAGAATGATTTGCCAGCCGTGACTGACGCGTTCCGCGCTTGGCGTGACGTAGCGCCTTCGGGGTATGCAGGAGCCGTTGTTGACGCGAAGAAACTTAAGGCAGTAATCAAAAAAGTTCCAAGCATGGACGACAAAGTGTCAATGTACTGGCTATCTGATGATGCCCCATCCGAGCGCTTGGACTTCGCTTATCACAGAATGCGCGAACTTATTGCGGCAATGCCCGAGCAGGTCCCGCTCTCGGCAATTTTGGACTCGGTTGTGCGTATTCCGGACGACACTCTGGTCGATGAGCAGGCATTGATTTACAGTTACGCGTGGGTGCGCAGTGTCGATGGGAGAGTCAGGCCGAAGGGTATACAAGATCTAAAGTACGAGGCTAGAGACCTGCGGGTGGTAAAGACTGGAGATATCCTTGTGTCCGGGATCGACGCAGTTCGGGGATCAATAGGTGTTGTAGGAGAGGATTGTGACGGGCTAGTCGTTTCTAAAGAGTTCTTTATCTTCAGGATAAAGGCGGAGAAACAATGTAGCGTCGACGCCGAGTATCTTGTTAGGATTTTGCGATCACCTAAAATGCGTGCTATTTTGGAAGGCACTATTACCGGTGTTTCGAACCGTACGAGGATGGAAAGTCCGTCGGAATTGTTAAAAATTCCGATCGCCCCTTTGCCTTCATTGGAGGAGCAGCAAAAGATATCTCAGAAAGTGCAGGAAGCGTTCAAGGCGCAAGACGATGCGGTGAAAGTGTTTGCAGCTATCGACAACACCCTATCGGCGCCTTCAACGCCAGCGTGATGCTATTAAATTACCACACCGAGTAACGCGACCAGTTCATGCCGTACTTGGTGATGCACGGGTTTTCGATCCTTCGCCGCTTCGACGATATCGGCGAGAAAGTGATGGGCTGAAGATCGTCGCCCGCATCCCCCCTACGACGAAGGAACCCTTGGCTCCTCCACCAGATAAAACCGGTCCTTCGGCGAAAAGTCCGTCACCAGGAATGAAAACGAGGCTGTCTCCAGCGGGTCGACCTTGCCTTTGCGGAACAGCAGTCTGTCATAGGGCTCGAAGTCGCGTTTGAATTCGGCGAAGCTGTCGGATTTGATCATTTTGTCCTCGCGCTGCGCCTGGTCGAAGGACAGTCCGTCGCCATAGTCGCTCGGCCGGTTCATGATCGACTGCAGCTCGAATTCGAATTCGATCCAGGCGTCGCCGCTGTTGTTGAGGGCGACGATCTTCAGCGGCAGGAAGCCGGTCGCGTAATTGCCCGCCGTTCCGAACGGCTGGATCGGCATGGCGGCGCGTATGGTCAGCGTTACCGGGTCCGCCGTCTCCAGTTCCTCGGTGACCACGATCGGGTCGGTGCGCGTTCCGGCGCCGGTGGCCGAAAGGATCCTGAAGCCGCCGAGTTCGTCCGAGAAGGAGTAGGCGCCCGCCTGGAAGAGTTTGGTCCCGTCGGCTTCGGCGCGCGGGCAGTCCGCGGTCAGCAAAGCCGCACACACCTGCACACAGCGCAAGCCTCGACCCATCATGGCTCAAGTATGGACGACAATTGCCTGGCCGCCTACTGGCAACGGACGGCATGATGGTGACCGCGACCGATGGGGTTCGCCCACAAGGTGGCCGCAGGCAAGGGCGCTGCCGCAAGAGGGTGAGCTGGGTTGTCGGATCCGCCGGCGGACCGACGGAATACACCCTCGCCGATCGCCGGCGGACAAGGCGCTGTGTCAGCCCGTCGCCTCGCCTCAGCCTGCCGCCATGGCCCGCACGCTCTCGCGTTCCACCAGCGGGCATTCCAGCTTGGTGATCGGATACCGCCCCTGTCCCGCCACCACCGGCGCCTCGAGCTGTTCGATCGCCCATTGGCCCATCGCCATGTGTGGCAGGATCGAGGTGGTCAGCGGCGGGAACAGGTGCCGGGCGATTTCCTCGTCGTCGTAGCCGACGACGGAAATATCCTGGGGGATGTGCAGGCCGGCTTCCTTCAGCGCTTCGTAACAGCCGATCGCCGTGCGGTCGTTCTGGCAGAAGATGGCGGTCGGGCGGTCTTTCAGCGCCAGCAGCTTCACCGTCGCGGCATAGCCCGCGCTGGCCGACCAGTCGCCCTCCACCACCAGTTCCGGGTCGAACGGGATGTCGGCCGTGGCGAGCGCGCGGCGGTAGCCTTTCAGCCGGTCCTGTGCGGCCTGCATCCACGGCTCGCCGGTGATGGTGGCGATGCGGCGGTGGCCGTGGCTGATCAGGTGCCGGGTCGAACTCTGGCCGCCGGCGATCTCGGAGGGCACCACGGCGGGGAAGGCATAGTCCGACGTGTAGCAGTTGAGCAGGATCACCGGAATTTCGAGGCTGTAGAGGAAGTCGGGCGCCGTGATCTCGCGGGTGAAGATGGTCATATAGATCAGCGCCGAAATGCCCCGCCGGGTCAGCGCCTGTATGGCGCGCGGCTCCATCACGGCGTCGCCCATGGTCTGCGCCACCAGCAGCACGTTGCCGGCATTCCACGACGCCTGGCGCGCGCCCTCGATGGCCACCACCGCCTCCGGGCTGGTGGCGAGCTGGTCGACGGCAAAGCCGATCACTCCGTCAAGCCCCTCAAAGGCCGCAACCGGCGTCTTCAGTGCGGAGAAGGCCGGCGCGCTGTAGCCCAGCGCCCTGGCGGCCTCGATCACCCGTTCGCGCGTCTGCCGCGACAGCCGAATCCCTGGCGAATTGTTGAGCACGAAGGAGACGGTCGCCTGCGAACAGCCGGCGGCCCTGGCGATGTCGGTCATGGTGACCCGGCCCTTGGGTTTTGCCGGCGCCTTGCGGCGCCTCGCCGTCTCCCTATCCGTCGTTTCGCTCATTGCATTCTGTCCCCGATCCCTGGTCCTGTCTAGCGGCAGCCTGCCGGGCCGACAAGATAGCGCGGTGGTATCGATTTATAGAAGCTGCCCCATGATTTATATCCATTAGTTGCCTTGCAGTCCATTGCTCATGCGGCTCCGTGCATCAGGAAAGGCAGGGCTGCGCGGCCTTAAACACTGCACGGCTAAGGCATCGGCCCGCCGGCGCATCGACGCGGACGCGCGGTGACCGGTCTGGACAGGGGTGAAGACTAATACTGTTTACTAATACAAAAATGCGCTGTAACGTCAATCCGTCGCATCCGGGCTCATTATTCCGGGGGTGACGGAAAGCGAGCGTGACTGGCCCGATGGCGAGCGGACTTGGACTCCGCGAGATCTTTCTCGGACATATGATATGTCAGACAAATCGGACTATTTACGAACGAAGGATGAGTCTCTAAAGTCCCTGGCCGTGGCTGGAGCGACGCCATTCTTTCGGTGCCGGGAACCCCTGAGGAGGAGGGGCGTCCAAGCCTCAAAAGGCAAATTCAGGTGAGCAAGGCAAATTTTCAGTGAGCAAGACCGGTCGGCCGATGGCTGGACCAAAACGGGAGGTTGAACATGAAGTCTTTGATACGCAATGCATCCGTGGCCGCCGCGGCCCTGGTTGTCGGCCTGACGGCGACCGCCGTCGCGCGCGCCGACGACAAACCGACGCTGGCCTTCGTCGTCAACGGCGCGTCCGATTTCTGGAAGGCCGCCGAAGCCGGCGTCAAGAAAGCGCAGGGCGAACTGCCCGACTACACGCTCGAGCTCAAATATCCGGAACAATCCTCGGTCGCCATCCAGCAGCGGCTGATGGACGATCTGGTGACGGCAGGCGTCAAGGGCATCATGGTCTCGGCTGTCGATCCCAAGACCTCGACGGATGGCTTGAACAAGATCGCCTCGCAAACCGCGCTGTTCACCACCGACAGCGATGCTCCGCAGACCAAGCGCGTCGCCTATATCGGCTCGTCCAATGTCGATGCCGGCAAGCAGGCGGCGGAAATCGCCAAGAAGGCGATGCCCAATGGCGGTAAATGCCTGGGCTTCGTCGGCCTGCTCGGCGCCGACAACGCCAAGGAGCGTATCCAGGGCATGAAGGATGGTCTTGCCGGCACCAAGATCGAACTCGTCGACGTGCGCGGCGACGACATCGATCAGGCGCGCGCCAAGAAGAATGTCGAGGACGCGCTGGTCGCCAGCCCCGATGTCACCTGCATGGTCGGCTTCTATTCCTACAACACGCCGCGCATCTATGAAGCGCTGCGCGACGCCGGCAAGCTCGGCTCGATCACCGTCGTCGGCTTCGATGACGATCCGATCACGCTGGGCGGTGTCAAGGAAGGCACCATTGCCGCCACCGTCGTACAGCAGCCCTTCGAATGGGCCTATCAGGGCATGAAGCTGATGGCCGCCTACCTCAAGGGCGACAAGTCGGGCATCCCGGCCGGCAATCTGATCATCATCCCGACCAAGATCATCGGCAAGGATGATGTCGACACCTATGCCGCCAACCTGAAGGCGATGGCTGGAAAATAAGGCCACAGGCAGTTCAGCCGGCTCAAGCTAGCCTTGAGCCGGCTGCTCGCATTGACGAACGCCGCGAGGATCGTCAGTCTGAAGATGGACCAAAATGGCCCGCCGGCTGCTGTCAGGCATGATGAATTATTCCGACACATCCATCTCGGCAATCACCCCGTTCCTCAGCCTCGAGAACGTGCGCAAGACCTATCCGGGCGTCGTCGCGCTCGATGGCTTTTCGATGGAGGTCAGGCCGGGCGAGGTCATCGGCCTGGTCGGCGAGAACGGCGCCGGCAAGTCGACCCTGATGAAGATCCTCGGCGGCGTCACCACGCCGGACACCGGCACCATCACCGTCGACGGCACCGCCCACAAGGGCCTGAGCGTCGAAGGCAGCCTTGGCTCGGGCATTGCCTTCGTCCACCAGGAGCTCAACCTGTTCGAGAACCTCGACGTCGCCGCCAACATCTTCTTCGGCCGCGAGCCGCTGCGCGCTGGGCCATTCAAGCTCGTCGACCGCGCCAGGTTGCGCACCATGGTGGCGCCGTTGCTCAAGCGCGTCGGCGCCAATTTCTCCGCTGACACGCAGGTCGCCGACCTGTCGCTTGCCCAGCAGCAGATGGTCGAGATCGCCAAGGCGCTGTCCATCAAGGCAAGGCTGGTCATCCTCGACGAGCCGACCTCGAGCCTGCCGATCGCCGAAACCGACAAGCTGCTCGACGTCATCAAGGGGCTGAAGGCCGACGGCATCAGCGTCATCTTCATTTCGCACCGCCTGCACGAGGTCGAGCGTGTCGCCGACCGCGTCGTGGTGCTGCGCGACGGCATGCTGGCCGGCACGCTGGGCAAGCGCGACATCAACCACGACCAGATGGTCAAGCTGATGATCGGCCGCATGCTGAAAGAGCGCGAGAAGGCTTCCGAAGCGGCGCGTGCGCCGGGCGCCGTCGCCCTGTCGGCCAAGGCCGTCCGCACCCCCACCTATCCCGGCCGGCCGGTCGATCTCGACGTCAGGCGTGGCGAAATCCTCGGCCTTGCCGGCCTTGTCGGCTCCGGCCGCACCGAATTGGCACGCGTGTTCTTCGGCATCGACGGCAGCCTCGGCGGCACGCTCGAACTTGACGGCAAGCCGCTTGCGCCGGCGTCCGCGGCCGATGCCGTCGCACACGGCATCTTCCTGGTGCCGGAAGACCGCAAGCTCACCGGCATCCTGCTCGATTTGTCGATCGCGCAGAATATTTCGCTGCCCAATCTGCCGGCCCATGCGAAGCGATCGCTCGTGTCGGCGGGCGCCGAAACGGCAACCGCCGAAAAGCAGAAGAAGAATCTTGGCATCAAGGCGCCCTCGGTGCAGACGCGCACCGGCACACTGTCGGGCGGCAACCAGCAGAAGGTCGTGCTCGGCAAATGGCTGGCCATGAACCCCAAGGTGATGATCCTCGACGAGCCGACGCGTGGCATCGACATCGGCGCCAAGGCGGAAATCTATGGGCTGATGCGCGCGTTGGCCGACGCCGGCGTCGCCGTGCTGATGATCTCCAGCGACATGGAAGAGGTGATCGGCATGTCGGACCGCATCGCCGTCATGCATGAGGGCCAGATCTCGGGCATTCTCGACAAGGAACAATTCAGCCAGGAAAACGTGCTGCTGCTGGCTGTGGGCAAGCAGCCGAAATAGTCTTGCCTCGGGTCGCGGAAGCGCGATCTGCTCAGGCAGGCATTGGGGAGAAGACGATGAGCAAGAAAGATCTCGGCCTGCTGATCCTGATCCTGGTGGTGGGCGCCATCGTTGCCATCATCAACCCGCGCTTCCTGTTGCCGATCAACCTTGCCAACACCTCGAACCTGATCGGCCTGTTCGGCATTCTGTCGATCGGCCAGGCCTTCGTCATCATCACCGGCGGCATCGAACTGTCGGTCGGCTCGCTGGTCGCGTTGCTGGGCACGCTGTTCATCGACTTCATCGCCGTACGCGAGCTCGACTGGCCGCTGGCCTTCGTGCTGATCATCGCACTGGGCGCCGTTATCGGCCTGGTGCATGGCTGGCTGATCACACGGCTCAAGCTGCAGCCCTTCGTCGTCACGCTGTGCGGCCTCTTGATCTATCGGGGCGTCGCCCGCTTCTACACCGCCGACGGCACGGCCGGCTTCGCCTTCGGCCAGAACTTTCCGGAGCTGGAATTCCTCACCGCCGGCCGCTCCTGGGGCGTGCCGAACTCCTTTTTCGCATTGATCGTCATCGCCATCGTCATGTGGGTGGTGCTGCACCGCTCGGTGTTCGGCCGCTATCTCTACGCCATCGGCAAGAACGAGGAGGCGGCGAAATATTCGGGCATCCGCACCGGGCGCATCGTCATGGCGGCTTACGTCATCTGCGGCGTGCTGACGGCGCTGTCGGCGATCTATTTCGCCATGTACACGCGCTCGATCTCGCCGGCCAGCCACGGCCAGTTCTACGAGCTTTACGCCATTGCCGCGGCGGTGCTCGGCGGCTTCTCGCTGCGCGGCGGCGAGGGCTCGCTGGTCGGCGTCATTCTCGGCACCGTGCTGCTGCAGGAGCTGCAGAACCTCGTCAACCTGCTCGGCATTCCGTCCTCCCTCAACTTCGCGGTGATGGGCGGCGTTATCCTCATCGGCGTGCTGGTCGACCAGCAATGGGGCGTGTTCCGGGCCAGGCGGCGGATGATCGACGCCAGCCGCAAGACCGTGGCCGGCGCGGCCGCGGAATAACACACCCCTGCCGCTCAGCGCCCGCGCTTGCCCGCACCTTGCGCGGCTGAGTCCGTCAGGCTTTCAGCCGGGTGTTCGTCGGAGCTACCGCTGGGCCGCGCTTGCGGCGCGGCGAACGCTTTGCAACAGGATGGCGAGACAGCCGACCAGCAGCACCGCGCCGCCGAGCAACGGTGGCAGTGCCAGCAGCTTCACCGCCGCAAGGACGGCGGCCACCAGCACCAGCGCCAGCAGCGCCAGATTGCCGTCATCCACGAACATGCCGAAGAATTCCTTGGCGATAAGACGAATGACGTTCATCGGGCGAGCCCTCCAGCGGCTGCGGGGTAGGTAGTGCGCAACCACCGCACCATGGCAAAGGATGCCAGCGCGACGACGCAGAAGATGGCGAGCAGAGCGAGATCGGCGCCCGGCCAGTCGGCGCCGATGCCTTCGCCGGTCCAGAAGATGCCGAAGCTGGTCAGCATCAGCCCGACCACGAATTTGAGTGCATTCTCCGGAACGCGCGCCAGCGGCCGGTGGACAGCCAGGCCGACAAGCATCACCAGGATGAAGGCTGCCAGCGCACCCAGGCTGGCGTAAAGCGTCTGCCCGTGCGCGGCACCGACGGCAATGACGATGAACACCACCTCGACGCCCTCGAGCAGCACCGCCTTGAAGGACGCCAGCCCGGCGAGGTAGTCGGCGCGGCGGTCATTGGCCTGCCGGTTCAGCGCCGCGGTTTCCTTGGCGAAAGCCGCCTCCTCGTCATGTAGGGCGATGACGCCGACGCTGCGCAGGATGGCCTTTCGCAACCAACGCATGCCGAACAGGATCAGCAGCACGCCGACAACGAACTGCAACGTGGTGATCGGCACCAGCGCCAGCAGCGGGCCGAACGCCAGCACCAGGGCCGCCAGCACCGCCAGCGCCAGGGCGGCACCCGTCAGGGCCGGGCGCCAGCTGCGTGTCACCCCGACCGCGAGCACGATGGTGAAGGCTTCGACGACCTCGACCAGGGAGGCGAGAAATGCCGCCGTGACTGTCGAGAGAATGGGTGTCAGTGTCTGCATCAAACCTTCCTGTCTTGTCTCATTCGACCATGATCCCTTTGGCCGCTCGTTTCCATCTGCGGGATCGCGATCCAAATCGCTATGCGGTCAGCACCACACATCGCTCCGGCGGCAGCGAAAAAGCAAGCGAAGCGCCAACCGGCGGCGCTTCGGGCCAATCGAGCCGCACACGGTGGGGTCCGAGGTCGATCGCCAGTCGCCAGCATCGGCCCTGGAAGGCGCTCGACAGAACCTTGCCCTGCAGGCGGTTGTCCGGATAGGCGTCGGCCGGGCGGGCGTCTTCGGGACGAATGACCAGCATGCCGGCGCCAGGGCGCGCGCCCGGCGTGCGCACGGTTTCGGCGTCGCTCTCGGCGATCGTGAAGCGTTCGTCACGGACCTGTCCGCGAACGATCGAAAAGCCGCCGATGAAGCTGGCCACGAAGGAATCGGCGGGTGCCTCGTAGATCGCACGTGGTGTGTCGAACTGGACGATCTCGCCTGCCCGCATGATGGCGATGCGGTCGGAGACCGCCATCGCCTCCGCCTGGTCATGCGTCACATAGACGACGGTGATGGCCTCGCGGCGCACCAGTTCCATCATCTCGATGCGCATATCCTCGCGCAACGCCGCGTCGAGATTGCTCAGCGGCTCGTCGAACAGCATCAGCGCCGGGCGTGCGGCTAGGCAGCGGGCGATGGCGACCCGCTGCTGCTGGCCGCCGGACAATTCGGTCGGGTAACGATCCCTGTAGGGGGCAAGGCGGGTGACGTCGAGCGCGTGGGCGAGCCGCTGGGCGATGTCGCGATCCGAAAGCCGCTGCGAGCGCAGCCCGAAGGACAGGTTGTTGGCGACCGTCATGTGCGGCCACAGCGCGTAGTCCTGGAAGACCATGCCGATCCGCCGCTTTTCCGCCGGTATCACCGAATTCTCGCTCCACACGACACGCCCGTCCAGCGTGATCGATCCTCTTTCGGGCTCGACCAGTCCGGCGATGATGCGCAGAAGCGTGGTCTTGCCGGAGCCGCTGGCGCCAAGAAGCGACACCACTTCGCCGGCGTCGATCTTGAGGTCGAGGTCGCTCAGGACCGGACGTCCGCCGAGCGACTTGCAGATGCCGGCACAATGCAGGGAGGCGGTCATGACAAGGTTCCCGTTCCCGCGGTTTGCCCGCTGCCCACACCAGCATGGCCCGCGCTTCGACGCGGTTTGACGAACCGCCGAAGCGGGTACCAGACCAGCGCGGCGCCGATGCCCGCGGCCGCCATGGCGACCAGCGCGATAGCCGATGCCAGCCCATCACGGTCGTGGCTGAACAGTTTCAGGATGAGCGTCGGCGCCGGCGGTCCGCTTTGGGGAATGAGCATCTGCGAGATAGGCAGCTCGAAAACGGTGCGAATGAACGTCAGCAGAAAGGCCGTCACCACGCTCAGCAGCACCAGCGGCAAGGTGATCGCCAGCAATCGCCGGATTGTGCCCACGCCATGCAGGCGCGCCGCATCCGTCAGGCTCGGCGCCAACTGGCCGATGGCCGAAAGGATCACCACCAGACAGTAGGGAAGTGCTGCCGCGACATAGCCCATGACCAGCAGCGAGCCGTCGCCATAGTGGGGAAACGGCCAGTCGCGGAAACCCGGCAGGCGATTCCAGACCAGGATATAGCCGAAGCCGAGCACGATGCCCGGTATTGCCACCGATCCCAGCGACAGGCCGACGACGGCGCTGCGCAGAACCGGGCCCGCGCGGTCGAGTTGCGCCGACAGGAGCAGGGCGAGTGAACTGGCGATAAGCGCCGTCAGCCCGGCATAGAAGAGGCTGCGCAACAGGCCATCATTGGCCGCGGTGTTCAGGCTGAGCGCCGCCACCACATTGGCGCTGGTGAAATTGCTCCAGACGAGCCCGTGACCCAGCGTCTGCGTCAAGGCGCGTGCCGCGATCGCGCCGAGCGGCAATGCCAGCGCAAGGAAAGCGATGGCAAGTGCCGCCGCCATGGCAAGCCAGCGCCACGCGCCGAGATTGTAGAGCCGGGCAGGCCTTGCGCGGCCGGAGATCAGGCGCGGGTCGGCGCGGCGGCGCAGCAGCCTGTCCGCCACCACGACGAGCAGCACAAGGCTGAGCAGGACGAGCGCCTGGGCGCCGGCTGCGGGAAAGTCGACGGGATAATCGCTGGCGGCGGCGTAGATGCCGTAGGTCAGCACGCCGAAATTCGACATTCTGGCGATGGTCGAGGCTAGGCCGAAATCGGACAGCACCTCGGCGAAGGTGGCGATGAAGCTCAGGGCGATGGCCGGCGCCAGCAGGGGGCCGTTGATGCGGAGCCAGATCCTGAGCGGCGTGGCACCGGAGAGCCGCGCGGCATCCTCCAATTCGCTGCCCAGGCCGGCGAGCGCGCTGCCGATGATGAAGGCGGCCAGCGGAAACAGGCTGAGCGTGTGGACAAACACCAGGCCGGCCAGGCCGAAGAACGCCGAGCCCAGCCAGGCAGGCAGCAGCCCAAACTGAGCCAGATAACCGCCGGAGGACATCAGCAGCACCCAGGCGAGTGCCTTCAGATAGGACGGCGTCAGGAAAACCAGCCACGGCACGATTGAAATCGCTGCTCGTCCCGGAATATCGCAGCGCTGGACCAGGATCGCGAAGGCGCCACCCAGCGCCGTGGTGGTGCAGGCGACGAGCATGCCGAGTTCAAGCGAATGCAGGACCGAGCCCGCGACATAGGGCGAGTTGAAAACGCGGGCCAGCGGCTCGAAACTCAGGACGTTGCTGGCATCTTGCGCGGCAAACAAGCCGGGCATGACCGCCTGAACCAGCACCAGGGCAAGCGGCAATCCGATCAGCAGGCCAAAGACGGCGTAGACGGCAAATGGCCCGCCGTAGCGGGTAAGCGCCGACAGGCGGCCTAACGGCGGTTTTCTGGCGCCGGCGCCGCGGGCAAAAGCCGCGGCGCCGGAATGCTGGAGGATCGTCATTTCCCGAACAGCCGGGTCACTGGACGAAGTTGGCCTTGTACCACTGCTTCCACTCGGTCTCGTGAGCGGAGGCCACGGCATCGTCGAGATGCGTGTAGGTGATGTTGGTTTCGCGGCCGGGCTTGGCGTTGATGCCCTTGATGATCGGGATGTAGAAGAAGTCGGTGTCGTCGCCATTCTGCATGGCGGCCTGGCCCTCGGCGCTGGTGACGAAGTCGATGAACTTCCGCGCCGCGTCCATGTGCTGCGTCTTGGCGCTGATGCCGAGGCCCTGCGGCAAGGATACGGACCCTTCGCTGGGGTACACCGCGACGACGGGTTCGCCGGCGGCGATCTTCGAGAAGATGGCGCTGTCCTGGTTGATGCCGACCGAGGCATCGCCGGTCAGCACCGCCTTGTTCACCTTGCCGCCGCTCGACAGGCCCGACAGGGACTTGTTGGTCAGCGTCTTGGCCAACAGGGCCTTGCCGGCGTCGAGGCCGTTGGTCTGGAAAAAGCCGGCCAGCCATTGATAGGCGGGACCCGACAGATTGGGATCCTTGGCCGCGACCTTGCCTGCGAAGGACTGAAGATCGGCCCACGACTTGGGCAGCTTGTCGGCGGGCACCTTCTTGGTGTTGACCTCGATGGCCGTGGTGCTGGTGCCGGTCGGCAGGAAGGCGTGGCTTTGCGGGATCAGCGACTTGCCAAGGTCGGTGAATGCCACCTTGTCATAGGCGGCGGCGGGAATGGCCTGCAGCACATGGTCGGCCGCCATGCGCTCCATGACGGCGGAGCCATCGAGCCAGACGATGTCGAATTGCGGGTTGCTGCCCTCGGCGGCGATCTTGCCCAGCGTCTCCCCGGTGCTGCCGGGTTCGACGACGTCGACCGTGAGGCCGGTCTTGGCCTGGAAGGCCTTGGCCACCGGGCCGGCGAAATCGAGCGCGTCGTAAAGCACGAGGTCTGATGCCGAAGCTGGTGCTGCCGCGGCAAGCGCGCTAAGGCCAATCGCGAAGCAGAAAGTTGTGCGTAGTTTCATCTTGCTCTCCAGTCGATTTTGATCGGGCACAGTAAGCCCCATTGTACCATGTATGAACAAATTGAATGTTTTGTGTCGTACGCAGGAATTTCTACTTTTTATTGTTGTTATTCTTGCGGACGCCGCGCTTTATCCATGCCTTGTCGATCGATCCGCGAACCGTGCTCAACCGCTCGAGGACATCAAAGGCGGCTTCGCTGTTTCGTTTCGCCAGCCCGATGATCATCGCCTCGATGAGGACTATCGTGCCGCCATGCATGGCGAGGTGATCGGCCTTGCCGCGCGGTATTGGCAACGTCTCGGCCACCTTGCCGGACACCAGCGGAGCCAGATTGTCACTGATCAGCACGACCGGGACGTCGAACTGCCTGGCCTGTTCGAGGATGATCTCGACCTCGCGGTAGAGCGGCGCGTAAGCCATCATCAGCACGGCGTCGCCCTTGCCGAGCCACAACAAGCGGTCGGCGAGCGCGATCCCCGATACCGACAGCGCGCTGGTCGGCAGGCCAATCCGGTTGAATTGCAAGCTGGCATAGTCGGCCATCGCGCCCGATGGGCCGATGCCAAAGACATGGCGGCGATTGGCCCGCGCCAGAATGTCGACGCTGCGCTCGAAAGCGGCGGCCATCTCCGGGCGTTTGAGCACGTCGAGCACGCTCTCGTGAATGTCGATGACATGTCGCAATGCCCCGGCGCTGTCGTCGCCGGTCTCCTGCAAGGTGCGCGCCAGGCGCTTGCCGGGGGAGGGCGTGCCGGTCAGGTCCGAGAGTAGCATCTGGCGAAGTGCCGAGAGGCTTTCGAAGCCAAGCGAGCGCGCCGTGCGAACGACGGTGGCGTCGCTGGTGCCGGCCAATTCGGCGATCTCGGCCGCCGATCCCAGCAGGACGGACTGCTTCTGGTCGACGAAGAACCGCGCCATGCGCTGCTCGGCCGGCGGCAGGTTTTCCAGCGCCGCCTGGACCCGGGCATCGACCGTCGCCTTCCGATCTTTCGAGGCATCATATGTCATGTCGGGCGGTCATTTTTCTGGATGTAGTAATTGCAACGGGCGCCACCATCCGAAATGTCTATTACAGGGGTGTGACAATGGCGGTAGGCCAGGCGAACATGTCTGCCTGCCGAAAAACGAGCGGCCGCAAACCGCCGGAGCGGCGGCCGTCGCCTCGTGAGATGCGAAAATCGAAGCTGTGGGGCGGGGGGTCTAGATCACGCCCGACATGTCGGAGAAGGCCATTGCCTTGCGCAGCAGCTCGGCGAAGCGCTCGCCGGCCGCCTCGCGCGGACCGCTGTTGTCGATCGTGGTGACGCCGGGACCGGACAAGGTCACATTGGCGCTGCGCGCCAGCCGGGCCAGCACTTCGCCGCGCGATTCGCGGCCGCGCATTGCCAGCCGCTCGGCCAGCACGTCGGGCGAAGCGGTGATCTCGACAATGGCCAGATTGGCATAGCGCTCGCGCAGGGAGGGGATAATCGCGCGCGACACGTTCGCCACCGCGACATGGCCATTGGCAACCGACCAGTCGACATCGGCGGGCAGGCCATAGCGCAGGCCATGCGCCTCCCAGGAGATGGCGAAGGCGCCGTCGGCCTCGGCCTCGACAAAGGCGGCATCGGCCAGCGTATCGTGATCCTCGCTCGCGGCATCGCTGGGCCTGGTGATGACACGGCGCACGAACTCCAGCCGGCTCTCGTCGGCAAAAAGCGCGCGGGCGTAGCCGATCACCGTGTCCTTGCCGGCGCCGCTTGGGCCTACGACCGCTACAAACACGCCATGGCGGATCGGGAACGTTTCGGCGGACAACTCACGCTCGATCAAGGCCGACACCATCATGCGACCCGGCGCCCCTGCCGCCAGACGGTGCGCACGACCGGAACATGATCGTCGACGCGCACGCGCACCAGATCGGCGCGGCGGCCCTGTTCGATGATGCCGCGATCGGTCAGGCCGATCGCTTCGGCCGGGTTTTTCGAAACCATGGCGACTGCTTGCGGCAGCGAAATGCCTTCGACCATGTCGCCGAGGAAGAAGGCGGACTGGATCAGGCTGAAGGGGATGTAGTCGGATGACAGGATGTCGAGCAGGCCGTTGCCGGCCAGCGTGCGCGCCGAGACATTGCCCGAATGCGAGCCGCCGCGCATGACGTTGGGCGCGCCCATTAGCACGCCGAGTCCGGCGGCCTTCGAAGCCCGCGCCGCTTCCTCGGTGGTCGGGAACTCGGCGACCCGCACGCCTTGCTCGATCGCCTCCTCGACATGGCCCGTCGTGGCATCGTCATGGCTGGCCAGGACAATGCCGCGCTCATGGCAGGCGGCCGCGATGAAGGCGCGGTTTGGGCTGGAATTGCGTGCCGATTCGCCCATCCGCTTCTCGCAGAATTTCTGGAAGTCCTGGTCGCTCAGCTTCAGCTTGCGCTGATAATAATAGGCATAGGTCTCGAGATTGACGAACTGGCGCTGGCCCGGCGCATGGTCCATCAGCGACGCCAGCTTGACCCGCTCGTCCTCATCGAAATTGGCGAAGGCCCGCAGGCAGTCCGGCGCCGAAACTTCGCAGCGCAGATGGATAAAGTGGTCGGCGCGCAGCCGGTCTTCCTGCACGCTGTCCTCGATTGCATCGGCGAGCTTGCGGATGTCGTCCGAGGTCAGGTCGGCGTCCTCATCCATGCCGACGCGAAGCGCGTCGAGCACGGTGGTGATGCCGGCGGTCGCCACCTGTGCGTCATGGGCGAGCACGGCGGCGATCGGATTCCAGCGCACCTTCGGCCGCGGCGCGTAATGGCCTTCGAGATGGTCGGTATGCAGTTCGACCAGTCCCGGAATGATATAGTCGCCGCCCATGTCGTCGCCGGTTCGGGCGGCACCCGCGTCAATGCCGGCGATAAAGCCGTCACGCAGCACCAGCGAACCCTCGACGATCTCGTCGGCAAGCACAATGCGGGCGTTGGAAAGAACAATCTCGGCAGTCATTTCAGGTAGTCCTCGGTTATTTCCGGCTGGAGCCATTCCGCAGTCGGTCAGGCGGATTTTCTGGCTGGGCGGTGTCCCAGCGCATGCTGGGAAAGCACCAGGAATGGCGCACCCGGTTCAGGTTCGACAAACAACGTCACCGCGTTGACCAGCACCGGCTGCCGCAGCACATCCGCGAACAGGCTGTCGATTGCCGCGCGCAGACGAAGGCTTTCCTGTGGCCCGGCGCGCCCGGACAGCGTCATGTGGAAGCGGAAGGTCTCGAAGACATAGGGGTAACCCCACTGGCACAGGTTGCGGAACTCGGCCGGCTTCAGCGAATCCGGGCTGCGCCGTTCGATCTCGGCTTCGGTCAGCGGCGCACGGAACCGGTCAAAATCGCGCACGACGTCGTCGGCAAAGCGGTTGAGCGGCGGCAGCGGACCTTCCGGCACCAGCGCGAAAAAGCTGTCGATCTGGCTGACGACGAGACGCGGGATCGTCACCACCGGCGTCGCCTCGGCAAAATGGTCAAGTGCCGCGCGCAGCGAGTTTTCCGTCTCGTTCACCGCCAGGCGGAAGGGGGCTTTCAGCGTCGCGTGGAAGCCATAGCGGCGCGCCGAAGCGGTGTGGAAGGCAACTTCCGCCGCCGACAGGTCGGCCACCGCCTCAACCGGCCTTGTCGCCGCGCCGAACGGGTCGCGGCCCAGCCAGTTGGCGGCGATCCGCGCCAGCGGTTCGTCCTGCCGGGGGGTGAAATAGATGGCATAACGCATGGGAAATCCTCGTCAGATCCGTTGCCATAGGTGATTTCCATGACGGATTGACGAAGCTTTGAAGGGTTTTCGAAGGCAAATCGACCCTCTGGGTCTTTAGCCGACGATTTTTCCAAGCTGGACCAATAACTTCAGCCGAAAACCCGGAAGGGTCAGGCCTTCATCAACCATTCGTGCTCGGGGGCATTGTGGAATTTCCACGTCCGCTTCGGTCCGGCCATGACGTTGAGGTAGTAGAGGTCGTAGCCATGGCAGGCGGCGCAGGGATGATAGCCCTTGGGCACCAGCACCACGTCGCCATCCTCGATCGCCATCGCTTCATCCAGCGCGCGATGCCCATTCTTGTCGGCGTCGGTATAGACGCGCTGGAAGGCAAAGCCCTGCGGCGGGTTGAGGCGGTGATAGTAGGTCTCCTCGAGATAGGATTCGGCGGGCAGATTGTCCTGGTCATGCTTGTGCGGCGGATAGCTCGACGTATGGCCGCCGGGCGTGATGACCTCGACCACCAGGAGCGAGTCCGCCGGCTTGCCTTCCGGCAGGATGTTGGTGACGTAGCGCGTGTTTGTGCCCTTGCCGCGCACCTCCTGGCCGAGATCGTCCGGCCCGATCACCCGAACCGGCAAACCGCCGCCCAATCCCGGGGCCGAGCAGACCGCGAGTTCCAGCTCGGTATCGGCCGTTACCGACCAGTCCGATCCCTCGGGCACATAGACCGACCACGGCTTGCCTTTGAACGGCGATATCCGTTCGCCAAGCAGGCCAAGCTCCTTGCCGTCGGCGGTGGCGGTGCCCTTGCCGGTCACGAACACCAGGCAGACCTCGCGATCGGCCGTTTTGCCCGAGGCGCTTTCGCCGGGCTTCAGCCGATGCAGGTCGAAACCGACATAGGTCCAGCCGGCGCTATTCGGCGTCACATGGGCGATGCGGCCGTGGCCCTTGTCGGCCTTCACCAGCAGCTTCGACATCCCGCTTACTCCTTTGGTTCGGGCTCGGCCGTTGCCTTGCTCTCGTCGGCCGGCTTGTAGAGATAGAAGAACTGCCAGACGCCATAGCCGGCAAAGCCGAGCGCGATGACGCCCCAGAACGGCGTGCCGGTGGCGAACTCGATGATCGACCAGAGGACGCAGACCGCCACGACGGCGACGCGCCGCCATAAGGGCCGGAAGAAGGGGTGCTCGGAATCTTTCATCAGGCCAATTTACAGCAACCTGCCTCGTGGGGAACCCTTGCGTCAGGCATTCGGAAAACCTTGCGTTTCGACCGTGTAGCCGGCAGCCGTCATCACCCGCATCAGTTCCTTGTGTCCGACCTGCGCCATCCTGAGCGGCGGGTTCTTCTTCGGATCCTGCTCGGCCTCGACCACGAACCAGCCCTCATAACCATGGTCGGCGAAGCGCTGCACGATGGCGCCGAAATCCAGCGAACCGTCGCCCGGCACCGTGAAGGCGCCGAGCGCCACGGCGTCGAGGAAGGATTGCTTCGTGCGGTCGAGCTTGTCGATCACATCCATGCGCACATCCTTCACGTGGACATGGCTGATGCGCCTGTGGTGATTGTCTATGGCGCGCAGCACATCGCCGCCGGCAAAGGCCAGGTGTCCGGCATCGAGCAGCAGCGGAATCCCTTCGCCGGAATGGCGCATGAAGGCGTCGAGCTCCGGCTCGGTCTCGACCACCGCCGCCATGTGGTGGTGGTAGGACAGCGGCATGCCTTGTTCGGCACACCATTCGCCGAACTCGGTCAGGCGCCGGCCATACGCCTTCATCTCATCGCTGGTGAGTTTCGGCTTGGTGGCGAGCGGCTTGGAACGGTCGCCCTGGATCGAGCGGCCGACCTCGCCATAGACGATGCAGGGCGCATCGACCGCCTTGAACAGGTCGATCATCGGCTGGATGCGATCCTTGTTCTTGGCCATGTCCTCATCGACCAGCGTGCCCGAGAACCAGCCGCCGCACAGCGTCACGTCGGCCGCCTTCAGGATCGGCAGCATGACGGCGGGATCGTTGGGAAAACGCCGACCCATCTCCATGCCGGTGAAGCCGGCCGAGCGCGACTGGCGCAGGCACTCCTCCAGCGACACGTCATCGCTGAGTTCGGCAAGATCGTCGTTCCACCATGCAATGGGGGACATGCCCAGTTTGGCTTTCAAGTCGTCACTCCCGTTTCAAAACAGCTCATTCTTTGGCCGTCAGTGCCGCCCCTCATCCGCCTGCCGGCACCTTCTCCCCGTATAGGGACGGGGAGAAGGGGCTGATCGCGACGCTGGCGACCCCTCTCCCCGTTCTTAGGGGGAGAGGGTAAGGGTGAGGGGCGGCGCCGACATTAGTCACCAACACTCTGCATCTGCCGCTTCTCGTCATAGGCCTTGCGCGCCGCGTTCACCTGCGGCCGCGCGGACACTTCCGGCACCGCTACGTCCCACCAGTGGCCGCCGGCATCGGTCGAGACCAGCGGGTCGGTGTCGATGACCAGCACGGTGGTGCGGTCGTTCCCCCTGGCCTTCCGCAGCGCGTTTTCCAGCTCGGCGATCGACGGCACCTTCTCGGCAATCGCCCCCATGCTCGCCGCATGCGCGGCAAAGTCGACATCGGGCACGATCTCGTGGCGCGAATCCTTCAGCAGATTGTTGAAATTGGCGCCGCCGGTTGCCATCTGCAGCCGGTTGATGCAGCCGAAACCCCTGTTGTCGAGCAGCACGATCGTCAGCTTCAGACCGAGCATCACTGACGTCGCGATCTCGGAATTGAGCATCAGGTAGGAGCCGTCGCCGACCATGACGACGACTTCCTCGCCCGGCTTGGCCATCTTGGCCCCAAGCCCGCCGGCAATCTCGTAGCCCATGGTCGAGAAACCATACTCGGCATGGTAGGAGCCGGGCGCGCCGGCCTGCCAAAGCTTGTGCAGTTCTCCCGGCAGGCCGCCGGCCGCATGCAGCAAGGTCACGCCGGGGCCCATGGCCCGCTGCACGGCGCCGATCACCTGTGCGTCGGAGGGGAAAGCGACGTTCGTCGACGCCGTCACCTTGGCCGCGTCGGCTTGCCAGGTCTTCTTGCCCTCGGCCGCATTCTCGGTCCAGACGGCGGGCGCCTTCCAGCCCTTCAGCGCGGCACCGAGTTCGGCGAGCCCCTCTGCCGCATCGGCGACCAGCGGCATCGCGCGGTGCTTGCCGGCATCGAAAGGCTGCACGTTGAGCCCGATGATGGTCTTGCCGGAGTTCTTGAACAGCGCCCAAGAGCCGGTGGTGAAATCCTGCAGTCGCGTGCCGATGGCCAGCACCACATCGGCTTCCTCAGCCAGCCGATTGGCGGCCGAAGTGCCGGTGACGCCGACCGCCGCCATGTTGAGCGGATGATCGTCCGGCAGCGAGGATTTGCCGCCTTGCGTCTCGCAGACCGGAATGCCGGCACCTCCAGCGAATGTCGCCAACTCATCCGAGGCCTGCGAATAGATGACGCCGCCGCCGGCGATGATCAGCGGCTTCTTCGCGCCCTTGAGTGCCGCGACGGCCGCGGCAAGCTCGCAGCGATCCGGACGCGGCCGGCGCTGATGCCAGACCCGCTCGACAAAAAAGCTCTCGGGATAATCATAGGCCTCGGCCTGCACGTCCTGACAGAGCGACAAAGTCACCGGCCCGCAATCGGCCGGATCGGTCAGCACCTGCATGGCGCGGCTGAGCGACGGGATGATCTGCTCGGGCCGCGTGATGCGGTCGAAATAGCGCGAGACCGGACGGAAACAGTCGTTGACGGTCGCGGTGCCGTCGGAAAAGTCCTCGGCCTGCTGCAGCACCGGATCGGGAATGCGGTTGGCGAAAACATCGCCAGGCAGGAACAGAACCGGCAGGCGGTTGACATGGGCGAGTGCGGCCGCCGTCACCATGTTGAGCGCGCCCGGCCCGATCGAAGAGGTCGCGGCCATGAAGCGGCGGCGGAAATTGGCCTTGGCATAAGCGATCGCCGCATGCGCCATCGCCTGTTCGTTGTGGGCGCGAAAAGTCGGCAAGTCGTCGCGCACCTGGTAGAGCGCCTCGCCGATGCCGGCGACATTGCCATGGCCGAAGATCGCCCAGACACCGCCGAAGGTCGGCATTTTTTTTCCGTCGATCTCGGTCATCTGGCGGGACAGGAAGCGGGTCAGCGCCTGCGCCATCGTCAGGCGGATTGTCTTGCTCATGGTCTTTTCCTCCGCGGTCCTTGTGCCGCGCCTGTCATGCTGCCTTGCGGCCGCGCGCGGCAAGCCACGCTTCGGTCAGTTGCTCGAAGCGCGACGCCATGTCGGCGACGGCCTCGTCATCGGACATCCTGCCGGCGAGCCACTCTTCGGCGGCGTGGACGAAGATGGTGCGGCCGACGGCAAAACCCTTGACGATCGGGGCCTTGGCGGTGGCGGCGAAAGCCGCTTCCAGCTCGTCCTGCGGCGCCTCGAGCCCAAGCAGCACGATGCCACGGCACCAGGGATCATGTTTCAGGATGACGGCCTCGATCCTGGCCCAGGCGCCGCTCGACGCCTGCGGCTCGAGCTTCCACCAGTCAGGCTTGATGCCGAGCGCGTAAAGCTCTTCCAACGCGCGTGGGATTGTCGTGTCGTCGAGCTTGCCGTGCTTGCCGGCGATGATCTCGATGAGAAGTTCCCGGCCCACCTTGCGCGCGGCTTCGAACAGCGCGCGCAGCTTCTGCTGTTGTTCTTCTTTCAAGGCCGCCGGATCGTCGGGATGGTAGAAGCACAGGCACTTGATGCAGTGATCGACAGGCCATTCGGCAAGCTGCGAGCCGATGTCCTGCGAGAACTCGAAGCGCAGCGGTCGGGAGCCCGGCAGTTCCACCGGGCGACCAAGCCAGGCGAAAGGATGGCGGGCGAACTCGAACATCGCCTCGCGGCCATGTTTCTCGTCGATCAGCATGCCGTAGCCATCACGGCCGGCGGCGACCTTTGCCGCCGCCTTGACGGCCAGCACCTTGAAATCGCGGATGCGCGCAGGATCGGCGCCGGCCTTGGCCGCGACATCCTCGAGCTGCACGCGGTGGTCGCAGGCGAGCGCCATCAGCGAAGGGATGTCGCGCCGGCGCGTGGTCGCCCAGTGGATGTGGTTGATCGCCTCGTCCTTGCGCAGGGCCCGGTGCCTGCTGCCGTTCTTCAGGAAGAACTGCAGCTCCTCGAAGGTCGGGTATTCCGGTGCGCACAGCAGCCGCGAGACGGCGAAGGCGCCGCAGGCATTGGCCCAGGTCGCCGCTGTTGCAAGGCTCTCGCCGCCAAGCCAGCCGCGCAGCAAGCCGGACATGAAGGCGTCGCCGGCGCCCAGCACATTGTAGATCTCGATCGGGAAACCCTTGCCGACGACGCCATCCTCGAGATCGTCGCTGATCGGCCCGTCATAGACGATGCAGCCCATGGCGCCGCGCTTGAGCACGATGGTGGCCGACGATAGCGAGCGGATCGTCTTCAGCGCGCTCAGGCAGTCGTCGGCGCCAGAGGCGATCATGATCTCTTCCTCGGTGCCGACGATAAGGTCGCAATCGGGAAGCACCGTCTTCAACTGGGCCGAGACCCGGTCCGACTTCACATAGCGCTCGAAGCCCTCGGCATGGCCGGCAAGCCCCCACAAATTCGGGCGATAGTCGATGTCGAAGACAACCTTGCCACCCTTGGCCTTCATGATGCGGATCGCCTTGCGCTGGGCGGCGTCGCTGTTGGGGCGCGAAAAATGCGTGCCGGTGACGACGATGGCGCGCGCCGAGGCGATGAAGGCCTCATCGATGTCTTCCGGCGCCAGCGCCATGTCGGCGCAGTCGGTGCGGTAGAAGATCATCGGCGAAACGCCTTCGCTCTCGACCGACAGCAGCACCAGCGCGGTCAGCCGTTCCTTGTCGGTTTTGAGGCCTTCGACGGAAACGCCTTCGCGCTTCAGCTGTTCACGGATGAAGCGGCCCATCTGCTCGTCGCCGACGCGGGTCAGCAGCGCCGAACGCAGGCCGAGCCGCGCTGTGCCGACCGAGATGTTGGCCGGGCAGCCGCCGACCGACTTGGCGAACGAAGTGATGTCTTCCAGCCGCGAGCCGATCTGCTGGCCATAGAGGTCGACGGAAGCACGACCGATGGTGATGACGTCGAGCGGCGCCTGTTTCGCGTCCACGGCTTCGCTCATTGGAACCTCCCGTCAGTCTCGTTGTCATGAACAACATTGCTTGGGTAACACGCGCGAGCGGCAGCGTGGCGCCGGCAATATGAAATAATAATTCCAATCCATAGTCAATATGGAATGAGCATTCCCGTACTGAAAAGTGCGCGGCCATGATCCCGGACCGAAGGCGGGAAGCGATGGGCGGTGTCCGATTTCCGGCCTCGCCCAGGCCTACTCGGGGTCAAATTCAGGTTCTTCGCTTGCGGCTTGCGTCGCGCCGCTTCTCGCCGACGCCGACGGTCAGAGCCATGGCCAGCGCCATCGTTGCCGACAGCGAGCGGAAGCCGGCGAAGTCCGCCTCGGCAACCTCGAACCAGACCCTGGCGAACTGGGCAAGCGGCGAAAACGAGCTGTCGGTGATGGCGACGATCGGCACGCCCTGTTCCGAAATGCTGCGTGCTTCCTCGATGGTGGCCGGTGCATAGGGCGAGAAGCTGATGGCGATGACGGCGTCCGCCGGCGTGGCGAAGCCGACCATTTCGGCGTTCAGGCCGGCGGCGGATTCGATCAGCTGGTTGCGGATCTTCAGCTTGCCCAGCGCGTAGGCGATGTAGGTCGCCACCGGGTAGGAGCGCCGCTTGGCCAGTACATAGATGGTCTGCGCCTTCGCCAGCAGGGAAATAGCGTCTTCCAGATGCGCGTCGTCAAGCGTGCGCGAAATGTCGTTGAGCGAGGTGCTGGCGGCGGCGACGAATCCGTCGAAGATCGCCCGGTGGCCGGCGCCGGTATCAGCCTTGGCACGCAGCGCCTGCAACCGTTCGTCATAGGAAGAATTGCGCTCGCGCAACCGCTCGCGAAACACCTGCTGCAGGCTGGTGAAGCCGTCGAAGCCAAGCTGCTGGGCAAAGCGGATCAGGGTCGAAGGCTGCACGCCGGCCGAAGCGGCGATGCTGGCGGCGGTGCCGAAGGCGATGTCGTCCGGATTGTCGAGCGCATAGGCGGCGATCTGGGCGATGCGCTTGGGCAGGCTCTCGCGCCGGTCCAGGATAGTGGCGCGCAGCGTCTCGAAGTCGCGAGGTACCAGTTCGTCCATCGTCGGCCCGTTCAAGCTCATCCGTGAAGCGTCCTCTCTGCCTCATCATAGCGAGCTTGCGCAAGAACGCCATAAAAAATGAGGCAGACATTCCATTCCCGAAGAAAATGGATTAATTCATCCAATCGGCGCTTCTGGCAATGGAGAAATCGCGGATGGTCGGCGTAGGTCTTATCGGCACGGGCTTCATGGGCAAATGCCATGCCATCGCGTGGAGCGCTGTCGGCGCCGTCTTTCCCGACGTGGCCAAGCCGCGGCTGGTCCATCTCGGTGAGGTCAACGAGGATCTCGCCAGGTGCAAGGCCGACGAGTTCGGCTTCGCCAAGGCGTCCGGCGACTGGCGCGCCGTGGTCAACGACCCGGAGGTCGATATCGTCTCGCTGACCACGCCCAACCAGTTCCATCCGGAAATGGCCATCGCCATCCTCGAAGCCGGCAAGCATCTGTGGTGCGAAAAACCGATGGCGCCGACCTTTGCCGAAGCCGAGGCGATGGCGGCTGCGGCGAAGAAGTCGGGCAAGGTCGCCGCCCTTGGCTACAACTACATCCAGAGCCCGGCCATCCGCCACATCGGCGCGCTGCTCGACGAGAAGACCATCGGCGAGGTCAACCATCTGCGCATCGAGATGGACGAGGATTTCATGGCCGATCCCGAGGCGCTGTTCTTCTGGAAGCACGAGGCCGCTTCAGGCTATGGCGCGCTCGACGATTTCGCCGTGCATCCGCTGTCGCTGGTCTCTGTGCTGTTCGGACGCGTCGCCAGCGTCATCTGCGACATGGCCAAGCCCTATGCCGACCGCAAGCTGGCTGCCGGCGGGCGCCGCGCGGTTGAAACCTACGACATCGCCAGCGTGCTGATGCATCTGGAAAACGGCATTGCCGGCACGCTCCAGGTCAACCGCTCGGCCTGGGGCCGCAAGGGCCGCATCGCCGTCCAGATTTTTGGCTCCAAGGGCTCGATACTCTTCGACCAGGAACGGATGAACGAATTCCAGCTTTACCTCACATCGGACCGCCCGACCGAACAGGGTTATCGCACCATCCTGGTGGCGCCGCACCATAAGCCGTACGACGCCTTTGTGCCGGCGCCCGGTCATGGCCTGGGCTTCAACGATCTCAAGATCATCGAGTGCCGCGAATTGCTGACGCGGCTCGCCGGCAGGCCGGCGCGGCTCATCGAATTCGCGCAAGGGCTGGAGATCGAGCGCACCGTGCACGCAATGGCGCGCTCCTTCGAGGAAAAGCGCTGGGTCGATGTGCGGTAGCGGCAGGGAAGACATTGCCGACTTTTCGGCGAACTCCCGCAAACGTCTGTGATTGACCGCAGCTTTCCGACTTCGTCATCCTTGGGCGTAGCGACGCGAAGCGGAGTGAAGACCCAAGGATCCATGCCGTGACTTTGGGCGAAGGGTGCAGCGGAGCAGAATTCTGCACCGTTGCAACGCTTTAACGTGACGGCATGGATCCTATGGTCTGCGCCGTCGCTTCGCTCCTTGCTCCGCCATAGGATGACGACGGGATCGTGGTTTCGGCAAATCTCCAAGGGCTCCGATCTGCCCACGTAAGCACCACACGGCCGATTAGCTAGAATTTCCGCGCCAAATGTTTCGCGATCTCCTCAGTAGCCCGCACCAGCGGCGGCATTCATCTCCCACCCATTCACCCAGACCTGCCGCAGGCGGTCGCCTTCGCCCTTGAACGTCAGCCCGGTCGGCTGGCAATCCTCGATGCGGTCGCTGCGGAAATTGCGGATCGCCTGGCGCAACTCGCACCAGGCGACGATGTTGGCGGTTTCGGCGTAGTAGATGAGGGCGATCGGGCGGATGAGGCGTTCAGAGGCGCGGCCAAGCTCGTCGCGATAGGAAAGATCGAGCTTTTCCTCGTCGCGGATGGCGCGGCGCACCAGCGCCAGGTCGACCGTGCCGGCCGAAGGCGCGGCGAAACCCCATGCATGCAGCGCATTGGCATCGAACGTCTGGCGCAGCGGTAGCGGCACCGCGCCGGCAATCTTGCTGCTGACGCGCTTGGCCGCCTGCTTGAGCTCGTCGTCCCCGGTGCGTTCCAGCAGCGCCAGCGACAGGACGATTGCCTCCATCTCCTCGATCGAGAACATCAGCGGCGGCAGGTCGAAGCCGGGGCGCAGTATGTAGCCGATGCCACGTCCGCCTTCGATCGGTACCCGCATCGCCTGCAACGCGGCGATGTCGCGATAGATCGAGCGGATCGTCACCTCCAGGCGCTCGGCGATCATTGCAGCGGTCACCGGCTGTCTTGCCAGCCGCAGGATCTGGATGATCTCGAACAGACGCGACGCCTTGCGCATTCTTTCACCCGGTTCCCGTTCGCTACTGACACACCATCGTCAGTTGGGCTGACCTATAGGACTGCCTGTCGATATGAAAATCAACGGCTTCCCCAATGGATTGCTAGGAAGGCTCACAGGCAACTGACATGGATTACGCGCTCAATCTCTGGCTTTTCTTCCTGCTCCTGCTCGGCATCATCATCGTGCCTGGCATGGACATGCTGTTCGTGCTGGCCAATGCCCTCACCGGCGGTATCAACCGGGGGCTGGCGGCTACCGGCGGCATCATGCTCGGCGGCATGGTCCATACGCTGAACGGCGCGCTCGGCGTCGGCCTGCTCATGCATTTCGTGCCGATCCTGTTCACGCCATTGCTGATCGCCGGCGCCGCCTACATGGCCTTTATCGGCATCACGCTGATGCGCAGCTCCATCACGGTCGACAATCGCGGGCCAACCGGCAGCCGCTCGGCATGGAAGGCCTTCCGCCAGGGCGCCGTAACCTGCCTGATCAATCCAAAAGCCTATCTCTTTGTCCTGGCCGTCTATCCGCAGTTCCTCAAGCCGGACTACGGTCCGATCTGGGCGCAAGCGACCATCATGGGGCTGCTGACGGTCCTCGCGCAGTTCGCCATCTATGGCGGGCTCGCGATTACCGCCGGCCGCAGCCGGGACCTGCTGGTCGCCAATCCGCGTGCCACGGCTTTTGCCGGCCGCGCCGCCGGCCTGCTGCTGTTTGCTGTCGCGCTGTTCACCGCATGGGAAGGTTTGAGGGCGGCGTGAGACCGGTCCGAATCCGGAGACCGCCGCCCTTCCATACAGCCATGGCCTGCCAGATCAGGCGGCTCCTTGCCTCTCCATCATTGCGCGCCGTGCCGATCGGCGCCACTCGACGGCGCCGGCAAGGCCGTGCAGCACGGTCTCGGTGGTCGCCCAGTCGATGCAGCCATCGGTGATGCTCTGGCCGTAGACGAGCGGCTTGCCGGGCACGACGTCCTGCCGGCCGGCGACGAGATTGCTCTCGATCATGACGCCGATGATGCGCTCGTCGCCTGCCGCCACCTGGGCGGCCACGTCAGCCGCCACCTTGGGCTGGTTCTCGGGCTTCTTGGCTGAGTTGGCATGGCTGACATCGATCATCAGCCGGGCGGCGATGCCGATGCGGCCGAGCTCCGTGGCTGCCGCCTCGACGCTCGCCGCGTCATGGTTGGGCTGAACGCCGCCACGCAGGATGACATGGCAGTCCTCATTGCCGGTGGTCGCCGCTATGGCGCTGCGCCCACCCTTGGTCACCGCCATGAAGTGATGCGGCTGCGCGGCCGATTTCACCGCCTCGCCGGCGATCCGCAGATTACCGTCGGTGCCGTTCTTGAAGCCGACCGGGCAGGAGAGGCCCGATGCCAGCTCGCGATGGATCTGGCTCTCGGTCGTGCGTGCGCCGATCGCGCCCCAGGCGACGAGGTCGGCAATGTATTGCGGTATGGTCATGTCGAGGAATTCGGTAGCCGCCGGCAGGCCGAGATTGTTGACGGCCGACAGCACGTTGCGCGCCATGCGCAACCCTTTTTCGATGTTGAAGCTGCCGTCGAGGTCGGGATCGTTGATCAGGCCCTTCCAGCCGACGGTCGTGCGCGGCTTTTCGAAATAGACCCGCATGATGATCTGGAGCCGGTCGGACAGGGTCTCGCGCAGCGCCGCCAGACGGCTGGCATAGTCCACGGCGGCGACCGGATCGTGGATGGAACAAGGGCCGACGATGACAACAAGTCGATCGTCGGCCCCTGTGAGGATGGAATGGATGGCATTGCGCGAGGTGGCGACGGTACGCGTCGCCGTCAGCGTGCGCGGTATCTCGCGCATCACCTCGTCCGGCGTGCTCAGTGTCCTGATTTCGGTGACCCGAAGGTCGTCTGTGGTGGTCAACACGGCTTTCTGCTCCTGGTTGGGAGACCTGCCGGCTGAAACAAAAAAGCCGCCAGGTCTGGCGGCTGTTCGGATTTTGATGCTGCAATCTTCAGATCGAGCGCAATCCTCCCGCCGCCAGCGAGCTGCTAAAGTACCAATAGGTGGCGGTCAGGTTGATCATGCGGCTCATATAGTCGAAGCTGAAACGTTTGTCACGAGGCTGATGCGACTACGAGGAGAGATGGGCGCTTCGAGGCCCGCATAAGCACCCGATTCATGCAGTCCAGGGGTCGAGGAGTTCAAGTCCAAGATCTTCGAAATCCCTGGTATTGCGCGTCGCCAAGGTGAGCTGCCGCGCAATCGCGGTGGCTGCGATCAATCCGTCCATCGATGACAGACCGCGACCCCGGCGCTTGGCAAAGCCCATCAGATCGCCCCACGCCAATGCTACCGGTTCGTTCACCGGAAGAACCCTCTGCTCGAAGCGCTGCGGCAGGTCCAGAGCGAGCCATTCAGCCAGCGCCTCGCGTTTGCGGCCCTCATCCATAAGAGCAACGCCGCGCCGGATCTCGGCGATCGAAACGACACTGATGAAGGTCCGGTCCTCATCGAGCCCGTCCAGCCACTCCAGAACGCGCACGTCCGGCGACGGCCTCGTCGCCTCGGACAGGACATTCGTGTCGAGCAGCAGCTTCACAGCGGCAGATCACGCGGTTCGTCGCGTTGACGCTCAAGGTCGAGATCGGCGCCGCGCAGTGGCGAGTCCAGCAGGAACTCCGCAAGCGTACCCTTACGAACAGTTTTCCGCCGCCATTCCTCGGCCGAAACGACAACCACGCTTGGTTTGCCGTTTCTCGTGATGGTCTGCGGCGAAGATTGCGCGCGCTCGATAACCTCCGATAGCCGGGCTTTTGCCCCAGCGACCGTCCAGCTCGTGCCTTTCTTGGGTTCTGGCAGCATTTTCAATCCCATGACTAGTCTGACCATCTTGACTATATGGGAATGCCGATGCTCCGGCAACAGGGCTTTAAAGCGCGGCCGTGATGGTGCGGACACACGGCCCGAGCTCTGCGGGACGTAGTGTTGCCGTTACTCCCCAACCACGCCGGCAATGTTCTGGTCGTAGTCGACCAGTGACCCGGTCATGACACCAGCCTGCGGGCTGATCATGTAGGTGATCAGCCGGGCGAGCTGTGCCGGCTTCACCAACTGGCCCATCGGCTGCGCGGCCTCGGCCTTCTCCAGCCAGTCGTCCGGCGCGTCGTGCCATTTCTTCTGCACGATCGCCTCGCCCTCGGTGTCCATCCAGCCGGGCAGCACGGCGTTGCAGCGGATGCGGTTTTTTCGATAGGAGCTGGCGACATTCTTGGTCAGCGTCATCAGTGCGCCCTTGCTGGTCGAATAGGGCGTCAGGAAGGACTGGCCGGCATGCGCCGACATCGACAAAACGTTGACGATCGAGCCCGGCGCCTTGCGTTCCAGCAGATGTGCGACCACCCCCTGCATCAGGAAGAACGGTCCTCGCACATTGGTGTCGAAAATCTGGTCGAAAAGCTCTTCCGAGGTTTCGACCAACGATCCGCGCGCCGATGTGGCGGCGGCGTTGACCAGCGCGTTGATCGTGCCGAAATGCGAAATCGCGGTCGCCACCGCGCGCTTGCAGTCTGCCACATCAGCAACGTCGGCGCTGATGAAGATCGCGTCGACGCCGGATTTCTTGAGGCTGGCGACGGCCTTGTCCCCCTTCGCTTGCGAGCGGCCGATGAGCGCCAGCGCCCGGCAGCCCTCATCGGCAAGCGCCTCCGCGACAGCGAAGCCAATGCCTTGCGCGCCGCCGGTGACGATGGCGCGTGTATCATGATTGCGATCGGCGGATGCGCTCATCGCTCTGCTCCTGTTTTCTTGGGTCGAATTCCGTTACTTGTCGAGACGGACGGTCTTGCCTGACGTCGCCGATTTCAGCGCCGCATCGGCGAGCCTCAAGGCCACAAGCCCGTCGGCACCGCTCGGCGCCGCCTTCTTGCCCGATGTCGCCGCGGCGATGAAGGCCGCGATCTCGAGGGCATAGGCGTCGAGATAGCGCGTCATGAAGAAGTCGTGCAGCGGCGGGCGGGTATAGCCCTTCTCATTGGCCAGTTCGATCGACACCGGCCGCTGGTTCTCGGCCGCGACCATGCCCTTCGAACCATGCACCTCGATGCGCTGGTCGTAGCCATAGGTGGCGCGGCGTGAATTGGAGATGACGGCCTGCTTGCCTGACGCCGTCTCGAGGATGACGCTGACCGAGTCGAAATCGCCGGCCTCGCCGATTTTCTTGTCCACGAGCACCGAGGCGTGGGCGCTGACCGCAACAGGTTCCTCGCCGAGCAGGAAGCGCGCCATGTCGAAATCGTGGATGGTCATATCGCGAAAAATGCCGCCCGAGCGCTTGATGTAATCGATGGGCGGCGCGCCGGGATCGCGCGAGGTGATGGTGACCATCTCGACGGTGCCGATGGCGCCGTCGTCGATCGCCTTGCGCACGGCGGCGAAATGCGGGTCGAAGCGCCTGTTGAAGCCGACCATCAGCGTCGCCTTGGACTTGTCGACCACGGCCAGGCATTTCTCCACCCGCTTGACGTCGAGGTCGATCGGCTTCTCGCAGAAGATCGCCTTGCCGGCCTTGGCGAAGCGCTCGATCAGGTCGGCATGGGTGTCGGTCGGCGTGCAGATGACGACGGCGTCGATATCCCCGGATTTCTCGATGGCGTCGATCGTGCGCACCTCCGCCCCATAGGCGGTCGCCAATTCCGTCGCCGCCTTCTCGAAGGCATCGGCGACCGCAACCAGTTTGGCCTGCGGATTGGAGCCGACCGCGCGGGCGTGGACCTTGCCGATGCGGCCGGCACCGAGGAGGGCGAAGCGGAGAGTCATGGATATTTCCTCTGGGGATGGTTCGAAGCTGGCGTCGCCAGCCATGGGCGCAGGGTGATTTTGTGGTCCAGATATATCGACAGGGAGGCGATGACCGCCGCCTCCGCGCCCGGCCTAGGCCGCGAGTTCGGCTTCCCCGGTCTTGGCGCCGGTGATGTAGGAGACGATGTCCTGGCCGTCTGTATTCTCCTTGCGCAGATTGGCCACGATGCGGCCGCGCCGGAACACGACGATGCGGTCGCAAAGGTCGAACACCTGGCGCATATTGTGGCTGATCAGGATCAGCGGCTCGCCATTGTCCTTCAGCGTCCGGATGATGTTTTCGACCTGCGCCGTCTCCTGCACGCCAAGGGCCGCCGTCGGCTCGTCCATGATGATCAGCTTGGAAGCGAAGGTCGCCGTCCTGGCGATCGCCACGCACTGGCGCTGGCCGCCCGACATGTGGCGGATGGTGTTGGAGAGGTTGGGGATTTTCACCGCGGTGCGAACCAGGGCCGCCTCGGTTGCCTTGCGCATATATTTGCGATCGAGGATCGAGAATGGCCCGAGGTTGAACAGCACCTTCTCGCGGCCGAGGAACAGGTTCGACGGCACGTCGAGGTCGTCGGCCAGCGCCAGGTTCTGGAATACGGTCTCGATGCCCGCCTCGCGTGCCGCGATGGGACCCGT
>NZ_VFVX01000004.1:0-293888 GCF_006442395.1 Mesorhizobium sp. B2-3-5 | reverse complement strand
TAGCGCTCGAACCAGTATTTGCCGATCAGGCCGGCGAGATAGGCGGTGCCGCAGGCCGAGATCGCCAGCCGGCCGATTTTGGCGAAATCGAACGGCAGGTCGAGCGGCTTCGACACGCCGGAGACGAAATCGACATAGTGCGCCAGCGTGTGCGAGATCACCTCTGGCTGTTCATGGATTTCCTTCTCCATGAAATGGCGCCGGTTGCCCTTGTCGACCATGAAGCTGGTCGACAGCGATTGTTGGCGCTTGCGGTCGACCTTTTCGCCGCCGATGTCGAAGATGGCGACGCCATCGCGGCGCACCACCGCCCAGTCGCCGTCCTCGAGATAGGTGATCGAGTTGGTGAACGGGGCGAGCGCGATGGCGTCGGAGCCCAAAAACATCTCGCCATCGCCATGGCCGACGGCGAGCGGCGGTCCGTTGCGGGCGCCGACGATCAGGTTGTCGTCGCCCCTGAACATGATGGCCAGCGCAAAGGCGCCCTCCAGCCGCTTCAGCGCCTGGTGCGCGGCCTCGATCGGCTGCAGCCCCCTGGCCAGTTCGCGCGCCACCAGATGGGCGACGACCTCGGTGTCGGTCTGCGAGGCGAAGCAATAGCCGTCGCGCGTCAGCTCATCGCGCAGTTCGGCGAAATTCTCGATGATGCCATTGTGGACGATGGCGACGCCTTCGGAGAAATGCGGATGGGCGTTGGTCTCGTTGGGCACGCCATGCGTTGCCCAGCGCGTGTGGCCGATGCCGATGGTGCCGTCGAGCGGCTCGTCCCTGAGCCGGCGCTCGAGATTGACCAGCTTGCCCTCGGCGCGCCGGCGGGCAAGCTCGCCACGCTCGATGGTGGCGACACCGGCCGAGTCATAGCCGCGGTATTCCAGACGCTTCAGCGCATCGACGATGAGCGGCGCAACCTGCGAGTGGCCGACGATCCCAACGATACCGCACATGCAGACAGTCCCCGATTGCCCATGGAAAACCAGCGCTATTTAGGGATGGCCGGCCTGCCGCGAAAATCACATTGCATTTCGCCCCGTGTAACGGAACGCTTCAGCACGCATGCACCATGACAGACCGCTCTTGCAAGCTGGTTACCGCTATTGTTCAGGTTTTCGCGATGTTCCTGCGGCCAGCATCGTTTTGCGCGATATTGCTGGCGACCGGCCATGCTCCGTATAGAATTCGTCCGCAAGGAGGAATGCACCATGGAACGCTATTACCCGGTGGCTGCGATCACCCTGCTTTGCGGCCTCATGATATTCGGCATGGCCCTGACGGTCGCCCGCACCCATTCCACGACCGGAATACTCGCCCCGGCCATGACGGGCGACCCGCGGCTCGAGCGGGCGATCCGGGCGCACTGCAACACGATCGAATGGCTGCCGATCTTCCTCCCGGCCATGTGGCTGTTCGCCATCTACTGGAGCCCTGCCTGGGCCGCCGGCCTCGGGCTCGTCTGGCTGATCGGACGCATCGCCTATTTCGTCGGATATCTTTCCGCGCCGTTGAAACGGTATCCTGGATTCTTCATCCAGTCACTGACGGCCTTCGTGCTGCTTCTCGGCGCGCTTGGGCGAATTATCTATCTATGGCTTGCGTAATAGCATTGCCTATTCCGCAGCCTTCTTCTTCGCGGCCGCTGCCGAAGCAAAGCGCTCGCGCAATTCCTTGCCCTTACCGGGGATCGTCTTCTGGCGAGCCCGGCCGAAGGCCAGCGCGTCGTCGGGCACATTTTCGGTGATGACGCTGCCGGACGCGATGTAGCCGCCCTTGCCGATCGACACCGGGGCCACCAGCGACGAGTTCGAGCCGATGAAGGCGCCCTCGCCGATGTCTGTGAAGAATTTCGAATAACCATCATAGTTGCAGGTGATGGTGCCGGCGCCGATATTGGCCGCCGCACCCACCCGGGCATCGCCGATATAGGTCAGATGGTTGACCTTGGCGCCTTCCTCGATGATGGCCTGCTTGACCTCGCAGAAATTGCCGACCTTTGCCTTGTTCCTGAGATCCGCACCCGGCCGCAGCCGTGCGAACGGCCCGACATCGCAATTGGACGCAATGCTGGCGCCTTCGATGTGGCTGAAGGCGTGGATCTTGGCGCCGCCCGCGATCTTAACGCCCGGGCCGAACCAGACATTGGGTTCGACGATCGTGTCGGCGCCGATCTCGGTGTCGTACGAGAAATACACCGTTTCCGGCGCGACCAAGGTCACGCCCGACAGCATGGCTTGCTCCCGCCGGCGCTGCTGCCAGAGACCTTCGGCCTGCGCCAGCTCGGCACGGTTGTTGATGCCGAGCGCATTCTCGAAACTGGCTTCGGTGGCGACCACATCGAGACCTTGCGCGCCGGCGATCTCGACGATGTCGGTGAGGTAATATTCGCCCTTGGCATTCTGATTGCCGACCGCATCGAGCAGTTTCAGCGCATGCTTGCCCGCAATCGCCATCATGCCGGCATTGCAGAAGGTGATCTTCTTCTCCGCCTCGGAGCAGTCCTTTTCCTCGCGGATGGCGATCAGCTTGCCGCCTTTTTCGACCAGCCTGCCATAGCCGTTTGGAACGGGCGGACGGAAGCCGATCACCACGACGGCCGCGCCTTCGGCGAGTTTCAGCCGCGCCAGCGTCAGCGCTTCCGCATCGATAAGCGGCGTGTCACCGAACATGACCAGAATGTCGTCATGACCCCTCGATATCGCTTCACGTGCGGCAAGAACGGCATGCGCCGTACCCAGGCGCTCCTCCTGCACGAAGGTCTCTGCCTTCGGTGAGAATTTCGCCATCACCTCGCGCATCTCTTCCGCGCGATGCCCGATTACGATCGCCTCGCTGCTGGCGCCGGCGGCTTCGGCCGCCTTCACCACGTGAGCCACCATCGGCAGCCCTGCGATCGGGTGCAGCACCTTCGGCAGCGCGCTCTTCATGCGCGTACCTTCGCCGGCGGCGAGAATGACGGACAGGCAGGATCTCTGGCTCATGGACGGACAACCATATGAAAGCGTTGGGAGTCAAGACAGGATAGCAGTGGCGCCATGCTGCACCAATGCGGTTAAATTCAGGTGAGATGGTGGAGCAACTGATTCTTAATCAGCGGATCCTAGGTCGTGTGCTCCACGGCGATAATCGGGAAGTGCCCCTACAGCTTCTCGTACCGCGCACTTATTCGAGCAAGCGCCGCACCGTAGTCCATTGCGGTGCGCTTCTCATCCCTCCATGTGAAGGCGAAAGGCTTTTCGTTTGTCGCAATGAAATGCAAGAATATGAACTCATCGAACTTGGGCGCGGCGCGCTCGCGCAGATGCCGCTCCGCCTCAGCAGCTTCTTGGATAGGGTGCTTATATCTTTTGCCGTTCGTCGGCCAAAGCACCTCACCTTCAATTGAGCAGTAGTGGTTTGCCCAATTGATGCCTGCGATTCCCACGGTAATGGGTGTACCTCCCCTCGACTTGAAGTGAGTCACTTGATTGCCGAGATCAGTCACCACGCGATCAATCTGCTTGATCATTGCTTTGGCAAGGATCTTGACTTCCACGCCAATCTCGATGGTTGCAGTCGGGCCGCGGCCGACTGCAAATCCGTCATCGATTTTTAGATCAATACCCGGGACGCTCTCGCCGAAGGTGCCATCGCCTCTCCGAGCTTTGATACCGTGCCGGGTATTCTGCCGGTTAAGCACTGAACGACCGCTCTTCACTCTTTTCTGATAGCGATGCGATCGATCTATGGCATAAAGATCTTCGAACAAGTGCATCGCAACTAGGTCGCCCTGATTGGACGATCGATGCCGGTACTGCCTGCCTTCAAACAGCTCCTTGAACTTGGTGAGTAACTGGTAGTTCAATCTTGGTGCCGCCCCTTTTAGTGTTATCAACAATCAAGTTAGCGTTTACCGCGCCGATGTTGCGTTCGACAAGAGTGGCTCTTTCGATATTCTGTGAGGCCAACTCGATATAGGCTGGCTCAATATCCAGCGAAACGGAATTGCGGCCCGCCTCGATTGCGCCGATGGCAGTGCTGCCGGTGCCAGCAAACGGGTCTAGCACAGTATCTCCGGCGAACGAAAACATCCGAATAAGCCGCTCCGCAAGCTTCGGTGGATATGGCGCCGGATGACCGGTCCTTGTTGATGCGCCTCGCACATCTGTCCAAATCGAGCGCCACCAACTCTGCATTTCCTCTTTCGTCAACATCGAAAGAGCTTTTTGCAATCGTCCGATTTTCCGATAGTCGCCACCCTTTCGCATAAATAGAATGTACTCAATATCGTTTTTCACGACTGCATTGGGCTGATAAGGTTTCCCGTAAAAGCCTGCGCCATTCCCCTCCGCTTCGGTCACGCCGTTGGCAATTTTGTGCCAGAGGACAGGCGTCAAGACGTCAAGGTCGAGCGATCGGGCCCGCACCTGAATGTCTGCGTGAAGCGGAACAACGAAGTGCTTTCCATATCGTTTGCGTGGAACGCAGACGTCTCCTACGACACAGCAAATACGGCCACCGGGAACTAGGACCCGTGCGCACTCCCTCCAAACCTTATCAAGCTCGGTAAGGAACTCCTCATAATCGGCAATATCGCCTAGTTGTCCGCGACTGCCAACGTATTCTTTGAGAGTCCAGTATGGCGGCGAGGTGACCACAAGGTGAATACTTTCATCAGCTAAGCTGGAAAGATTGCGTGCGTCACCGAGTGCCAATTTATGAGTCGTTTTGTTGAATGGTTCAGGCCAAACTGTTTCGCGGAATCGCTCGTTCGCAGCCCGATAAACTTGTAGCCCCTCCGAGCTATTGTCGGATGCCGGAAGTGTGAAGGTCTCGCCACGTAGTTGAAACACGTTTGTCACAGACGTTCCCTCTCTGTTCTCGGCTAGAGCTACAACCTTAGATAGCGTCGGTCAATCGAAATCAACCTAACGATAGGCGACAAGCGATCTACATGTCCGTGGCTTACCCACAATAATTGAGTCTGGCCAGAGCACCTAAGGCTACTCAACGCCAAACGGCTTCAGCCCAGAACTTACCCCAGCCGCCCCAGCACCGGGAAATTCTCCAGCAGCCAGTACGATACCGTCTGCACCCCGCCGGTGAGAAAGAACACGCCGGCGACGACCAGCAATGCGCCGATTGCCTTCTCGACACGGCCGAGATGGACGCGGAATTTGCCGAGGAAGCGCATGAAAGCTCCGGAAAATAGCGCCGCGATCAGGAAGGGAATGCCAAGCCCGAGCGAATAGGCAGCGAGCAGCAGCGCGCCCTCGCCCACTGTTTCGCGGCCGCCCGCCAGCGTCAGGATCGGCCCCAATACCGGACCGATGCACGGCGTCCAGCCGAAGGCGAAGGCCAGGCCCATAACATAGGCGGCGACGGCACTGGCCGGCTTGCCCTGCGACTGGAAGCGCGCCTCGCGCGACAGGAGCGGGATGCGCAGGATGCCCAGGAAATTCAGGCCCATCAGGATGATCAGCACACCGGCGCCCATCGCCAGCGGCTCCTGCCAGACGCGCAGCAGCCGGCCGATGGTCGAGGCGCCCGCGCCGAGCGCCACGAACACGGTCGAGAAACCGAGCACGAAGGCGATCGAGGAGTAGAGCAGCGCGCCGCGCGCGCCTTCCCTTGCCGTCACACCGGCATTGCCGCGGAAATCGTCGACCGAAACGCCGGCCATGTAGCAGAGATAGGGCGGCACCAGCGGCAGCACGCAAGGCGACAGGAACGAGATGGCGCCTGCCCCGACCGCGCTGACATAGCCGATGTCCAATGCCATTCCAAAAGCTCCGACTGTTCTGGCGACGATATAGCGGCACGCGGGTTTGTTCGCCAATCACCATCCTGTGGCCAGTCACCATGCTGTGGCAAGTCACCGCGGGCGGGGGAAGAAAGCAGCCGCGCATGGCGTTGACACATCGAGGCCGCAATTTCCCGCGAGTCTCCAGATATCAGCCAGGGAGATTTCCATGAAAACGATGACCGCAGCGCTGGCCGCGCTTCTGCTCGGCACCGTAGCATCCTTCGCCGCCGAGGCGTGGAAGGAAGCCGAGGCCGGTGGCACCAAGATCTACACCGACGCCATGGGCATGACGCTCTACACCTATGACAAGGACGGGAAAGGCAAGACCAATTGCTACGACAAATGCGCCGCCAATTGGCGGCCGCTGAAGGCCGAGGCAGCCGCCAAGGACAGCGACGGATGGACTGTTATCGACCGCACCGACGGCACCAAGATGTGGGCCTATGACGGCAAGCCGGTCTACACCTTCATCAAGGACAAGAAAGCCGGTGACATGAACGGTGACGGCGTCGCCGGCGTCTGGCACGTCGTCAAGGCCGACTGAGCCTCAACACCCGTTCCCGCTTGCCGGCGGGACAGAGGATGGTCGCCGCCCCCCATGCAGCGGCGGCCAGCTTCCTTTCGTGCACCGGGACATGTGGTCGAGGGGCGGCACGCCAGGCGATTTTTCTCGACTCACCGGAAGAGCATCCGGTCATTTTCGCCGGCTTGCGGCCATCACCTCCCCTGACCGAAATTCTGTGATTTTCTTCATACACTCTAAGAGTGTATTCGCTGCGGACCGTCCGGCAATTTAGACGCCTCCCCTTGACCGGATGCAAAAGCGCGGCCATGTGAGCGACAAACAGAAACGAGATTTCGTCGCGCGCAGCGGAATTCTTCTGGCGCATCACAGCAGATAAGAGACCTCATGGACGTCGTCGTCGTCGAATCGCCGGCCAAGGCGAAGACAATCAACAAATATCTCGGCAGGAACTACAAGGTCCTGGCCTCGTTCGGCCATGTCCGCGATTTGCCGGCCAAGGATGGCTCGGTGCGCCCGGATGAAGATTTCGCCATGTCCTGGGCGGTCGATACCGCATCGGGCAAGCGGCTCGCCGACATCGCCAAGGCGGTCAAGGATGCCGATGGCCTGATCCTCGCCACCGACCCGGATCGCGAAGGTGAGGCCATTTCCTGGCATGTGCTGGAAGTATTGAAGCAGAAGCGAGCGCTGAAGGACAAGCCGGTCAGCCGCGTCGTCTTCAACGCCATCACCAAATCGTCGGTGCTGGAGGCGATGGCCAATCCACGCCAGATCGATGCGCCGCTGGTCGACGCCTATCTCGCCCGCCGGGCGCTGGACTATCTCGTCGGCTTCACGCTGTCGCCGGTGCTGTGGCGCAAATTGCCTGGTGCCCGTTCGGCCGGCCGCGTCCAGTCGGTGGCATTGCGCCTGGTCTGCGACCGCGAATCCGAGATCGAGCGTTTCATCCGCGAGGAATACTGGCAGATCGCGGCCATCCTCGGCACACCGCGCAACGAGACTTTCGAGGCGCGGCTGACCGCCTTCGAACGCAAGAAACTCCAGAAACTCGACATTTCCAACAAGGCGCAGGCCGACGACATCAAGGCGATGCTCGAAGGTGCGGCCTTCAAGGCGCTGTCCGTCGAAGCCAAGCCGACCAAGCGCAATCCTGGCCCGCCCTTCACAACCTCGACGCTGCAGCAGGCCGCCTCGTCGGGCCTCGGTTTCTCGGCCACTCGCACGATGCAGGTGGCGCAGCGGCTTTATGAGGGCATGGACATTGGCGGCGAGACCGCCGGCCTGATCACCTATATGCGAACCGACGGCGTGCAGATGGCGCCCGAGGCGATCTCGGCCGCTCGCGATGCGATCGCCAAGGAGTTCGGCCCGAAATACCTGCCGGAAAAGCCGCGTTTTTACACCGCCAAGGCCAAGAATGCCCAAGAGGCGCACGAGGCGATCCGCCCGACGGATTTCATGCGCACCCCGGCATCGGTCAGGCAGTATCTCGATGCCGACCAGGCGCGGCTTTATGAACTGATCTGGAAGCGCGCCATCGCCAGCCAGATGCAGCCAGCCGAAATCGAGCGCACGACTGTCGAGATAGAAGCCGTGAACGGGGCTCGTATCGCCGAGCTTCGCGCCGTGGGTTCGGTCGTCCGCTTCGACGGTTTCATCGCCGCCTACACCGACCAGAAGGACGACGACGCCGAAGACGAGGAAAACCGCCGCTTGCCCGAAATCCGGGCCGGCGAGCAGCTCACCCGTCAGGCGATCAACGCCACCCAGCACACGACAGAGCCACCGCCGCGTTACTCCGAGGCCTCGCTGATCAAGAAGCTGGAGGAACTCGGCATCGGCCGGCCGTCGACCTATACGGCGATTCTGAAGACGCTCGAGGACCGCGACTATGTCGCCATCGACAAGCGCCGGCTGGTGCCGCAGGCCAAGGGCCGCCTGCTCTCGGCTTTCCTCGAAAGTTTCTTCGAGCGCTACGTCGAGTACGACTTCACCGCATCGCTCGAGGAAAAGCTCGACGAGATTTCGGACGGCAAGCTCGCCTGGAAGGACGTGCTGCGCGACTTCTGGAAGGATTTTTCCGGCGCCGTCGCCGACATCAAGGAGTTGCGCGTCACCGACGTGCTCGATGCGCTGAACGAGGAACTGGCACCGCTGGTGTTCCCCGCACGGGAAGACGGTTCGAACCCGCGCATCTGCCCGAAATGCGGCACCGGCAATCTGTCGCTCAAGCTTGGCAAGTTCGGTGCCTTCGTCGGCTGCTCCAACTATCCCGAATGCTCCTTCACCCGCCAGCTCGGCGACGCCGCCAACCCGAATGGCGAGAATGGCGGCGGCGAGGACGGCACCAGGCTGCTCGGCAAGGACCCCTACACGGCGGAGGAAATCACGCTGCGCTCTGGCCGCTTCGGCCCCTATATCCAGCGCGGCGAGGGCAAGGACGCCAAGCGTTCCAGCCTGCCCAAGGGCTGGACGCCTGACTCCATCGATCATGAGAAGGCGCTGGCATTGTTGTCGCTGCCACGCGACGTGGGGAAGCATCCCGAGAGCGGCAAGATGATTTCGGCCGGGCTCGGCCGTTACGGTCCCTTCGTGCTGCACGATGGCACCTACGCCAATCTCGACAGCATCGAGGATGTGTTCTCGATCGGCCTCAACCGGGCCGTCACCGTGATTGCCGAGAAGCAGTCGAAGGCCAAGGGCGGCCGCAACGGTGGTACTCCGGCAGCGCTGAAGGAGGTTGGCGACCATCCGGACGGCGGCGGCAAGATCGTCGTGCGCGACGGCAAGTACGGACCTTACGTGAATTTCGGCAAGGTCAATGCCACGCTGCCCAAGGGCAAGGATCCGCAATCCGTCACCATGGAAGATGCGCTGGCGCTGATTGCCGAGAAGGAAGCCAAGGGCGGCGGCGGCAGGAAACCGGCCCGCAAGACTGCGGCGGCAGCGGCCAAGGCCCCGGTCAAGAAAACAGCGGCCAAGAAGCCGGCCGCGAAGAAAAAAGGGTAGGACGGCGTGGCGCGCAGGATCACCGGAAGAAGCCACGGCGATCCGCGCACCGCCGACACCAGGGCCAAGGTCAAGGACGATTACCGGCCTTCGCGTGACGAAATCCTGCGCTACATCGCCGAGAATCCTGATCGGGCGGGAAAACGCGACATCGCCAAGGCCTTCGCGCTGCGTGGCGACGACCGCATCTGGCTGAAGGATCTCCTGCGCGACCTGCAGGATGAGGGCGTCCTGAGCAAGGAGCGCAAGCGGCTGGCCCGGGTCGGCGCCCTGCCCCATGTTGCCGTGCTCGATATATTCGGCCGCGATGGCGACGGTATTTTGCTGGCCCATCCGACCGAGGCCGTCGGCACTGGCGAGCCGCCCGTGGTCTCGATCCGGGTTTCGCGCGGCGGCAGCGGGCCGGCGCCGGGCATCGGCGACCGCGTGCTGGCCAAGACGTTCCCGACCGATGATCCGTCGGGTCCCGCCTATACCGGCCGGGTGATGAAGATCTTCGAGAAACGCAACGAGGCCGTTCTCGGTGTCTTCCGGGTGCTTCAGGACGGCACCTTTCGCATCGAGCCGGTGGAACGGCGCCAGCCGGAACTGGTCGTCGACAAGGAATTCCAGAACGGCGCCAGGAACGGCGACCTGGTCGAGGTCGAACCCGCGCGGGCCTCCCGCTATGGGCTGCCGAGAGCCAAGGTGCTCAACGTGCTGGGCTCGCTGACCAGTGAAAAGGCGGTCTCGATGATCGCCATCCACGCCCACGACATTCCGCACATTTTCCCGGCCGACGTGATTGCTGAATCCGAAGCCGTCAAACCGGCGACGATGGCCAACCGCGAGGACTGGCGCGACCTGCCGCTCGTCACCATCGATCCGGCCGACGCGAAGGACCATGACGACGCGGTGTTCGCCACACCCGATATCGATGAGAAGAACCCAGGCGGCGTGGTCATCACGGTCGCCATCGCCGATGTCGCCGCCTATGTCCGCTACGGCACCGCACTCGACCGCGAAGCGCTGAAGCGAGGCAATTCGGTCTATTTCCCGGATCGCGTCGTGCCGATGCTGCCCGAGCGCATCTCCAACGACCTCTGCTCGCTGCGCGAAGGCCAGGACCGGCCGGCGCTGGCGGTGCGCATGACCTTCTCCGCCGATGGCCACAAGATCCGGCACTCGTTCCACCGCATCATGATGAAGTCGGCGGCCAAGCTTGCCTACCCGCAGGCGCAGGCAGCGATCGACGGTGTGCCGGACGACAAGACCGGCCCGATCCTCGACACGGTGCTGAAGCCGCTGTGGGATGCCTACGCGATCCTCAAGCGCGGGCGCGAAGGCCGCCAGCCGCTCGAACTCGACCTGCCGGAACGCAAGATCCTGCTGAAAGACGATGGCACGGTCGACCGCGTCATCGTGCCGGAACGGCTCGATGCCCATAAGCTGATCGAAGAATTCATGATCCAGGCCAATGTCGCCGCCGCCGAAACGCTGGAGGGGAAGAAGCAGGCGCTGGTCTATCGTATCCATGACGCGCCCTCGCTCGCCAAGCAGGAATCATTGCGCGAGTTCCTGCAGACGCTTGGCCTGTCGCTGGCGCGCGGCGCGCAGATGCGGCCCAGCCAGTTCAACGGCATTCTGGAACGCGTACGGGGCGCCGACAATGAAGGCCTGGTCAACGAGGTGGTGCTGCGCTCGCAGAGCCAGGCCGAATATTCGCCGAAGAACATCGGCCATTTCGGCCTCAATTTGAGGCGCTACGCGCATTTCACCTCGCCTATCCGCCGCTACGCCGATCTGATCGTGCATCGCGGACTTATCACCGCGCTCGGCCTCGGTCCGGGAGGGTTGACCCAGGACGAAGCGGCCCGTCTCGAAGATGTTGCGGTGCTGATCTCCGGCACCGAACGCCGCGCGATGGCTGCCGAGCGCGACACGGTCGACCGGCTGATCGCCGCTTATCTTGCCGAACGCATCGACGACCGGTTCGATGCCCGCATCTCCGGCGTCACCAAATCAGGACTATTTGTCCAATTGCCGCAGTATGGCGCCGATGGTTTCATCCCCGTGTCAACTCTGGGCGGCGATTACTATATATTCGACGAAACTGCCCGCTCCCTGTTTGGAGAACGCTCCGGCAAAGGCTACCAACTGGCGGATCGCGTCGAGGTTCGGCTCGTTCAGGTGGCTCCGATGGCCGGCGCGATGCGTTTCGAAATGTTGACCGACCCGAAGCCCCTGCCAGGCTCGAAACGGTCATTTCACAAGGCTAAAGGCCGCGCCCGTGCGTCGCAATCGCGACCGGGTTCACGCGGCAGGAGACGATGATGGAACAACAGGTTTTCGGCGGCGAACATCGCTCGGGCCGGGTTGCCCGCCCCTTGTGGACGGCGATGAAGCGCGGTCTGCTGGGCCGTTGCCCGAACTGCGGCGAAGGCAAGCTGTTTCGCGGCTTCACCAAGACGGTGGAGACCTGCAGCGTGTGCGGCGAGGAGATCCACCACCATCGCGCCGATGACCTGCCGGCCTATCTGGTCATCGTCATCGTCGGCCACATCGTTCTCGGCGCCTTCATGGGCGTCGAAGCGACCTCGACCTTGTCTACCTGGCAGCACATCGCGATCTGGGTGCCCTTGACCATCTTGCTGTCGGTTGCACTGCTGCAGCCTGTCAAAGGTGCCGTCATCGGACTGCAATGGGCGTTCTATATGCATGGATTTGGTGGCGAAAAGGATGTGATCGAGCCGCATCCGGGAGCCTGAGATACTGGCTGGCGCAATATGCCGATCATCAAGGCCACTTTCGCATGCAAGAAGTTTCCGCTAGGTCCTGCGCATGGATGGTATGACCAAGGCGGAAGTCGACAGGATCGAGCCGAGCATGATCGCTCTTAGCGATCGGCCGATACGCCCACGCGATGCGGCGACCCTGATCCTGCTTGACCGCAAGGGCGATGAAGTTCTTGTGCTGATGGGCCGCCGCCATGCCGGCCACGCCTTCATGCCTGGAAAATTCGTCTTCCCCGGGGGCCGCACCGACCCTGCCGACAGTCGCATCGCTGTCGCCGCGGCATTACACCCGGAACAGGAAACAAAGCTTACCGCCGGCCCAGGACACACCAGCGCCGCGCGAGCCCGCGCCATCGCCCTGTCGGCGATCCGCGAGACCTACGAGGAAGCTGGGCTTCTGATCGGCCGCAAAGGTGCCTTTGCCACCGCTAGGCGCGATTGGCAGGGTTTTGCCGAACATGGCGTGCAGCCCTCCCTGGACATGCTGCGCTTCATCGCCCGGGCCATCACTCCGCCCAACCGGGTGCGCCGCTTCGATACACGCTTCTTCAGCGCCTGGCGCGGCGACGTCGCTGTCGAACTGCCTGGCGGCGGCCCGACGAACGAACTCGAGGAACTGGTCTGGCTGCCGCTTGCCAAGGCTCGCGAAGCCGACATACCCGACATCACCCGAACGATCCTGGACGAGTTGGAAGAGCGTCTGGCCCATGATCCGCAGCTGCGTCCGGGCAGTCCCGTCCCCTTCTACCGGCTGATCCGCAATCGCTTCACCCGCGAAATTCTGTAAAACATCGAGTACTCAGACACCCATGACGGTCGATACCCAACCAAAGGGCGACGAACGCGTACACTGGCTGCCAATGATCGCGGCGATCTCGTCGATCAGCGTCGTCGGCATCGCCATCGGCTTGGGCATGCCCCTGCTCAGCGTCATCCTGGAAACACGCGGCCATTCGGCCTCCATGATCGGCCTCAACACGGCTGTCGCCGGCCTTGCCTCGATCGCCGGAGCGCCATTGGCCACACCGCTCGCCATGCGCTTCGGTGTCGCGTGGACCATGATTGGCATGATTGCCGCCGGTGCGTTCGCCTTCATCGGCTTTCATTTCGCACCTGATTTCTGGATGTGGTTCCCGCTGCGCATAGTGCTGCACATTGCGCTGACCGTGCTGTTCATCCTGTCGGAATTCTGGATCAGCACGTCGGCGCCTCCCTACCGGCGTGGCCTTGTCCTTGGCATCTACGCCACTGTCCTGTCGCTCGGTTTTGCCGCCGGTCCGTGGCTGTTCGCCCATCTCGGCAGCTCCGGCTTCAGGCCATTCGGCGTCATCGTCGCATTGGTGACGCTGGCCGCGATACCGGTGCTGGCGGCGCGTAACGAGAGCCCCACCATTGTCGCCGACGGCGAAACCAGCAACTTCCTGCGCTACATCTGGCTGGTTCCGACCGCGACCTTCGCCGTGCTGGTGTTCGGCGCGGTGGAGACCGGCGGCTTCGCGCTATTTCCAGTCTACGGCAACCGCATCGGCTATTCCGAGGCCGACGCGGCACTTCTCCTGACCATGATCGGTCTCGGCAACGTGCTGTTGCAGATACCCATCGGCATGATCAGCGACAGGGTCAGCGATCGCCGCTATCTGCTGCTCGCCTGCGCCATTGTAGGGTTGGCCGGCACGGTGTTCATGCCCTTCTTCGCCGCGAACTGGCATTTCATGGCAGCGCTGCTTTTCGTCTGGGGCGGTGTCGTCGCGGCCATGTACACGATCGGCCTTGCCCATCTCGGTTCGCAGCTTTCCGGCCACGAACTGGCGTCGGCCAATGCTGCTTTCGTGCTGTGCTACGGCGTCGGCATGGTGCTTGGCCCGCAGGCGATCGGGATCGGCATGGACAGTTTCGGACCTTCCGGCTTCGGCTGGTCGCTCGGCCTGTTCTTCGCCGCCTACATCGTCCTGGTCTGCTTCAGGCTTGTGCGCAAGATTCTCCTGTAACGGGGGACAAAAGCCCTTTGTCGCCGCCCTGAGGCGGCAGGCTGCTGACAGAACCGTGTCAGCAGCCAAGCGGTAAAAGAGGTGTTCCCAAACATCGGAAGTTGAGGACACTCCCATGATCGACAGCGGCTTTGAAACCACATCCCTGCGCATGACGCTTTTGCTGCTGGTGACCTTCCAGGCGCCGGCCGCGGATGTCGACCGCATCATGGACGCGGTGGTCGCGATCGCCCCGCTGGCCATGGGCAAATATGACCGCAACGCTTATCAGTCGGCGCACGGCATCGAACGCTACAGGCCACTGGAAGGCGCGGCGGCCGGCGCCGAAGCCGAATTGCGCCGCCGCCCGGGCACGGTCGAGGTGTCGTTCGAATTGCCTGATGACCAGGCGCTGGCCAGCCGCGTCGTCGAGGTGATTTTCCAGGCGCACTCCTACCAGGAGCCGGTGATCCGCATCCAGCCGATCCTTGCCAGCCGCTCCAAGGGGCTGGACGACCGCACCAATCCGAATCGCTGGTGGAATACGACCGGAGACTGGAAGAAGGTTGCCGCGCCCCAGACGGAAACCGTGTAATTTATGCATGCTGGGCAGCTCGAACCGGCCACATCAGGTCCGCCGGGCTTGACTTTCCGGGTACGTTCTTTATGTGTCGCGCCAAGTTTCCCGCGTCCGGGTGTTTTCCCCGTGCTCCAGCGGCCAAAACTCCACGAACAAACGGACTGATACCATGGCCAAAGCCGCAAACATCAAGATCAAGCTTCTGTCGACCGCCGACACCGGTTTCTTCTACGTGACCAGCAAGAACAGCCGTACCAAGACCGACAAGCTGTCGTTCCGCAAGTACGACCCGGTCGCCAAGAAGCACGTCGAATTCAAGGAAACCAAGATCAAGTAATCTGGTTTCTCTGGAATGCAAAACGCCGCCCATCGGGCGGCGTTTTTTGTTCAGCCGGCAGGCTTAGTCCCTCACCCGATGCGGTCGCCGTTTTTCGGGTCAAACAGGTGCAGCGACGCCGGATCGGCCGCGAGCCGCACGGTATCGCCGGGCTTCACCCCGGCACGGCCCATGGCGAACACGCAGAGCTGCTGGCCGGCCAGTTTGACATAGAACTGCGTCGACAGGCCGAGCGGCTCCACCACCCCCACCTCGCCTTGCAGCGCACCGTCACCGGCCAGCCGGATATGCTCGGGCCGCAGGCCGACGGTGATCGTATCACCCTCCTTGAGCGGTAAGCCGTCCGGCAGTTTTAGCGACTGGCCATCCGACAGCACCGCTTCCAGTAGGCCGCCCTTGCGAACCGTCGCCGGCAGGAAATTCATGCCCGGCGAGCCGATGAAGCCGGCGACGAACATATTGGCCGGCCGGTCGTAGAGATCGAGCGGGGCGCCGACCTGCTGGATCAGCCCATCATGCATGACGACGATGCGGTCGGCCATGGTCATCGCCTCGATCTGGTCGTGCGTGACGTAGACGGAAGTGGTTTTCAATTGTTGGTGCAGCGCCTTGATCTCGGCGCGCATATGCACGCGCAGCTTGGCATCGAGGTTCGACAGCGGCTCGTCGAACAGGAACACTTTGGGGTCACGTACGATGGCGCGGCCCATGGCGACGCGCTGGCGCTGGCCGCCCGACAACTGCCTGGGCAGGCGTTGCAGGAAACTGTCCAGGCCGAGCCGTTTGGCCGCACCGTCGACGCGGGCATCGATGGCGGGCTTCTCGGCCTTCCTCAGCATGAGGCTGAAGCCCATGTTCTTCGACACGTCCATATGCGGATAGAGCGCATAGGACTGGAACACCATGGCAATGTCGCGATCCTTCGGCGCCACGTCGTTGACCACCCGCTCGCCGATGCGGATCTCGCCGCCGGAGGCTTCCTCAAGCCCGGCGATCATGCGCAAAAGCGTGGACTTGCCGCAACCGGACGGGCCGACCAGCACCACGAATTCGCCATCGGCGATTTCAAGATCGACGGCGTGCAGGACACGAACGGCACCATAGTCCTTGCGGACCTTTTCGAGCGAAACAGAAGCCATCGATCTATCCTTTGACGGCGCCGGCGGTCAGGCCGGTGACGAGGTAGCGTTGCAGGAAGGCGAAGAAGATGCAGACCGGGATCAGCGCCAGGATGGATGCCGCCATCATCTGCCCCCAGTCGACGGCGAACTTGCCGATGAAGGTGAGCAGGCCGACGGCAAAGGTTTTCTGGGCGTCGCTTGAAATCAGCATCAGCGCGAACAGAAGCTCGCTCCACGCCGCTGTGAAGACGAAGCCCAGCGTGGCGCCCATGCCGGGCAGCGTCAGCGGCACGATCACGCGGCGCATCGCTTGTGCCCGCGTGCAGCCGTCGATCATCGCCGCCTCCTCCAGATCCTTCGGGATGCCGTCGAAGAAGGACTGCATCAGGAAGGTGGCGAAGGCGGTGTTGAAGGCGGTGTAGATGATGATCAGCCCGGTCAGGCTGTTGATCAAGCCGATCTGACCCATGACGCGGTAGATCGGCGGAATGACCATCACCAGCGGAAAGGTCTGGGTCAGCAGCAACAAGAGAGCCAGCGCCGCCTTGCCGCGAAAGGTGAAACGCGACAAGGCGTAGCCGGCGAGCGTGGCTATGACCGTCACCAATGCCGCCGTCGACACCGAGACGATGACGCTGTTGAGGAAATAGCGTGGAAAATCGGTCGCCTCGAGCACGGTGACGAAGTTCTGTAACGTCACGTGAGACGGCCAGAACGTGACGCCTTCGGAATAGAGCAGCCGCTCCGGGGTGACCGAGATCTTCAGCGTCCAGTAGATCGGAAACAAGGCGAAGATCACATAAGCAGCGATGGCCGCGTAGAGGCCGATGCCGCCGAAGACCCGTTGCGAGGTTGAGCGCCCTGCGATCATCAGACGTGCCTCACCAGTGAGCGGCGGATGGCGATTAGCGCAATCGCATAGGCGATGAGCAGGACGAGCAGCAGAACGGCCACCGCCGAGGCATAGCCCTTGTCCAGCGACTTGAACGCACTGACATAGATGTAGACCGGCACCGTGTTGGTCGAGCCGGCCGGTCCGCCCTCCGTCATGACGAAGATCAGGTCGGCGAAGGTGGCGATCCAGATGGTGCGCAGCATCACCGTGATGGCGATGGTCGGCGCCAGGAACGGCAGCGTCACCTTGGTGAAGCGTTGCCAGGGCGAAGCGCCGTCGATCGCCGCCGCCTCATGCAGTTCCGAGGGGATCGACTTCAGGGCAGCCAGAAGCGTGATGGCGAAGAAGGGAATGCCGAACCAGATATTGGCGACGATCGGCCCCCATATCGCTGTGGCCGGATCGGAGAGTACGTTGGTCGGCTCGGCCTTCAGCCCCAACGCGAACAGCCAGTGCGGCAACGGACCGATGATCGGGTTGAACAACCAGGCCCAGGTCAGGCCCGAAAGGAAGGACGGCACGGCCCAGGGCAGGAACACCAGAGCCTGCACGACCTTGCGGCCCAAGAACGGCTTGTCGAGCAGCAGCGCCAGGCCAAGGCCGAGGAAGAACTGGAAGAACAGGCTTGCGACCGTCCACCACAGCGTGTTGACCAGCGCCTGTCCAAGTACCTGGTCCGACAGCATCGCCTGATACTGCCCGAGCCCGACATATTCCGACTTGAAGGCCGAGAATTTGCGGAAGGAATAGCTGATGCCTATGACCAGCGGCACAAGCAGCACCACGACCAGCAGGATGATCGCCGGGCTGAGATAGAGCCAGGGCTCGAACGCCGCATAGGAAAGCCGCTTCTTTCGCGGCCGGCCGGCGGATCGTATTTCGGAGACGGCATAGGTCATTGGCGCTCGCAGTGGAAGATTGGTGCGACATGGCAACAGCTTCCTTCTCCCCGTTCACGGGGAGAAGATGCCGGCAGGCAGATGAGGGCTGCGCGAACCTACGAGAGGATGGCGCCGCCCCTCATCCGTCACTTCGTGACACCTTCTCCCCGTGAAATGGGGAGAAGGAAGAAGGGCGTCACTTCTTGTTCTTCGCCATCCAATCCTGCTGTTCCTTGGTCAGGAACGCTGCCCACTGGTCGGCGACTTCCTTGGCCGTCTTCTGGCCAAGCAAGACTTCCTGGAAGTTCTTGATCGCCACCTGGTCGACGAAATTGCCGAGGTTTTCCAGATGCGTCGGCGGCGTCACCATCTCATATTTGGAGCTGTCGCTCAGTTCGGTGAACCAGCCCTTGAACTGCTCGGTCTTGAAATGCGCGTCCTGGTCGGCGCCGTTGTGGATCGGGATGACACCGACTTCCTTCGCCCATTCGAGATTGTCCTTCGGCGACAGAAGGGTCGACATCAGCTTCCAGGCGTCGTCCTTGTGCTGCGAGTTGGCGAACATCGCCCAACCGGCGTAGCCGAGCGTCGGATAGGATTTGCCGCTTGGTCCGACCGGCAGCGGCGCCACGGCGAAGTCGTCGGCGCTCATCTTGTCGGCGATGCCGAGCAGCGCGTCCGGATCCTGGTTGAGCATGGCGCAGGTGCCGGAATAGAAGCCGGTGACGGTTTCGTTGAAACCCCAGCTTACCGCATCCTTCGGCGCCAGCCCCTGCTTGTACATGTCGGCCAGCATCTGAAGGCCTTTGACCGAACCTTCTTCGTTGATGGTCGAGGTGCCGTCCTCGTTGAAATAGCCGCCCTTCCCGGCCGCAATGTTCATGAACATGTGCATGCCGTTGAAGGCACCCGGGCCGCCGCGCAGGCAGTAGCCGTACTTGCCTGGGATGGCGGAGATCTTCTTGGAGTCGGCGACGAACTCATCGAGCGTGGCCGGCGGGCCGTCGAGGCCGGCTTGCTTGAACAGCTTCTTGTTCCAGAACAGCGCATTCACATAATAGCCGTAAGGGATCATGAACTGGGTGTTGTTGACCGTCGAGCCGAACTGCTTGGCGCGCTCGCCGAGCGTCTTGGCATCAGCCCATTTGGCCATATAGGGCCCGAGATCCTCGAGCTGGGCATTGTTGGCATAGAGGCCCATCCAGCGCTCCGGCATCTCGACCACGTCGGGCGTGTCGCCGGCCTGCACCATGGTCAGGAATTTCTCGAAGGCCTGTCCCCAGGGCAACGACACCAGTTCGACCTTGACGCCGGGATTGGCGGCTTCGAACTCGGCGATCTGCTTTTTCAGGAACTCGGTGCGCGGCGGGCTGGTGATGACTTCGACCATCTTGAGGGTCGAATCGGCCAGCGCGCTCCCGGCGGAAATCGCCAGTCCCGCAACGGTGGCAAGCATGACGGTCAGTTTTTTCATGTTCAAGACTCCCATTTTGAACCTGCTTGTTATTTTCTGGCTTTTTCGAAGGCCTGGGCGATATCGGCCCAGAGGTCCTCGACACTTTCCAATCCGACATTAAAGCGGATGGTTCGGGGGCTGACGCCGAAGCGCGCCATCGAATTCAGTCCTGGCGTCTGCTCCAGCGACGCCTTGGCCGGCACGACCAGGCTCTCATGCCCGCCCCAACTGACGCCGATGCGGAAATATTTCATCGCATCGACGAAAACCGGGATGTCGATATCGTCCGTCACCTCGAAGGAGAACAGGCCGGCATAGCCGGCAAGCGTCGCTTTGCCGGGATGGTTCGAATAAGCGGGATGGTTGACCCGCTCGACACTGCCATGCGCCTTCAGCCGCTCGGCGATTGTGAGCCCGCTCTTCATATGATGCGGCAAACGCAACGGCAGCGTCCGCAGTCCACGCAACAGCAGCCAGGCCTCGAACGGCGACAGCTTGCCGCCGAGATAGGAGTACGTCTGCTCGTTGATATGCTTGATGTGCGCGGCCGAACCCGCCACTACGCCGGCGACGGTGTCGCTATGGCCGCCGAGATATTTCGAGGCCGAGTGCAGCACGAGATCGACGCCGTGCGAGATCGGCTTCTGGAAAACCGGCGTCGCCCAGGAATTGTCGATGGTGGTGACGATGCCCTGCTCCCTGGCCAGGCGGGTCAGGTGTGGCAGGTCCTGCAGCTCGAACATCATCGAGGTCGGGCTTTCCAGATAGAGCAGCTTGGCGCCGGGAAGTGCCGCCGCGACCGCATCGGGATCGGAACCGTCGACATAGTCGACCTTGATATTGAGGCGCGGCAGAAGCCGCTCGAAAAGGCGGTAGGCGTCGCCATAGCAATTGCGGACCGCAACGATGCGCTCGCCGGCGCCGACGAAGGCAAGCACGGTAGCGCTGATCGCAGCCATGCCACTTGAAAAGCCGCGCGCGGCCTCGGCGCCCTCGAGCGCGGCCACGCGCGCCTCGAACTCCATCACCGTCGGGTTGTCGCCGCGCGAATAGATCGGCTGCTTTCGTTTGCCGGCAAACGTATCGGCCATTTCGGCATAGTTGGCGAAGGTGAACAGCGACGTCTGGTAGATCGGCGGCACCACCGCGCCACCAGGGAACGGTTCGTCATGCGCCAGAAGCGTCGCCGCCTCGGCAAGATAGTCGTGGTCGAAACCGGTCGGATGCTCGTTCATGTCTGGCTCGGAAGTTTGAGTTTGGCCGCACCGCGCTTGAGGTCGTCCTCGACGGTGGCGATCAGCTTGAGCGCCTCGGCGCGCGCGCCTTGCGGGTCACGCGCGGCGATAAATTCGTAGATGGTGCGGTGGTAGGGAAAGCTGGCGTGGCCGAAGTCGCGCACGCCGAGCGGATGCTCCCAGAAGCGGTGGAACAGTTCGTGCATAGCGGCGATGATCTGTTCGAACAGCGGATTGCCCGAAACCCTGTAGATCGCCTGGTGGAATTCCCAATCCTCTTCCGACGACATGCCGTCACGGGTGCGAAACGCCTGTTCCATGATGTCGAGCTTGCGTTCGATCTCGGCGATATCGGCTTGGCTCGCGCGCTCGGCGCAAAGGGCCGCCGCCTCAGCTTCCAGCGCACGGCGGATTTCCAGAGTCTGCATCAGGCTGGTGAAATCGTTGCCGCCCGCCAGCGTCAGCGGCATGTGCAGCATGTCAGGAGACACAGCCGCCTTGAGGTAGGTGCCACTGCCTTGCCGGCGCTCGACGAGACCGAGCCCTTCCCACCGCGTCAGTGCCTCGCGCACCGTGTTGCGGCTGACCTTCAGCCGCTCGGCCAGAATACGCTCCGTCGGCAGCCGCTCGCCGGGCTGCAGGGCTTCGGCACGCACAAAGCCCACCAAAGCCTTCAGCACGGCGTCGTCCCGCGCCGTCGTCTGAATGGGTGGCAGGCTGTTATGGTCCACAGCAACTCCAAGTGGTTCAATGGTCCAACCAATTTCTACACAGAAGAAGGCCCCTGTCAATCGCTTGTCAGGAGGCCATCGAATGTCTGCGAGAGGCACGGTCGGCGAGTGGCAAACAGCCTTATCGGTTGAAGTCGCCATAGTTCAGGAAGCGTTATTCAGATTTTCCGCGCATGAAAAAGCCCCTGATATTTCGGGCTTGGTACGGAGTCTTGAGTCCGTTTTGAAACAAAGGGGGCCGGTCGGCGTTTGGCAGCGGTACGAGGAGGCCACTATGTGCCAGCGCCGGCCGGCCGACCCCACGGACCCAGGAGATGCGGCGGACCTGAGCATCATGGGGTATTCGAGAGATCGAGCCGGCTATCTACCCTCGTGCCGGTTTCGTCTTGACCAGCACACTTGCGCAAGAGCTTATGAAAATCAACACTTTCTTAACCAAGGCTCGCGAATCGCTTGGATTAAGGTAAACGGGTAACCCTGTCGGAGTGACTGGATAATCGAGCCTGGGCCGTTACGCCGCTTTGGCGACAACGCGGTTGCGGCCGCCACTCTTGGCTTCATAGAGCGCGAGATCGGCGCGCTTCATCAGCGCCGCCACCGTATCCATGCCCTTCAGTACCGACGACACGCCAACACTGACGGTGACCTCGATGGTCTTACCATCGGCACCGAGGGCAAACGGCTTCTGGGCGATCTCGGCCCGGATGCGTTCGGCCACCTTCTCGGCCACCGCGCCATCGGTGTCCGGCATGACCACCACGAACTCTTCGCCGCCGAAACGGCAGGCAAGGTCGATGCCGCGAACATTCTTGCGCAGCCGCCGCGCGAATTCCCGCAGCACCTCGTCACCGCCATCGTGGCCATGCGTGTCATTGATGGACTTGAAGCGGTCGAGATCGGTGATCATCACCGACAACGGCCGGCGCCGCGCCACGGCGCGGTCGAACAGCGTCTGCAGATGGCTGTCGAGATAGCGGCGGTTATGCAGCCCGGTCAGGCCGTCCGTTACCGCCATCTCGATGGTTTGGGTGACGCTGGCGCGCAATTGGTCGTTGTAGCGCTTGCGGCGCACCTGGGTGCGCAGCCGTGCCGTCAGTTCCTGCTGGTCGATCGGCCGCATCAGATAGTCGTTGATGCCGAGTTCGAGGCCGCGGATGATGCGCTCCTCCTCGCCCTCCTCCGCCAGCAGGATGATCGGCACGAAACGGGTTCGGTCGAGCGAGCGCAACTGCGAGCAGAGCCTGAGCGGATCGAAATCGGCGAAGGCCGTCGAGATCATCACGCATTCGTAGGGTGTCTCGGCGGCCTGGAAGAAACCGGCGTGCGGATCGCTGGTGACGTCGAGGTCGGCACGGTCGCGCAGCATCTTCTCGATGCGCTCGACCGACGATTTGCGCTCGTCGATCAAAAGCACTTTTGGCGTCGTGTCCTCGGATGCGAAATTGCGGCTGAGCAACTCTTCGATGCCGATGTTGCGGGTCGTCGAAGCGCGCAGCCTGAGCTCGTCGGTCAGAGACTTCAACCTGACCAGGCTCTTGACCCGCGTCATCAGCTGCAAGTCGTTTACGGGCTTGGTCAGGAAGTCGTCGGCGCCGGCTTCCAGCCCGCGCACGCGGTCGGACACCTGGTCGAGCGCGGTGATCATCACCACCGGGATGTGCGACGTCGCCGGATCGCTTTTCAGCCGTCGGCAGACTTCGAACCCATCCATGTCGGGCATCATGACATCCAGCAACACCACGTCGACCTTGCCGTTCTCGCAAGTCTCGATCGCATCAGGCCCGTTGGTGGCGGTCAGCACCTCGAAATACTCGGCCAGCAGCCGAACCTCCAGCAGCCTCACATTGGCAGGGATGTCGTCGACGACGAGGATCCGCGCGGTCATTTCACAAGGCTCCGGCTCGGCTGGAAAGGCACATCAGGCATCGCCCAGATAGGATTTGATGGTTTCGATGAAACGCGGCACCGAGATCGGCTTTGAGATATAGGCCTCGCAGCCGCCCTGGCGGATGCGTTCCTCGTCACCTTTCATCGCGAAGGCAGTCACCGCGATGACCGGGATGACATGCAGGTCGTCGTCTTCCTTCAGCCATTTGGTCACCTCCAGACCCGACACTTCGGGCAACTGGATGTCCATCAGGATGAGATCCGGCCGATGCTGGCGGGCAAGGTCGAGCGCCTCCAGACCATTGCGGGTGCGCACCGTCTCGTATCCACTTGCTTCGATGAGGTCCCGAAAGAGCTTCATATTGAGCTCATTGTCCTCGACGATCATGACCTTCTTCGGCATCGACATCCCGTCCCGGTCGCCCTCCGCTCGAAGGCAGCCGTCATGCGTTCTTCCTTGAGCGCACCAAACCCTGCTTCACTATACGGCAATATGATTGACGAAACGGAAACCTATGGCTGCAAAGCAGCGCGATTTCCACCCCGTCTTCCCGCGCGTCGAAAAGGCGCGCCGCGTTGTAAAGGCTTGCCGCAAACAACTCTTGCCATTACTGCGGAAGAGACTCATTCCGCATACCGAAGGTAGTGATGGCAAACGCGGCGTCAATGCGCGAAGAGGCGGAAACCCTTGCCGTGAAGGCGCTGGGTTTCGTTGCCTCCGATCCGGAGCTGTTGCCGCGTTTTCTGGCCATCACCGGAATAGAGGCGCATTCGATCCGAAAGGCCGCCGGCGAGCCGGGATTCCTGGCCGGCGTCCTGCAGTTCATTCTCGCCCACGAGCCGACCCTGATGCGCTTTGCCGAGGAAACCGGCACGCCGCCGGCGGCCGTCGGTAAGGCGTTGCGCGCCTTGCCGCTCGGCGACGACAACCATGAGCGTTCGATATGAGCGATGATCCAGAGACCGCGCGCCAGATCGAGGAGCTGGCGGCCGACGACCGGCCGCTGCTGGTGCTCGACGTCGACGACGTCGTGCTCGAATTCATCCGCCCCTTTCCGCACTTCCTCAAGGCGCGCGGTTATGGCCTGACACTGGCGTCCTTCCGCCTGACCGGCAATATCGCCGAAACAGCCGGCGGCCGCCTGATCGAACAGCCGGAAGTCACGGCACTTCTGGGCGATTTCTTCGATGCGCAAGCCGATTGGCAGAGCATCACCGACGGTGCCGTGGAAGCCCTGGCAAGACTTGGCGACAACGCCGAGATCATCATGCTGACGGCCATGCCGCACAAGCATCGCGCCGTGCGCCGGGCCCATCTCGATGCCCTGGGGCTAAACTATCCGCTGCTGACCACTGAAATGGCCAAGGGACCAGCGGTGGCGAGGCTGCGCGGCCGTAGCAGCCGGCCGGTGGTTTTCGTCGACGATCAGCCGCACAATCTGGCGTCGGTGCGGGAATCGGTCGCCGACGCAAATCTTTTCCACCTGATGGCCGACAATTCGCTACGTGCGTTCCTGCCGCCAGTCCCGGGCGACGTCATCGTCGTCCAGGAATGGCGCGAAGCCGGGCCGAAGATCGCGGGCGCGCTGGGGTTCTAAGGCAAATCGCCCAAAAGTGACTTTGGTTTCGGGATCGAGGGCTGAACCCTCAAGGGTTCAGTTTCGCTCCTGATCCGCCATTGTCGTTACCGCCATTATCGCTACCGCCACTATCGTCGCCGTTGCCATCGTCCGCGCCGTTACCGTCATCGACGCTATCGTCCACTGCGGGATCGGCAGGCTTCAGCATGACACCGTTGACAGCGACCGAGCCGTCAGCCTTGGTGTTGATAACCCACTCCAACTTGCCATCCGGCAGCGTTTTGGCAAAACCCTTCGCCATGAGAGCGACAGGCACGTACTGCCCGATCTCCGGCTGCGCCTTTGCCGCCTCCTGCAGATGCGCCATGATCTTGTCGAAGCCGGCGACATCGACAGTGAGACTCGCGTCGGGTTTCTGGCCGAAGCTTGTCATCTCGCCTTCCAGCGCGATCTCCATGTCTTTGTTCTTGACGGTGCTGTGATCGATGACAACCTTCGGCGTCTTGGCCAGGAAGTCGGCCTTGAGCTGGTCGCCGAATTCCGCCGACAACGGCGGTTTGTGATTGAGATCAAAGGCTTCGATAGCCTTCTTCGCCATGCTGTCGAGATCGATGTTCGCGCCGCCGAAGTTCAGGTCGATATCGGTGGGCAGCAGCGCCACGCTCCAGCTTGGCAAAAGCTGCTGCGGCACGGTCAGCCCTGAAGCCTTGATGCCATAGCTGATTTTGCCGTTCTGGGAGACGCCGTCGGTACCGAACACGGCGCTGAGCTGGGTCGCCCCGAAAGTGCCGATCGGGCTGTCGACCGCGAAATCCTTGAAGCCATAAGTGCCATCGATGCGCTCCCACACCGGAAGCGCGGCAAGCAGAAGCGACTTGAGTTGCGCCTGGTTTGCCTTCAGCGTCTTCTCGTCTTCATTGGCCACGGCAAATGCCAGGAGGTCGAGCAGCGGCTTGGTCTGCACGCCCTTGCCACTGGCTTCCACCGACAATTCCGGCGACCTTATCGTGACCGGAAAATTCAGCCCGCTCTCGGGATCATTGTATTTTATCGCTTCGACGAAGCTCGAAATCTTTTGCGATGTCGTGAAATCGACGCCGCCATTAGCCGCCTTGGTCGCGGACAGGCTCGCGGTGCCCGCGCCAGCGCTCATATCGATCTGCTGCTTGGCGTCCTTCGATGCCATCGTCATGCTCGCGATCGAGCTGGTGCCGCTGGTAAAGGCGGCAAGTTTCGGATCGTAGACGCCGGAACCCTTGCCGTCCTTGATTGAAAACTGTGTGCTTTGCAGCCCCTCGGGCCCGTTGAACTCGAAAGATGCGCTTTGCGAAAAATCCATCGAGACATCCCAGGATCCGTCACTGCGCGGCTTGACCAGCAGGGCGTAGGGCGCAAAGTCGAATTTCACCAGCTTCTGGTCGGGAAATGTCCCGGCCAGAGCCTTGAAATCAAACACGATCTTGTAGGCGTTGCCTTCGACCGAAACCTTCAGGATGCCTTTGTCGAGTGCCTGTTTACCGACATAGCGGGACAGGTCATCGGACAATTGCTTCGCGCCCTGGCTGTCGACGGTCTGGCCGAAAGCGGGCGCGCTGAGCAGGAGCGCGGTAATGGCAACTGGCAACATACGGGTCACGGGAACTCTCCGTTTGGTCGAAAGGCAAAAATCTGTTCGTACTTCTGGTAGGGAAATACAATCACAACTGCAAGACAGCGATGTTCAGGCGCCCAGCACCAGTCGCATCAATGGCCGGCCGGCCTTCCGCTCGACGAGCCTCTCGAACCCGGCCTTTTCGAACACGCGCGACGAGCCGACGAACAGCCCGATGGAGCGCGAATCGCGGGACAGGTCGATCGGGCAGGCCTCGACAAGGCGTGCCCCGCTTTTGCGGGCGAAATCGACACCGCCTTCGACGAGCTGGTGGGTGATGCCCCTGCCGCGTGCTTTGGCGCGGATGAAAAAGCACGAGATCGCCCAAACGGCCGGATCGGAAGCATCGGCGGGGTCGATCGGCGCCGAGCCCCTGCCCTTGTTGTTCCATTCGGGCACGTCGGCCCGTGGTCCGATCTGCATCCAGCCAACCGCCTTACCATCCTCGATGGCCAGCAGGCCGGGCGGTGGGCCGGCTTCGATGCGCGCCTTTATGTGGTCCTTGTTGCGTTCGCGGCTGCTCTCGCGCCGCGCCGCCGGTGCCAGCCGGAAATGCGTGCACCAGCAGCCGTAACAGGCGCCCTGCTTGCCGAAAAGGTCCTCGAATTCAGGCCAGAGCTCAGGCGTCAGCGGTACTATGGTCGTGCTCATATGTTCTCCCCAGGCCAAGCTTGTCGCTGGCCCTGCACTGTCGTACCATTGCCTCTGTTCTCTTTATGTTCGCAGCGATGGCGGCCCCTGTCAACAATCCTGATCACGGTTTTTGTCGTGACTGCCTGACGTTTCAGCGCAGTGAAACGCGCCGCTGCGAGCGCTGCGGCAGCCCCCGCCTTGCCCGCCATCCGGAGCTTTACCGGCTGCATCTGGCCCATATCGACTGCGATGCCTTCTACGCGTCGATCGAAAAGCGCGACAACCCGGCGCTCAAGGACAAGCCGCTGATCATAGGCGGCGGCAAGCGCGGGGTCGTCTCCACCGCATGCTACATCGCCCGTATCAGGGGCGTGCGCTCCGCCATGCCGATGTTCAAGGCGCTCGAAGCCTGCCCCGAGGCCGTCGTGATCCCGCCCAACATGGAAAAATATGTGCATGTCGGCCGCGAAGTGCGCGCCATGATGCAGGCGCTGACGCCGTTGGTCGAGCCGCTGTCGATCGACGAGGCATTTCTCGATCTCGCCGGCACCGAGCGGTTGCACGGTCTGCCGCCGGCGGTGGTGCTGGCGCGCTTTGCGCAGGCGGTCGAGACGGAGATCGGCATCACGGTTTCGGCCGGCCTCTCCTACTGCAAGTTCCTCGCCAAGATCGCGTCGGATTTCCGCAAGCCGCGCGGCTTCTCGGTCATCGGCGAGGCCGAGGCGGTCGGCTTCCTGGCGCCGCAGCCGGTGACCATGATCTGGGGCGTCGGCAAGGCATTCAACGCCACGCTGGAGCGCGACGGCATCCGCACCATTGGCCAGCTTCAAAGGATGGAGCGCGGCGACTTGATGCGCCGCTATGGTTCAATGGGTGACCGGCTCTATCGGCTTTCGCGCGGAGAGGACGTCCGCCGCGTCGATCCTGACCAGGACGCCAAGAGCGTATCGGCCGAAACCACCTTCGACACCGACATCGCATCACTGGAAGAACTGGTCTCGGTGCTGAGGGGCCTTTCGGAAAAGGTCTCGGCGCGACTGAAAAAATCAGGCATCGCCGGGCGCACCGTGGTGCTGAAACTGAAGACCCAGGACTTCAAGCTGCGCACCCGCAACCGCCAGCTCGGCGACCCGACAAGGCTCGCGGACCGCATCTTTTCGACCGGCGTGGACCTTTTGCGCAGGGAAGCGGATGGCACGAAATACCGGCTGCTCGGCATCGGCGTCAGCGACCTTTCCGACGACGACAAGGCCGACCCGCCTGACCTCGTCGACCTCCAGTCGCGCAAGCGCGCCATGGCAGAAGGCGCCATCGACGCGTTGCGCGACAAGTTCGGCCGCAAGGCGGTGGAAACCGGCTATACGTTCGGCAGGGGCCGCGATGCCCACCCGCCGGAGCCGATCGAGGACTGACGCCGGATATGGGTATGGAGATTCGGGCCAGACATCACCTGAATATCAATGCACCCGTCAGGTGCGCTTCAGATCGATGCGACTGGTCACCACGTTCTTGCCGGTTTTGGGATCGTGGTCGGTGACGGTCAACAGAATGCCGTCGGTGCCTTTTTTCTCCACGGTCAATTGCGAAACGCTGTTGCCATTGACGGGCTTGGCCCAGCGGATGGCAAGATTGATCGCGTTGCCGGAGCGGCTGCCGTTGAGCTGCGCCGGACCAGTGCGCGATCCCACATAGACGCCGCTGTATCTGGTGCCACTGGTTTTCAGATGCGCGCTGATGGCGCGGCTCACCAGGATAAGGCCGCGGCAGTTGCCGTCGAGCGACAACGAGGATGATGTCGAATCCGATTTGAATGTGCAGGAGACGCTGACGGTCGGGGCCTCTGTCGTCACCTGGACAGCCCCCTTGCCGGCGAAATTCCCCTTAAAGGACTGGAGAAATTTGGCCTCGTCGGCATGTGCCGCATTGGCAGCGACCAGCAGGCACCCGCAAAGCACAAATCGCGCTGGTGACATCATCGACCCTCTCCTCGTCAGGTGGTTATCCATCAGGTGAGCCCCACGTCTCAACGCCCCTTCCGTCATCAAGTTCCGTCTGCGAAACGACCGTTTCGGACCAGCACCACCGCAACTGGCCCAGAAGAATGGCGCGGCTAGCGATTGCCCCGTCAGCCACCGCCTGCGAGATAGCTGACATGGCACCCACCCCTTCGATCACCAAGGCCGCGTTCTGGATGGCGCTGTCGATTGCCTCGTTCCTGGCGATGTCGGTCGCTGGCCGCGCCACGACAGCCGAGCTCAACGTCTTCCAGGTGCTGGAACTGCGTTCGGTGATCGGCTTTTTCATCCTGTTGCCGCTGGTGATGACGACGGGCGGATTTGCGGCAATGCGCACGCAGCGACCCCTCGCCCACATCGCCCGCAATGTCGTCCACTACAGCGGTCAGGCGGCGTGGCTCTACGCGCTGACGCTGATCCCGCTGGCGGTGCTGATCTCGATCGAATTCACGACGCCGATCTGGACGGCAATCCTGGCCGTGACCTTCCTTGGCGAAAGGCTGAACCGCCCCAAGCTTGCGGCGGTCGTGCTGGGACTGATCGGCGTGGTGATCATCGTCCGTCCCGGCGTCGACGCGGTCGATCCCGGACATCTGGTCGTGCTGGGCGCCGCGGTCTGTTTCGGCGCCTCGTTGGTTCTCGTCAAATCGCTGACGCGCACCGACAGTGTCGTGCGCATCATTTTCTGGATGCTGATCATCCAGTCCGCCGTTGGCCTCATCCCGGCGCTCTATGTGTGGCGCAACCCATCGCTTGAACTCTGGCCGTGGATCCTGCTGATCGCCTTCAGCGGCATGTCGTCGCATTTCTGCATGGCCCGCGCGCTCACCTATGCGGACGCGACCGTCATTTCGCCTATGGATTTCCTGCGCGTCCCCTTGTCGGCGCTGGTTGGCTGGCTGCTCTATAGCGAGCAGATCGACGCCTTCACCGCGGGCGGTGCGCTGCTCATCCTGATGGGCAACCTGCTCAATCTGCAGCGCAAACCGGTACAGCCGGCTGAAGTGGCGGCATCGTAGGCCGACCAGCCTCTTGGCGCAGCCGCGCCGGTGCGGAACGGTCTCTCGATGCGACCTTGTCCGAAGCCTTGTTGCCGATCACGGTGATATAGGCGGCAGCCGCCGCCCGATGTGTGGTCACCTGGCAAAGGCGGCGATCACACCAGTTCCACTTCGACCACGCCCGGCACCGCGCGCATCGCCGAGGCGATCTGCGGCGAGACGCGGTAGCCGCCCTGCAAGGCAATCTCGATCTCGCCCTGCGCCTCTTCCTTGATCACGATAATGCTGACCTGGCTTTCGCCGCGCTGGGTGAGTTGGGACTGGATCATCGACGCCGGTCCTTCGTTCCTGACGAAAATGCGCAGCGCCTTCTGGATGCGGCTTGCCTCGTCCTCCAGCGATTGCACGGAGTTGATGCGCAAATTGACGCCCTCGGGCCTGTCCTCGGCGGCGACCTGGATGACGACGGAGCGGCCGGGCTCCAGGAAGTCGCGAAACTGGGCCAATCCTTCCGAAAACAGCACGGCCTCATACTGTCCCGACGTGTCGGAGAACTGCACCACGCCCATCTTGTTGCCGGTGCGTGTCTTGCGCTCCTGCTTGGTCGTCACCGTGCCGGCAAGCCGGCCGGCGGTGGCGCCCCGCTTGACGGCGGCCGAGAACTCGCCCCAGGTCTGCACCCGCATCTTCTGCAGCGCCGCCTTGTACTCGTCGAGCGGATGGGCCGAGAGGTAGAAGCCGACGACCTGGAATTCGCGGTGCAGGCGGTCGGCCGCAAGCCAAGGATCCGTTGCCGGCAGGTTGAGCGCCTGCGACTGCGCTCCCAGCGAGGCGCCGAAAATATCGGCCTGGCCGGAAACGGCGTTCTGCTGGGCAAGTGAAGCCAGCCCCATCATCCGTTCGACGCCGGCCATCATCTGAGCGCGGTCGTGGCCGAAGCAGTCGAGCGCACCAGCCATGATCAGGCTTTCGAAGACACGTTTGCCGACGATCTTGGGATCGACCCTTTCGCAGAAATCGGCAAGGTTCTTGAACGGCTTTTCACCTCGCACGGCCACGATATGCTCGACCGCCGCGTCGCCGACGCCCTTGAGTGCGGCCATCGAATAATAGATGCGGTTCTCGCCAACCTCGAAGGGACGAAAACTCGTCATCACGGACGGCGCCAGCACCTCGATGCCGAGGCGCAATGCATCCTGGCGGAAATCTGCGAGCTTGTCGGTGTTACCCATGTCGAGCGTCATCGATGCCGCCAGGAACTCGACCGGGTAATGCGCCTTGAGATAGGCCGTCTGATAGGAGACCACGGCGTAGGCGGCGGCGTGCGACTTGTTGAAACCATAATCGGCGAACTTGGCCAGCAGGTCGAAAATGAAGTCGGCTTGCGGCTTGCTGACGCCGCGCTCGACAGCACCCGAGACGAAGCGCTCGCGCTGCTTGTCCATCTCGGCGCGGATCTTCTTGCCCATGGCGCGGCGCAGAAGATCGGCTTCGCCGAGCGAATAGCCCGACAGCTCCTGCGCGATCTGCATGACCTGTTCCTGGTAGACGATGACGCCTTGCGTCTCCTTCACCAGATGGTCGATCTTGGGATGGATCGAGGCCATCTCCTCCTCGCCATGCTTTCTGGCGTTGTAGGTCGGGATATTTTCCATCGGGCCCGGCCGGTAGAGCGCGACCAGCGCGATGATGTCCTCGATGCAGTCGGGCCGCATGCCGATCAGCGCCTTGCGCATGCCCGCACTTTCAACCTGGAACACGCCAACCACCTCGCCGCGCGACAGCATGGCGTAGGTGTCGGGATCATCGAGCGGGATTGTCGCCAGATCGATGTCGATGCCGCGGCGGCGGATCAGCTTCACCGCCGTCTCAAGCACCGTCAGCGTTTTCAGGCCGAGGAAGTCGAACTTCACCAGCCCGGCCTGCTCGACATATTTCATGTTGAACTGGGTGACAGGCATGTCCGAGCGCGGATCGCGGTACATCGGCACCAGCTCCGACAGCGGACGGTCGCCGATAACGATGCCGGCGGCATGCGTCGAGGCGTGGCGATAGAGCCCTTCCAGCTTCTGCGCCATGTCGAGCAGCGTCTGGACGATCGGCTCCTTCTCGGCCTCCTCGGCAAAGCGCGGCTCGTTGGCGATGGCGTCGGCGAGCTTGACCGGATTGGCCGGGTTCTGCGGCACCATCTTGGACAGCTTGTCGACCTGGCCGTAGGGCATCTGCAGCACGCGGCCGACGTCGCGCAGCACGGCCCGGGCCTGCAGCGTACCGAAGGTGATGATCTGGCCGACCTGGTCGCGGCCGTATTTCTGCTGGACATAACGGATCACCTCTTCGCGGCGGTCCTGGCAGAAGTCGATGTCGAAGTCGGGCATCGACACGCGGTCCGGATTGAGGAAGCGCTCGAACAGCAAGGAGAATCGCAGCGGATCGATGTCGGTGATGGTCGTCGAATAGGCGACCAGCGATCCGGCGCCCGAACCACGGCCCGGACCGACCGGAATGCCCTGTGCCTTGGCCCATTTGATGAAGTCGGCAACGATCAGGAAGTAGCCGGGGAACTTCATCTTCTCGATGATGCCGAGCTCGAATTCGAGCCGCTCGCGATATTGCTCGACCGTGTAGCCCGGGGTCGGTCCATGCAGGGCAAGGCGCGCGTCGAGCCCCTCTCGCGCCTGCCGGGCGAGTTCCGCGGCCTCGGCCTTTTCGGCCGCGTCCTTGTCGGCACTGTCGCCGCCGGTGAAGCGCGGCAGGATCGGGCTGCGGTTTTTTGGGTAGTAGGAGCAGCGCAGCGCGATTTCGACTGTGTTGTCGATCGCTTCCGGCAGGTCGGCGAACAGCTGCGACATGTCGGTCTGGCTGCGCAGGAAATTGTCCGGCGACAGCCGGCGGCGGGTGTCGACGGCGACGACCGAGCCTTCGGCAATGGCAATCAGCGCGTCATGCGCCTCATAATCGTCGCGCGATGAAAAAAACGCCTCGTTGGTGGCGACCAGCGGCAACTCGTGCGCATAGGCCAGATCGATCGTCGAATGTTCGATCATCCGGTCGTAGCCGGCAACCCGTTCCAGTTCGACATAGAGGCGGTCGCCGAACATCGCCTTGAGCGTCAAAAGCCGCGTCTCGGCAAGATCGCGGCGATCTTCCTTCAAGGCGCTGCCGATCGGGCCGCGCGGTCCGCCGCTGAGGCCGATCAGCCCATCAGCCTGCCCCTCCAGCATCCCGGTGGTCAGGTGCACGGCTTCGCCGGGTGGCGTTTCCAGGTAGACGCGGCTGACAAGCCTGACCAGATTGGAATAGCCGGCTTCGGTCGCCGCGATCAGGACGACCGGCCGCATCTCCGGGCCTTGCCGCCGGCGGTCGCGCTGGCCGTCGCTGTTTTCGCCGGAAAAGGCGAGCGCGATCTGGCAGCCGATGATCGGCTGGATGCCGTCCTTGACCGCCTTCTGGGCGAATTCCAGCGCGCCGAACAGATTGTTGGTGTCGGTGACGGCGATCGCCGGGGCTTCGTCTTTCAGCGCATGGCCGACGATCTTGCCAAGCTGAAGCGCGCCCTCGAGCAGCGAATAGGCCGAATGCACCCGCAGATGGACGAACGGCCGCACGGGCGCCTTCGGCGGCATGGCCGCAATCGCGGCTTCGCGCTTCAGGGGATCGCGTGGAAGTCTCTCATCCGCCATGGTTTCTCGCGCTGCCCGTAACACTTGAGTCGATGGAGATGTATTGTCCGGGACCGGACGATACCAGTCCAGCACAAACGACCACCAGCCACAGGCTTCCGCGACCTGCCCGGCTGGCCTCAGTCTCTCAGGCGAATTCCATGATCACCGCGTCGACAGCCAGGCTGTCGCCCGGCTTGGCATTTAGTTTCGACACGACGAGGTCGCGTTCGGCGCGCAGCACGTTTTCCATCTTCATCGCCTCGACCACGGCCAAAGTCTCGCCGGCCTTGACCTCCTGGCCCTCGGCAACGGCGATCGACACGACAAGGCCAGGCATCGGGCAGAGCAGCAGCTTCGACGTGTCTGGCGCCACCTTTTCAGGCATCAGCCGTTCCAGCGCCGCGGTGCGCGGCAGCATGGCGCGCGCGGTCACCGACATGCCTTTCCAGGCGATGCGGAGGCCGTTGGCAACCGGACGGATCTGGGCGACGACCTCGCGCTTGCCGACCGTGCCGCGCCAGATGAGGTCGCCTGGCCGCCAGTCGGACGAAACGGTCAGCGCCTTGCCGCCGTCGATCGACAGGTCGATCTCCATCGGAATGGAAATCATGCCTTCGAGGATGGCCGCCGGCAGATAATTCTCGCCGAGCTTAACCACCCAGTCGCGCTTGAGCGCCCCCGAATGCGGCGCCAGGCGCCCACCCAAACGGTCGAGCCGGTCGCGGCGCAGCAGTTCGACCGCGGTCGCGATCGAGGCCAGCACGGCCTTTTCCTCGCTGTTCGGCACGATGGGCGCAAAACCATCGGGATATTCCTCGGCGATGAACCCGGTCGATATCGCCCCTTCCCGCCAGCGCGGGTGCTGCATCAGCGCCGCCAGGAACGGAATGTTGTGCTCGATGCCGTCAACCACAAAACTGTCGAGCGCTTCCGACATGGCGTCGATGGCTTCGAGCCGCGTCGGCGCCCAGGTGCACAGCTTGGCCAGCATCGGATCGTAGAACATCGAGATCTCCGAACCCTCGGTGACGCCGGTGTCGTTGCGGACGACGACATCGCCGAACTGTCCTTCCTCGGGCGGCCGGTAGCGGGTCAGCCGGCCGATCGACGGCAGGAAATTGCGGTAGGGATCCTCGGCGTAGAGCCGGCTCTCCACTGCCCAGCCGTTCAGCTTGATATCGCTCTGCTTCAAAGCAAGCTTCTCGCCGGCGGCGACGCGAATCATCTGCTCGACCAGATCGATGCCGGTGACGAGCTCCGTCACCGGATGCTCGACCTGCAATCGCGTGTTCATCTCAAGGAAATAGAAGTTCTTGTCCTTGTCGACGATGAACTCCACCGTGCCGGCGCTCTGATAGTCGACGGCCCTGGCCAGCGCCACCGACTGCTCGCCCATGGCCCTTCTGGTCTTGGCATCGAGGAATGGCGAAGGCGCCTCTTCCGCCACCTTCTGGTTGCGGCGCTGGATCGAACATTCGCGTTCGCCGAGGTAGAGCGCGTTGCCATGCGCGTCGGCCAGCACCTGGATCTCGATATGGCGCGGGTCGACGACAAACTTCTCGATGAAAACACGGTCGTCGCCGAACGAGCTCTTGGCCTCGGAGCGGGCCCGGTCAAACCCGTCGCGCACTTCCGACTGGTTCCAGGCGATGCGCATGCCCTTGCCGCCACCACCGGCCGAGGCCTTGATCATCACGGGATAGCCGATTTCGCCAGCGATCTTCTCCGCGTGGTCGGCATTCTCGATCACGCCGAGCCAGCCCGGCACCGTCGAAACCTTGGCGGCGTTGGCGAACTTCTTCGATTCGATCTTGTCGCCCATCGCCCTGATCGCCTTCGGCTTGGGACCGATGAAGACGATGCCTTCTTTCTCCAGGGCTTCGCAGAAGGCCGCTCGCTCGGACAGGAAGCCATAGCCCGGATGCACGGCCTGGGCGCCAGTCTGCTTACAGGCTGCGATGATCTTTTCAGGGACGAGGTAGCTCTGCGCCGCCGGCGACGGTCCGATATGCACCGCTTCGTCGGCCATCTCGACATGCACCGCGTCGCGATCGGCATCGGAATAGACGGCGACCGTGGCAATGCCCATCTTGCGTGCCGTCTTGATGACGCGGCAGGCGATCTCGCCACGGTTGGCGATCAGGATCTTGGTGAACATGCGGATATCCCTCGGGTCGGCCGTTCCTTTTATGACCTGTGCTGGCGCGGTCAAGCCGGGTGGGTCAATCGCCGTCTTTCAATCGGTTAGGGAATAAAATTCTGCACGCTGGCCCAAGTGTGCAACCAGCTAGCAGTTGATCGTCGGGGCAAAACCTGAAAGCCTGCGCAAAAATCGCCTTTGGAGGAATTGCCTGATGAAAACGCGCGCCGCTGTCGCCGTCGCCGCCGGAAAGCCGCTGGAGATCATGGAGGTCGACCTCGACGGTCCTCAGCCCGGCGAGGTGTTGGTCGAGATCAAGGCGACCGGCATCTGCCACACCGACGAGTTCACCCTGTCGGGCGCCGATCCCGAAGGCATCTTCCCGGCCATTCTTGGCCATGAAGGCGCCGGTGTCGTCGTCGATGTCGGCAAGGGCGTCACCTCGGTCAGGAAGGGCGATCACGTCATCCCGCTCTATACGCCCGAATGCCGGCAGTGCCCGTCCTGCCTGTCCAGGAAAACCAACCTCTGCACCGCCATCCGCGCCACCCAGGGGCAAGGCCTGATGCCGGACGGCTCGTCGCGCTTTTCCATCGGCAAGGACAAGATCTTCCACTATATGGGCTGCTCGACCTTCTCCAACTTCACGGTGCTTCCCGAGATCGCGGTGGCCAAGGTCAACCCCGACGCCCCCTTCGACAAGATCTGCTACATCGGTTGCGGCGTCACCACCGGCATCGGTGCCGTCATCAACACCGCCAAGGTCGAGCAAGGCGCCACCGCCGTCGTCTTCGGTCTCGGCGGCATCGGCCTCAACGTCATCCAGGGCCTGAAGCTTGCCGGCGCCGACATGATCATCGGCGTCGATCTCAACAACGACAAGAAGGAATGGGGCGAGCGCTTCGGCATGACGCATTTCGTCAATCCGAAGGAGATCGACGGCGACATCGTGCCTTACCTCGTCAACATGACCAAGCGCGGTGCCGACCAGATCGGCGGCGCCGACTACACGTTCGACTGCACCGGCAACACCAAGGTGATGCGCCAGGCGCTGGAAGCCTCGCATCGCGGCTGGGGCAAGTCGGTCGTCATCGGCGTCGCCGGCGCCGGCCAGGAGATCTCGACGCGGCCGTTCCAGCTGGTCACCGGCCGCAGCTGGATGGGCACCGCCTTCGGCGGCGCGCGCGGCCGCACCGACGTGCCCAAAATCGTCGACTGGTACATGGACGGCAAGATCCAGATCGATCCGATGATCACCCACACGCTGAAGCTCGAGGACATCAACAAGGGGTTCGACCTCATGCATGAGGGCAAGTCGATCCGAAGCGTCGTCGTTTACTGAAGCCAGCCACACGCCGCCAGCCAACCGGCCAGCGACCTCTGTGGTTCACAAACGGGAGGAAATGGAATGGCGGAGAAACTGCATCCAAAAATCGACAATGGGCTGCCCAAGGAGAGCGCGAGCTTTGCCGGCGGCACGCTGATCTGCCTTTGCACCAGCAACCCGGTGAAGGTGAAGGTCAAGGGCCAGATCGCCCACAACCACGCCTGCGGCTGCACCAAATGCTGGAAGCCGGACGGTGCGGTGTTCTCTGTCGTGGCCGTGGCCGGCACCGGCGATGTCACCGTCGCCGAAAATGGCGACAAGCTCAAGGTGGTCGACCCCGCCGCATTGATCCAGCGTCATGCCTGCACCGGCTGCGGCGTCCACATGCACGGGCCGGTCGAGCGCGATCATCCGTTCAAGGGCCTGACCTTCATCCACCCCGAGCGCTTCGAGGAGGACGGCTGGTCGCCGCCGGGCTTCACCGCCTTTGTCTCCTCGATCATCGAATCCGGTGTCGATCCGGGCCGCATGGACGGCATCCGCGGCCAGCTGAAGTCTATCGGGCTCGAACCCTATGACTGCCTCAACCCCGGCCTCATGGACTACATCGCCACCTGGACGGCCAAGAGGTCTGGCGCCCTGCCGGCATGATAGCTGAGATTCCAGGCGGGGGCCGGATATGTTTCCGGCCCCCGCACGTTCCTGGAGAGACAATGCCCGTACCCGCCATCTACGTCGATGCCGACGCATGCCCGGTCAAGGCCGAGGTCGAGAAAGTCGCCGACCGCCATGGCATCGTCGTCACCCATGTCTCCAATGGCGGCCTGCGGCCCTCACGCGATCAGATGATCCGCAACGTCGTCGTCTCCAAAGGCGCCGACGCCGCCGATGACTGGATCGTCGAGAACGCAAAGCCCAACGATGTCATAGTGACAGCGGACATTCCGCTCGCCGCCCGCGCGGTGGCGCTTGGCGCGCACGTGCTTGGGCCTACCGGACGCCCCTTCACGCCGGAAACCATCGGCATGGCGGTGGCCATGCGCGACCTCAAGCAGCATTTGCGCGAGACAGGCGAAAGCAAGGGCTACAATGCCAGCTTCGCGCCCCGCTCGCGGTTCCTCGGCGAGCTCGACCGTATCTTGCGGCGCGCGCTGAAATCCGCCACACCCAGCTGAAGCAATTCCAGGAAAAGTGCGTAGCGGTTTTCCGTCCGGAATTGCGTCAAAACGAGATAAGGCAATTCCAGGAAAGGCGCCTAGCGGTTTTCGTCCGGAATTGCGCCAAAACAAGAGATAGAGCGGTTCGCCGTTTCCGTGAAACGGTGAACTGTTCTAGAAGCAGAGCGCCATTCAGGGTGGAGACCGCCATGGCCGCCGAAACGCCTCCAATCAAGAAGCCGATGCAGCGGCACATGCTGTTTGTAATGTCGGCGTGTATTGGTGTCTTTGCGCTCCTTGTGGCGTTGCTCCTTCATGCCCCGCTTGCCTATTCGATCGGCGCCAACGCCTTCTTTGCCGCCTACGTCATACTGGTCGTCGCCCAGATGCCGAAGTTCACGGGCACCTATCTCAGCAAGAATGCGCGCGCTGCCGATCAGCCGGTGCTGGTCATCTTCGCGGTCACGCTGGTCGTCGTCGGCCTCGCCATCATCTCATTGTTCCTGTTGATCAACCAGAAGGACAAAGGTCATCCGATCGAACTCGGCTTCGCGCTGCTGTCGATCCCGCTCGGCTGGTTCACCATCCATGCCATGGCCGCGCTCCATTATGCCCATGTCTACTGGATGGACGGCGAAGAGGTCGATGCGGGAACCAAGAAGAAAATCCCCGTCGGGGGCCTGCTGTTCCCGGGCGACAAAAGGCCGGAAGGCTGGGATTTCCTCTATTTCTCCACCGTCATCGGCATGACCGCGCAGACCGCCGACACCAACATCTCGACAACGCATATGCGCCGTGTCGTGCTTGTCCACTCGATCCTGTCGTTCTTCTTCAACACGGTGATCGTCGCCGCCGCCGTCAACCTCGCCGTCAGCCTGGGCGGTTCGTAATAAATCCGTGATCGGATGAAACATCGTTTTGGATCGCAACGTATCAGGAGGACAATGGACGCGCAGGCCGGGAGACGAGAGAAGATGGAATCGGTTGCCAAAAGCGAACCCACCGCCGGATCGGACGCTCCAGCATCACGGGACAGGAACTTGATCTACCGTCAGTCGCGCTGGACGCGCACGACGCATTGGATCTGGGCCATCTCACTGTTTTTCATGCTGCTTTCCGGCCTGCAGATATTCAATGCCCGCCCACAGCTCTACATCGGCAAGCAGTCGGGTTTTGGCTACAACAACACCGTCTTCGCCATTGGCGCCGAGAATACCGACGCAGGGCCGCGCGGCTACACGGAAATCTTCGGGCACCGCTTCGACACGACAGGCGTGCTTGGCTGGTCGGGTCCGTCGGGCAACGAGACGGCGCGCGGTTTCCCTTCCTGGGCGACCATCCCTTCCTACTATGATCTCGGCACGGCCCGCGTGGTGCATTTCTTCTTCGCCTGGATCCTCGTGACGACGCTGATCGTGTGGCTGGTCGCCAGCCTGATCAACGGCCATATCCGGCGCGACCTTGCACCACGCCTCGACGACCTCAAGCGGCTGCCACAGGACATCGTCGATCATGCCAAGCTGAAGTTCCACCACACACGTGAATACAACACGCTGCAGAAGATGGCCTATGGCGGCGTGCTGTTCGTGCTCTTGCCGCTGATGGTCATCACCGGCCTTGCCATGTCGCCGAGCATGAATTCGGTGCTGCCGTTCCTGAACGACCTGCTCGGCGGCCGGCAGACGGCGCGCACCATCCATTTCACCGTCATGGTGCTGCTGGTCGCCTTCTTCGTTATCCACATCCTGATGATCCTCGCCGCCGGACCGATCAACGAGCTGCGCTCGATCATCACAGGCTGGTATCGCACCGATCCTCCAGCACCGGACGATGAAACAGCGCAGAGGAGTGCCTGACATGGCGAAGTTCCAGATCAGCCGCCGGAAATTCCTGACCGCCGCCAGCCTTGGCGCCTCAGGCATCATCTTGTCGGGTTGCGATGCCTTCGACAGCCAGCTGAGCATCGGCGACGGCCTGCGCAGCTTCCTCGAGAACGCCAATAATCTCACACATCGCGCGCAACGCCTGCTTGCAGGCCGCGATTCGCTTGCACAGGAATTCACCGAGGCCGATATCCGTCAGCCAATGCGGCCGAACGGTGTCACGGCGCCCGATGACGACGCCTACAAGGCCCTGCTCGCCAGCAATTTCGCCGACTGGCGATTGGAGGTTTCCGGCCTTGTCGAAAAGCCGCTGTCACTCAGCCGCGAGCAGCTCCAGAACATGCCGAGCCGCACCCAGATCACGCGTCACGACTGCGTCGAGGGCTGGAGCTGCATCGCCAAATGGACCGGCACGCCGCTGTCGCTGGTGCTGGACCAGGCGGTGGTGAAGCCGCAGGCGCGCTATGTCATGTTCCATTGTCTCGACACGATCGACCGCAGCCTGTCGGGCGACGTCAAATACTACGGCACCATCGACCTGATTGACGCACGCCACCCGCAGACGATCCTCGCCTATGGCCTGAACGGCAAGCCGCTGCCCGTCGAGAACGGCGCGCCGCTCCGCGTCCGCGTCGAGCGGCAACTCGGCTACAAGATGCCCAAGTATCTCTACAAGATCGAGTTGGTCGACGGATTCGCCGATGTCGGCGGCGGCCGCGGCGGCTACTGGGAAGACAATGGCTACGACTGGTATGGTGGTATTTGATAGTCAGAGAGAATAGTGCTCCGACGTCGACGGCTTAACAGCCAATACTCAAGCAACCTTTTCGAGCAGCGGCTTTAGGGCCGGATGGATTTCCGGCGAGGCATGCTTGATCAGGGTCAGCAGTGCACGCTCGTTTTCGTAGAGAGGCCGATTCAGCCCGATATGCTCGACCAGCCATTTGGCTTCGCCGGCATCGATCGTTTCGGCGCGCCGGGCAAAGGCCTCCGCCGCCCTGTTCTTCGCCTCCCATTCGACTTCGATGTCATCCGGGGACCGGTAGGCCTCGATGATTCCGGCAAGGCCACCGGAGACCATGCGGCTGAAGAAGCCGCCGATTTCCGGGTCGGCTTGATTGAAGAAGCTTTCCTGGCGCAATGCCACATCGCGGGTCGGCGCTTCATAACCGGCCGAGCACATGACGAAGTTGGCGATCGCCTTGACGAACAGCTCGTTCCAGGAGGGGTCGTTGTTGGCATGGGCAGTCTGTTCATTGATCCTGAACAGCACCTCGGCCTCGCCGCGGGTAATGGCGATGTTGCCGTCACCGCCATGGGCGTAGAGGATGCGGCGCAGGAGCTCGACCTCCGCCTTGGCGATCAATCCCGGAACCAGGGCGCCGCCCAGCATCAGCGGTCCCTTGCCGTCGATGACGGCGTGGGCGACTTGCTCGAGGGCGTAGACGCAGAGCCGGCCCGGCGACGATTTAGCCTCTTCCAGCACATGGACCAGCAATTCGAGTTCGGTTCCGCGGTCGACCATGCCGTCTCGCGAGATCGTGCGGATCAGCCAGTCGGCATTGTCTTGCGAGATGTAGCCCTCCGGCCTTTCCTGATGGACGATGTAATCGGTCACTGCCTCGACAAAGAATGGCGCCCACTCCGCGCACTTGTTCCGCGCCGTCTGGTCGAGCGCGAACAGCGCCTCCGCCTCGCCGCGCGTGACCACACCATCGGCGAACACGTCGCGGCGCAGCATCACCACATCCTCCGGAGCAATGCTAATCTTTGATGTCAGCCCCGCCACCGGCGCGCTCATGATCAATTCGCCCATTTGTCGTCCCCGTCCGCGCAACGCGTCACATCGGCCTGCTGTATCAGGAATGTCTTGAAAAACGGGCAAATGGCGTGGTTAGCAAAGACTTGTCGGCCAATGTATGTCGCCCAAAAGCAGGCCCTCGGGCTCGACCCGAGGTGTGCAGCGGTTTTGGGAGAGCAACATGCATCAGAACAAATATCCAACGCGCATCGCCCAAACCCGCTTCAGCACGACGCGCTTTAGATGTCGCTGGGAGGTGACAAGGTGTCGCCGACGGGCTATGGATGGCGCGTCGAGGGCTCAGGCTTTGAGTCCTACCTGTTTGCGGGAGAGAGCAGCGAGAGCTGCCGCCGAAGGGGAAATCGCCCGAAATCTCTCAGGCAAAAGAACCGTGGACGGGAAAGACACTCTGGAAAGTCGGGGCTTGCCCCCGCGCCGAAGGTGTAAGCGCCGCTGACAGAGTTCCGGCTGCGCGAGTCTCTCAGGCTTCAGACAGAGGGGCACGGACTGGTCGCCATTCGCGGCCGATTGCGTGCGACTCTGGAGACGACATGACGGGCAACGACGATAAACACCTTCCCCTCGAGGATATCCACACGGCCGCAGGCGCGCGCTTCGGCGCCTTTGCCGGCTGGTCGATGCCGCTGACCTACCCGGCCGGCGTCATGAAGGAACATCTGCATACCCGCGAGCACGCGGGTCTCTTCGACATCTCGCATATGAAACTGTTCGTGGTCAGCGGGCCGCAAGCCGTTGCGCTGCTCGACCGCGCCTGCCCGCTGGACGCCGGCGCGCTCGAAATTTCGCAATCCAAGCTGACGTTCTTCCTCAATGAAGCCGGCGGCATCCTCGACGACCTGATCGTTACCCGGCTCGGCGCCGATCGCTTCATGGTGGTCGCCAATGCCGGCAACGCCGTCGCCGACGAAAAGCACCTGCGCGAACTTGCAGCCGGTTTCGACGCCATGGTCGAGCCGCTCGACCGCGTCTTCCTGGCCATCCAGGGGCCCGAGGCCTGGGCAGTGCTGTCCCGTGCGGGCATCGAAACCGGCTCGTTGCTGTTCATGCATGGGGTCGAGCCGCGAAAGGACTGGTTCATGAGCCGGTCCGGCTATACCGGCGAGGATGGTTTCGAGATCGGTCTTCCGGAGACCGATGCGCGCGACCTCGTCGCGAAGCTGCTGGATGATGAGCGCGTGCTCTGGATCGGTCTTGCCGCGCGCGACAGCCTGCGGCTGGAGGCCGGACTTTGCCTGCATGGCCAGGATATCGCACCGGAGACAGACCCCGCCGCCGCCGCGCTGATGTGGGCGATCCCGAAGGACACCAGGGCTTCCGGCACCTTTATCGGTGCCGACGCCTTGCGCGCCGCCGTGGAACGCGGCCCGGCGCAAAAGCGCGTCGGGCTGAAGCCGGAAGGCCGCCAGCCGGTGCGCGCCGGCGCCGCGCTCTTTGACGTCCACGGCCACCCCGCCGGCCATGTCACGTCGGGCGGCTTCGGCCCCTCGGCCGGTCATCCGGTCGCCATGGGCTATGTCGCCGCGCCGCTGGCAAAGCCCGGAACCCGGGTCTTCGCCGACGTGCGCGGCACGAAAATCCCGGTCGATATCAGTTCCCTGCCCTTCACTCCCCATCGCTACCGCAAAGGATAAATTTCATGGCAAAGACCTATTTCACCGCCGATCACGAATGGCTCAGTGTCGAAGGCGGCGTCGCCACGGTCGGCATCACCGACTATGCCCAGGAGCAACTCGGCGACCTCGTCTTCGTCGAATTGCCCGAGACGGGAAGGAAGCTCACCAAGGGTGACACCGCCGTCGTGGTCGAATCCGTCAAGGCCGCCTCCGACGTCTATGCGCCGGTCGACGGCGAGATCACCGAGGCCAATGGCATGCTCTCGTCCGACCCGTCGCTGGTCAATTCGGCGGCGACCGGCGCCGGCTGGCTATGGAAGATGAGGCTCGCCGATGAAAGCCAGCTCGCCGGCCTGATGGATGAGACCGCCTACAAAGCCCATATTGGCTGATAGCAGGACGATAAAAATGACCGCAGCACCTACCCCCTTTTCCGCCCGCCATATCGGCCCCGGCATCAACGACGTCAGAGCCATGCTCGCCGTCATCGGCGTTCCTTCCGTCGAGACGCTGATCAGCCAGGCCGTGCCAAGATCGATCCGTCTCGACCAGCCCCTGGCCCTGCCCGCGCCCGCCAGCGAAGCCGAAGCGCTGGCCGAATTGTCGGCGACCATGGCCAGGAACACGGTGCTGAAGAGCTTCATTGGCGCCGGCTACCATGGCGTCCACGTGCCGCCGGTCATCCAGCGCAATCTGTTCGAGAACCCGGCCTGGTACACTGCCTATACCCCTTACCAGGCGGAGATCAGCCAGGGCCGGCTGGAAATGCTGTTCAATTTCCAGACACTGGTCACCGAACTGACCGGTCTGCCGGTCGCGTCGGCCTCGCTGCTCGATGAGGCAACGGCGGTGGCCGAAGCCGTCGGCATTGCCTTGCGCCACCATCGCGACAAGCGCACCAAGGTGGCGCTTGCCGGCACACCGCATCCGCAGACGCTGGATGTTGTGCGCACGCGCGCCGAGCCGCTCGGCATCGAGGTCGACGGCGAGACGATCGACGACAACACCGCCGCCCTGCTCGTCTCCTGGCCGGATACGTTCGGTGTCTATGGCGACCATAAGGCGGCGATCGAAAAGGCCCGCGCGACCGGCGCCATCGTCGTCTTCATTTCCGACCCGCTCGGTCTTACGCTGACCAACGCTCCGGCGAAACTTGGCGCCGATATCGCCGTCGGCCCGATGCAGCGCTTTGGCGTGCCGATGGGCTTTGGTGGCCCGCACGCCGCCTATTGCGCGGTCTCCGACAGACTGACGCGGCTGATGCCCGGCCGCCTCGTCGGCCAGTCGACCGACAGCAAGGGTCGTCCCGGCTATCGGCTTGCCTTGCAGACACGCGAACAGCACATCCGCCGCGACAAGGCGACGTCCAACATCTGCACCGCGCAGGCGCTGCTCGCCAACATGGCGACCGCCTATGCCATCTGGCATGGCCCCGCCGGGCTGCAGGCGATTGCCGGCCGCATCCATGGGCTCGCCAACCGCCTTGCGGCGGGCCTGAGAGCCGCTGGCCTGCCCGTGCTCGGCACAAGCCGCTTCGACACGGTGACGGTTGAAATGAAGGGCAAGGCGAAAGCGATCGCCACGGCCGCCGAAGAAACCGGCCGGCTGCTGCGCGTCATCGACGCCGACCATGTCGGCATCAGCTTTGATGAAACCTCGACCGAAGCCGATCTGGAGGCGATCGCCGCGCTGTTCGGCGCCAAGGCAGCCGGCGCCGCCGACGGCAGCATGCCTGGAAAAGGACGCGGCAAGGAGTTTCTCACCCAGCCGGTGTTCCACGAAAATCATTCGGAAACCGAAATGATACGCTTTCTGCGCCGGTTGGCCGACAAGGATCTTGCGCTCGATCGCGCCATGATCCCGCTCGGCTCCTGCACCATGAAGCTCAATGCCGCTGCAGAGATGATGCCGGTGAGTTGGCCAAGCGTCGCCAATCTGCATCCCTTCGCGCCGGCCAGCCATTCGGCGGGCTATCGCGCCATGGTCGGCGACCTTGAGGTCTGGCTGTCGGAGATCACCGGCTTCGACGCGGTAAGCCTGCAGCCCAATGCCGGCAGCCAGGGCGAGTATGCCGGGCTGCTGGCCATCTGCGCCTACCACCGCTCGCGTGGCGAAGGCCATCGCACGGTCTGCCTTATCCCGTCCTCGGCGCATGGCACCAATCCGGCGAGCGCGGCGATGGCGGGCATGAGCGTCGTTGTCGTGCGCTGCACCGAGGACGGCAATATCGACATGGACGATCTCAGGGCCAAGGCCAACGAGCATTCCAGGAACCTCGCGGCGCTGATGTTCACCTATCCCTCGACGCACGGCGTCTACGAGGAAGGCGCGCGCCACCTCTGCGCCCTCATCCACGAGCATGGTGCCCAGGTCTATTTCGATGGCGCCAACTTAAACGCCCTGGTCGGCCTCGCCCGCCCCGGCGACATCGGCGCCGACGTCTGCCACATGAACCTGCACAAGACGTTCTGCATCCCGCATGGCGGCGGCGGTCCCGGCGTCGGCCCGATCGGCGTCAAGGCGCATCTGAAACCCTATCTGCCGGGCCATGTTACAGAAGGCTCAGGCCATGCCGTGTCGGCCGCACCGTTCGGCAGTGCTTCCATCCTGCCGATCACCTGGATGTACATCCGCATGATGGGCGCTTCCGGTCTCAAGCAGGCGACGGAGACCGCCATCATCTCGGCCAATTATGTGGCGACGCGGCTCGCGTCGTACTTCCCGCTCCTTTACAAGGGCAGGAGCGATCGTATCGCTCATGAATGCATCCTCGACACCCGCGTGCTCAAGGAGCGCGCCGGCATCAGCGTCGATGACATCGCCAAGCGGCTGATCGACTATGGTTTCCATGCACCAACCATGTCGTTCCCGGTCGCCGGCACGCTGATGGTGGAGCCGACGGAATCCGAGCCGAAAGGTGAACTCGATCGCTTCTGCGAGGCCATGATCGCGATCGCCGGCGAAGCGGCGAAGGTAGCAAAGGGCGAATGGCCGTTGGCCGACAACCCGCTGGTCAACGCGCCGCACACTGCCGCCGAGGCGCTGGCCGGCACGTGGACCCATCCCTATTCGCGGCTGGAGGCGGCCTATCCCGCGGGCAACGTGGATACCGCCGCAAAATACTGGCCGCCGGTGTCGCGCATCGACAATGTCGCGGGCGACCGCAACCTCGTCTGCTCCTGCCCGCCGCTGTCGGACTATCTGGGGGCGGCCGAATAGTAGTCTCTCGGCCTAAGCCGAACGCAAGGCCGGCTTGACCGGCTCGGCCTTGCCCATCAGCCCTTGTTCAGCAAGGCGAGATTTGCGTTGACAACCGTCGGATCGGCCATGCCGGCCTTGGCCTCGAGCAGCAGCGCCCTGGCCTTCTTCTTGTTGCCGCGCAACAGTTGCGAATAGCCCATATTGTTGACGATCTGTGGCCTGCGGCCGGCGACTTTCAGGAGTTGGTCGTAGGCGCGGTCGGCAAAGTCGAAGCGGCCGAGCTCGTCATAGGATGCGGCGAGCCCCATCCAGGCTTCCGCATTGTCGGCCTTCAATTCGACGGCCTTGCGGAAATGCTGTTCGGCCAGACCATAATTGGCGTCGCGAAACTGCGCTTTGCCCTGCGCCAGATCGGAGGTGTCGATGTTCTTTGCCGCAGGCTGAATGGCGGTAGTCTTGGTCGTGTCGACGTTGTTGTTCGTCGTACACCCGGTGATCATAAGGACGGCCGCCACGGTGGCTGCCGCCGCAAAATTTCTCTGACGCATGCCCTGCCCCGTCGCCCGATTTGTCGGGTCGTTCTTCAGCAAGGATGTTACAGCACAGCGGTTAAGCTTCGGTGCCGAAATGCAGCTAAGATTCGGTCTCCGAAAAACCGGCCGTTAACCACCAGGTGCCGGCCAAACAACGGGACAGTGCAACCGATAATTCAGGCGCCCACCCAAGCGCTAGAATGAAGTCGCTCAGAAAAATTGCATCGCTCTTGGCGACATGCTTGCCGCCATACATCGTCCTTTGCGCGGTGAAGGCGAATGTCGTCGCGCCGGGGTTGGCAATTTGGCCTTGATCGCGAACGCCATGCTTGTGGATTGCTCCGCGGACACGTCGGGATGAGTTCAGGCCGGGCTGAACTCATCCCGACGCATCTAGTGCCCGCCCGTCAATTTGACGATGATCGGAATGATCGCGATCATCAGCACCACCGGCAGGATGCACACCGTGACCGGCACCGACATCTTGGCCGGCAAGGCATGCGCCTTCTCCTCGGCCAGCGACATGCGCTTATGACGCATTTCGTCGGAGAAGACCCGTAGCGCTCCCGACAGGCTGGTGCCGAGTTCCTTCGACTGCTGCAGCAGCGTCGCGAAAGAACGCACCTCGTCCAGGCTGAGTCGATCGGCGAGCGCCTTCAGCGCGTCGTCAAGGCTGCGCCCGGCCCTCAATTCCAGCGACACCAGCTGCAGATTCTGGCTGAGCGCGGGATAGGTCTTGGCGAGTTCCTTCGAGACGCGCTCGACGCCCGCCTCCATGCTCATGCCCGCATCCGAGCACACGATCAACAGGTCCATGAAGTCAGGAAAGCCGTTGCGGTATTCGCGCATCTTCTCCCGCACTTTCTGGGTCAGCACCAGGCCGGGCAGGAAGTAGCCGGCCACGCCCGTCAGGATGACGAACGCCCAGCGGCTGGCCATCGTCGCGTCGGCGCTGGCCATCCAGCGGTTGATCACAAAGGCTCCCGTCGCGGCACCCATCAGTGCCGCGAAGCGAATGAGGAAGAACATGCCGACGGCGCGTGGCTCCATGTAGCCCGCCTGGATCAGCTTCATACGCAGCCGGGCAACATTTTCCGGATCGCTCTTGGCGTAGAATTCCTGCGCCCGTTTCACCGCCTTCTCGCGCACGACGCCGGCGTTCTTCTTCTGCACCGGCTCGGGTTTCGCGGCCACGCGACTGTCGTCAACCTTGAGGCGACGCTTCACGTCATTGCGATCACCCTTGGCAACCACCATCGGCCAGGCGACCGCGACAACACCCACGGCCAGAAGCACAACAGCCACCGGGATCAAGGAGGTCGGCGCAAGCGACGCGAGGAATTCTATGAAATCGCGCATGTCAGAACCTGAAATTCGACATCTTGAACATGATCAGATTGCCCAGCATCAGCCAGGTAACCGACCCGCCAAGCATGTACCAGGTTTTCGGCACCCCCCAGACGTCCCTGTAGAACCCCGGCATCAACGCCATGATGGCGGCAAACAAAAGCGCCGGTATTGCCGTCAGGATGTAGGCGGACAGGCGGCCTTCGGTCGAAATGGCGCGCACCTTGCGCCGCAGCTTGCCGCGCTCGCGTATTGTCGACGACAGGCCGTCGAGGATTTCACGCAGGTTGCCGCCCGAACTGGACTGGATCGAGACGGCGGTGACGAATAGCGGCAGGTCTTCGTGCCCCACACGATCGAACAGGTTGTTCAACGCCGAAACCAGATCGGAGCCATAGGTCACCTCATCGGCAACGACACCGAACTCGGTGCCGATCGGATCGGGCATTTCGCGCGACACCATGGCGATGGCCACCGGCACAGGGTGGCCGGCCTTGAGGCCGCGCGTAATCAACTCCAGCGCCTCCGGCAGTTGCATGCCGAAACGCTTGTGCCGCCGTTTGCGCATGAAGCGCATCGCGACCACCGGCAGCAGAGGCGCCAGCACGAAGAACAGGATGAGCCCCATGAGCAGCGGCAACCCATACCAGATGGCGACCAGGGCTGCGGCCATCGCCACGCCGCAGGTGATCGTCAGGAACTTCGACAGCGGCATGATCATGCCCGACTGTGTGCGCAGGGCACGGAATCGGTCCGGCGAGAACAGCGACGTGCCGGCATCGAGGCCGCGCTCCTTGCGCAGCTGGATCAGCACCTGTTCCTGGCTGATCTTGTTTTCCTGCAGCTTCATGCGCCGGTTGATGGCGGCGCGCTTGTCGCTGCGGCCAGCGTAGAGAAGATAACAGGCCTCGGCGATCAGGATGCCGGTCAGCGCTGCTCCGGCATAGACGACGTAGATCGCGCTGAATCCGTCGAACACTTGGCTACTCCTGCGGCCGGCCGGGTTCGAAATAGCGTCCGGGAAATTCGATGCCCATGGCGCGCAGGTCCTCGAGGAAGCGCGGCCGGATACCGGTCGCTTCGAAATAGCCGAGAACCCCGCCGTCCGCATCCATACCGGTGCGCACGAAGCGGAAGATCTCCTGCATCTGGATGACATCGCCTTCCATGCCCGTCACCTCGGCGACGCTTGTGACCTTGCGCTTGCCGTCGGAAAGCCGGGTCAGCTGGACAATGATGTCGATGGCGCTGGCGATCTGGCTGCGGATCGACTGTACCGTCATCGGCATGCCGGTCATGCCCAGCATCTGTTCGAGGCGCGAAATGGCATCGCGCGGCGTGTTGGCATGGATGGTCGCCATCGACCCTTCATGGCCGGTGTTCATCGCCTGCAACATGTCGAAAGCCTCCTCGCCGCGGCACTCGCCGAGGATGACGCGGTCGGGGCGCATGCGCAGCGCGTTCTTGACGAGATCGCGTTGCTTCAGTTCGCCATGGCCCTCGATGTTGGCAGGTCGCGTCTCCATGCGCGCGACATGCGGCTGCTGCAGCTGAAGCTCGGCGGCATCCTCGATCGTGATCAGCCGCTCGTCTTCCGGGATGAAGGCCGACAATGCGTTGAGCATCGTTGTCTTGCCGGTGCCGGTGCCGCCGGAAATGATCGTCGTCTTGCGGGCATGGACCGCCGCGGCCAGCACTTCGGCCATGTTCTGGGTGATGGCGCCGAACTCGACCAGCTTGTGCAGGCCAAGCTTGTTCTTGGAGAATTTGCGGATCGACACCAGCGGCCCGTCTACGCCCACCGGACGGATGGCCGCGTTGAAGCGTGAGCCGTCCAGCATGCGGGCGTCGACCATTGGCTGCGATTCGTCGACGCGGCGGCCGACGGCCGCCACGATCTTGTTAATGATTCTAAGCAGATGCGCCTCATCCTTGAACGGAATGTGCACCTGCTGCAGCTTGCCCTTCTTCTCGACGAAGCAGTTCTGGTGGCCGTTGATCAGGATGTCGTTGATGTCGGGATCCTTGAGCAGCGGCTCCAGCGGGCCCAGGCCAACCATCTCGTCGACGATGTCGTCGACCAGCGCGTCAAGTTCGGCGGTGTTGATCGCCATCCGCTCCTGGCGGGTTTTTTCCGAGACGAAATCATGCACCTGCCGCCGCATTTCGTCCCTCGGCAAGCGCTCCAGGGCGACAAGGTTGATTTCCTCGAGCAGCATCCGATGAATGCGCACGCGGGCATCGAGCACCCTGTTGGCGTTCTTTGCCGGGGCGACCTCGGGTTTTACCGGCAAAGCCTTTCGGCTCGTCGGGATCACCACCGCGTGATGCGCGACCGGCGTTGTTTCGGACGAACGCTGCGGCCGCGCGTCGCGGTTCTGCAGGGTCGAAAAGCGACTGGTCATCCGGCCCTCCTCTTCAAAAGACCCTTGCCGAGGCCGAACAGCGACGTCGATTTGCGCGCGGTCGCGGCTACCTCCTCCGGGAGGATGATCTTCTTCAGGTCGTTGACGACGTTGGCGTTCGGATCGATCTCGTGCAACGGCACGCCACGGTCGACCGCCTCCCGCACCAGCCGGTAGTTGTTGGCGATGCCGCCGACGAAATGCTCGCCAAGGATTTCCTGAACATCCGCCTGCTTGATGCCATTGTCGAACATCTTCTGCTCGAAGCGGTTGACGATGACGTTCGGCTTCACTTCCTTGCCGGCGGTCTCGTAGATTGCCTGGATGAGGCGCTGCGTATGGCGCAGGCAAGGCACCGTCATCTCGGTGACGATATAGAGCTTGTTGGATCCGAGCAGCACCGTCTCCGTCCAAGGAAACCAGGTGCGGGGCATGTCGATGACGACATTGTCGAAATAGGCCGAGACGAGGTCCAGCATGCGCACCACGACATCGGTCTTGAATGAGCGCATTTCCGACGGACGCGCGGGCGCGGCGAGCACGCACAATCCGCTCGCATGCTTCGACAGCATCACGTCCAGCAACTGCCGGTCGAGGCGCTCGGGCTGGTTCTCGATCTCGGTGATGTCGAAACGCGGCTCGAGGTCGAGATATTCCGCGCAGGCGCCCTGCTGGAAATTGAGATCGACCACGCAGGTCGAGGCGCCGCGCGTCACCGAGTGATGCAGCTGGAACGCCGTCTGCAGCGCCAGCGTCGTGGTGCCGACACCGCCCGCGGCCGGCATGAAGGTGTAGATCTGCGACTCGGTGTTTTCCTCGCGCCCCGGCCCTTGCAGGGCCCGCACGACCGAGCGCACCAGGTCGGCCGTGGTGATCGGCTTGACGAGAAAGTCCGCGACCTTGAGCTGCACCAGGATGCGGACGACGGCGGCGTTGAACTCCTGGGTGACGACGACCACTGGGGCCTTGCCCTCCAGTCTGCGCATGACGCGCTGCAGCGATTCGATCTCCTCCAGCTTCGCCGCGTCCATATCGACGATGATGGCGCCGAAGTCGGTTTCCTGGATCTCGCCGCGCAGTTCGGTGACATTCTTTTCCACCGTCGAGAGCTGGATGATCTCGGAGGCGGCGAATGCGGTGCGCGTGTCCTGCACGAAGGTCCCGTCCGTCGACACGAGCAGGATCTTCTTGGTCTTGATGCCGTTTGCCATTCTTGCCGCCTGTGAAGTCGATCGCCGCCTGGATCAGTTGCCCGCCGGAATCAGTTACTTGTGCTTGTCTGCGCCGTCTTCGCGCCAGCCGCCTGATCGGATGTGACGGGCGCGGCATCACCGCGCTTGGCCGGCACGAGGAGTCGGGTGTTCTGGACACCGTACTTCCACGGATCGACCATCTGCATGACCGTGTTGGCGGCCTGCGCTTCGCCGGCGCCTGTCGTCGGACCTTCGCTGCGCACATAGTCGTCGCTGGTGCAGCCGGCGGCGATGCCGGCAAGAAGCAACACGATGCCTGCTCTCAGGATCACACGCATCGCTTCAATCCTTCGGCAGGTCTAGGAAATGACCGACCGTGGTGGCCGTCCGCGCGGCGCTGCCATCGGCCAACGCCAGCGCACGGCCGTTGTTCGCCCCCTTCACCTCCTCGGTGTTGTTGAGAAAGTAGTCGACGTTGCTGGCCGGTTGAGTGCCGTCCGTCGGCCCGGCCATCTTCTTCGACGGATCGACGGGCTTGACCAGATAGGGCGTGACGATGATGACGAGGTCTGTCTCGCGCCGCTGATATGATTTAGACGAGAACAGCGGTCCGAGCACCGGCATCTTGCCGAGGCCTGGAATGCGAGAGGTGGTGATGTCGTTCTGCGACTGCAGCAGCCCAGCGATCATGAAGCTCTGGCCGTTCTTCAGGTCGACCGACGTCTTGGCGCGGCGAACGATGAAACCGGGCACCGAAATGTTGCCGATATTGTAGGAGGCCGACGCATCGATGGAGGACACTTCCGGCGCGATGTCGAGGCTCACCAGCCCGTCCTTGAGCACGGTCGGCGTGAAGTCGAGGCTGACGCCATATTTCTTGTAGCTGACCGAGATCTTGCCATTGTCCTCCGAAACCGGGATCGGAAATTCGCCGCCGGCCAGGAAGCTCGCCGTCTCGCCGGACCGAGCAATAAGGTTTGGTTCCGCGAGGCGTCGGGCAAGGCCGCGCTCTTCCAGGGCCTTGATGGCGATGTCGATCGAGACGCCGTTGGACAGCAGCCGGCCGATGGCTTCACCGGTTCCTGCCGCCGGCACCGTATCGGGTTTGAGCGAAACATCGCGCCCACCAAAGCCGTAGGCAAAGTTGGCGCTGTATTTGGCGCCGAGATCCTGGCCTGCCTGGCGGTTGATCTCGACGAAACGGACGTTGAGCTGGACCTGCTGCGACGATGAGATGTTGACCGAGTTGATCACTTCTTCCTTGCCGGAGAAGCGGGTGGCGATCTTGTTTGCCTTTTCGGCGGCGACCGCGTCATCCGCCTCGCCCGACAGCACGACACGGCCATTGGCCGAGCCGACCTTGATCTTGGCATCCGGCACGCTGGCGCGGATCGTGCTCGCCAGTTGGTCGGTGTCGAGCGTCACCTCGATGTCGATGGTGCCGACCAGTTGCTTCTTGTCGTCGAACAGCGCGATACCGGTGGTGCCGAGATTGTTGCCGAGCACGTAGAAAGACTTGTCGGTCAGTGGGTTGACGTTGGCGATCTCCGGATCGCCGATCACGATCTGGTAGAAAGCGGCACTCGTCATGATCGTCTTGGGCTTGCCCTTGGCGACCTTGATCGATGCATTCCTGGTCGACGAGACGTGGACGACATCGTTGTCCGCCCTGGCAGCGCCGGATAAAGCGAGCACTCCGCTCGCGGCCAGCGAGACGACCATCGCCAAGGCGCGCACGAAGTGCCGCCGAGCCGTCATTCGATATAGCGTACGCATCAACATTGTCCGTCCCGTCCGGTCCCCACCGGCCTTTATTTCTGGTCCCGCGAAGGAACCTGATATTCCTCGGCCTGTGTGCCGCGTGTCACGATGACCGTCTTGAATTTCGGCTTCTCGGGCTCCTTGGCCACCGCGTCGAACAGCGAGCCGGCCGCTGCCTCGGCCTTGGATGCCACCGATCCGCCGAAGGAGGAAATGGTGGTGACGCCGCCATTGCCGTCACCGCCTTCTCTGGCCGACCGCAGCGACAGCGACAACGTGCCGACGGTGCGGGCAAGCGCCACTTTCTGCGCGCCATCGGTCGTCACCTGGATGGTCACGGAATTGGCCACCTGCGGCGTCGTCTGACGCTCGTCGGCGCCCTGGCCGACGCTGAGCACCTTGGCATCGGCGACGACAATCTCGGAGGTGACGGTCGAACCAGCAGCTCCTTGGGCATTCTTGGCCACTTCCTGGATTGCGCCGGCATCGCGTGTCAGCACGACATCGACCCGGTCGCCCGGCGTGACGAAGCCGCCGACGCCGGCGATCTCGTCGGTGCGGATGGTGACGGCCCGCATTCCTGGCGCAAGCATGTTGGAGAGCGTCGCACGGCCGTTCGGTCCCGACAGCTTGGCCAGCAGCACCGGCTCGTTGACCTCGATCGGCGTCAGCACCACGCGGCCGCCTTCGCCGAGCAATCCGTCGATGGTGGCAAAAGCGCCCTGCGGCAGGGAATCCTGCGGCCACGGGATTTCGCTGAGCTTGGCACGGTCGATCTCCATGCCGTAACGCAACGGCGCGTTCGCCACGACGATGGTTTTGAATTCAATCCTGGGCGGGGTTGGAGCGGCGATCGATGCCGTCTTTTCCCCGGCATCGGCCTTGGCCTGGCTCTTGACCCAGAAATCCGCGGCAAAGATCGAGATCGCGCCGAAAACGGCGGCGATGCCGATCATCGTTATGGCCTTGCCCTTCACGCCGAAACCCCTGATGCCCGCAGTTTCTTGTTATGTTGGGCTCACGCTAGGCGGCATTGTTAAAGAATCAGGTATCCTGCACGGCCGCATTTGATCTATTTCCGGCCGCTTGGTTATCGAATGGTTTTAGGATAAGAGGGGCCAGACCCCCGAACGTAACAGGAACCTCCGTCGCTTGGCGCTGAAAAGCGTGGCAGTATCGACGGGTGATTCGAAGCATCGGACTCTATGGCAGGCATGGACGACAACAACGATCTCTTCGCCAATATGGACAAGCAGCCGCAGCCGGTTCGGGCGTCCGCGCGCCCGGCGGATCCGCTGGTGCAGGCGGCAAAACGCCCGGCGGCTTCCAAGGACGGCAGCGAGGGTTACAGCGCCGCCGATATCGAGGTGCTCGAAGGCCTGGAGCCGGTGCGTCGCCGGCCCGGCATGTATATTGGCGGCACCGACGACAAGGCGATGCACCACCTGTTCGCCGAAGTCATCGACAACTCAATGGACGAGGCGGTTGCCGGCCACGCCACCTTCATTGATGTCGAACTCTCGGCCGATGGCTTTCTCACCGTCACCGACAATGGCCGCGGCATTCCGGTCGACCTGCACCCGAAATACAAGAAGCCCGCGCTCGAAGTGATCATGACCACGCTGCATTCGGGCGGCAAGTTCGACTCGAAGGTCTATGAGACCTCAGGCGGCCTGCATGGCGTCGGCGTTTCCGTCGTCAACGCGCTGTCGGACCATCTCGAGGTCGAAGTCGCGCGTGGCCGCCAGCTCTACCGCCAGCGTTTTTCACGCGGCATCCCGGTGAGCGGCCTTGAGCATCTCGGTGAAGTCCACAACCGGCGCGGCACCAGGATCCGCTTCCATCCCGACGAGCAGATCTTCGGCAAGGGCGCGGCATTTGAACCGGCGCGGCTCTACCGCATGACGCGTTCGAAAGCCTACCTGTTCGGCGGTGTCGAGATCCGCTGGACCTGCGACCCCTCGCTGATCAAGGAAAAGGATCAGACACCGGCCAAGGCGGAATTCCATTTCCCTGGCGGCCTCAAGGACTACCTCAAGGCGTCGCTCGGCGACGAATTCCAGGTGACGCGGGAAATCTTCGCCGGCAAGAGCGACAGGCAAGGCGGCCACGGCTCACTCGAATGGGCGGTGACCTGGTTCGGCGGCGACGGCTTCATCAATTCCTACTGCAACACCATTCCGACCGGCGAAGGCGGCACCCACGAGGCCGGCTTCCGTAACGTGCTGACGCGCGGCCTGCGCGCCTATGCCGATCTTGTCGGTAACAAACGCGCCTCGATCGTCACCTCGGAAGACGTCATGATCTCGGCGGCAGGCATGCTTTCGGTATTCATCCGCGAACCGGAATTCGTTGGCCAGACCAAGGACAGGCTGGCGACGATCGAGGCGATCCGGATCGTCGAGACCGCGATCCGCGATCCCTTCGACCATTGGCTGGCCGACAACCCGCAGGAAGCCTCGAAGCTGCTCGAATGGGTGATCGCTCGCGCCGACGAGCGCGTACGCCGCCGCCAGGAAAAGGAAGTGTCGCGCAAGAGCGCGGTGCGCAAGCTGCGCCTGCCGGGCAAACTCGCCGACTGCACGCAGAACGCCGCCGCCGGCGCGGAACTCTTCATCGTCGAAGGCGACTCGGCCGGTGGCTCGGCCAAGCAGGCGCGCGACCGTGCCAGCCAGGCAGTGCTGCCGTTGCGCGGCAAGATCCTCAATGTCGCCAGCGCCGGCAATGACAAGCTGGCCGCCAACCAGCAGATATCGGACCTGATCCAAGCGCTCGGCTGCGGCACGCGCTCCAAGTATCGCGACGAGGATCTGCGCTACGACCGCGTCATCATCATGACCGACGCCGACGTCGACGGCGCCCACATCGCCTCGCTGCTGATCACCTTCTTCTACCAGGAGATGCCGGCGCTGGTGCGTGGCGGTCACCTCTATCTGGCGGTGCCGCCGCTTTACTCGATCAGGCAAGGCGGCAAGGTCGCCTATGCTCGCGACGACGCGCATAAGGACGAGCTCCTGCGCACTGAATTCACCGGACGCGGCAAAGTCGAGCTCGGCCGTTTCAAGGGCCTGGGTGAAATGATGGCCTCGCAGCTCAAGGAGACCACCATGGACCCGAGGAAGCGCACGCTTCTGCGGGTCGATGTGATCGATGCCGAGGCGGCGACCAAGGACGCGGTCGAAGCGCTGATGGGAACCAAGCCGGAGGCCCGCTTCCGCTTCATCCAGGAACGTGCCGAATTCGCCGAAACGGAAGTGCTGGATATCTGAGCGCCCCCTGCTCTACCTTGTCCGTGCGGGTACGGAGTCGAGCATGTGATCGGGGCGTGGCTGAAAGATTATCTCGGGACACGGTTCGCCGGCCTGACGCGACCAACGCGCTCGGACTGGATCTTCGCTCTTAGAACCGTTTCGGCCGGCCTGATCGCGCTGCTGGCCGCCTACGCCCTCAAGCTCGACCATCCGCAGTGGGCGATGATGACGGTGTTCATCGTCGCCCAACCGGTCGCGGGCATGGTGCTGGCCAAGGGCTTCTACCGCCTGCTCGGCACATTGGCGGGCGGATTGGCGGCAATCGGCATCACCACGGTCTTCGGCTCCAATCCGTGGCTGCTGGTGACCGTGCTTGCCGTCTGGATCGGCATCAGCACCTTCGTCTCGTCGCTGTTGCGCAATCCCGAAGCCTATGGCGCGGCGCTTGCCGGCTACACCGCGATGATCATTGGCCTGCCGGCTTTCGGCCAATCCCATCTCGTGGTCGATCTGGCGGTCGCGCGCTGCGCGGAAATCGTGTTGGGCATCGTCTGCGCCGGCGTGACCAGCCGGCTGATCCTGCCCAAGCTGGCGGGCGACGCCATCATCGAAAGGCTGAAGCGCTGCATTCTCGACCTTGCCGTCTATGCGGGCGGTGCATTTTCCGGCCGCGACAGCGCGGTATTGGCCGATCTTCACCGAAAGCTGATCGCCGAAGCGGAGATACTTGGTGAAATGCGCGTCTATGCAAGGCTGGAGGCGCCGAGCCTGGCGACCCGCGCGCATCCAGTCCGGCGCACCATCGGCCAGCTTCTGTCCGCTCTATCGGCCGCGCGCGCACTGCATGCCCATGCCGCGCCAAAGAACGCGGCGCTCATTCCCGTGCGCGCCGACCTGCATACTCTGGTCAGGGAACTCGCAGCCAAACCAGGCGCTCTCGAGGACACCACGTCATGGGTGGCACGGCTCGATACCATCGCCGCCAGGGCACGGCAGATGCCGGACATGCCGGATGGGCAAGGTGACGAGAGGCTCGGCACCATCACTCGCCTGACCATCGCCGCCGATTTCGCGGAAGCCTTGAAGCAGGTGCTGCGCGGCCTCGACGCGTTGCGTGCGGCCGCCCCGCGCTCCACCCGCGTGCGCAAGCAGCCCGCGCTGGTGGTGCACCGCGACTATCATGCGGCCTCGCGCAACGCTGTGCGCGCGGCACTCGCCACCTTGCTGGTCGCGGCCTTCTGGCTGACGACGAAATGGTCGGAAGCCGCGGGCACGGTCATCCTGGTCTCCGTCGTCTCCAGCCTGTTCGCCGCCCGCCCCGATCCGGTGCAAGTGGCCTGGGGCTTTTTCAAGGGCACCTTGCTGGCCCTGCCCTTTGCCTTCCTTGTCGGTCAGATCGCCCTGCCCGCCTTGCCCGGCTTCGGCTGGTTCATGATCTTCGTCGTGCCGATCCTGGTGCCTGCCGCGCTGGCGATGGCCAATCCGCGCTATGTTGGCGTGGCGACGGCCTTTGCCATCAACTTCCTGGCTTTCCTCAGCCCGCACCAGGCGATGACCTATGATCCCGGGCCTTTCCTGGCGGGTTGCGCATCAATCCTGGTTGGCATCCTGCTGGCGATCGGCGTTTTCATCGTTGTGTTGCCCTCCGATCCGTGGATCTTCGTCAACCGCATCGTGCGCGTGATGCGCGAAGACCTGGCGCGCCTCTGCTTGCATGAGCGCGTGCCAAGACGCAGCGCTTTCGAGAGTCTCGCCTACGATCGGGTCAATCAACTGATGTCGCAGACGCAGCGCATTGGAAAAAAAGGCGATGCGGTTCTGGACGGCAGCATAGCCGGTGTCACCGTGGGCGTCGAAATCCTGCGCCTGCGCCACGCGCTGCAAAGTTCCACCTTGGCAGCCGAAACGACCCTCTCGATCTCGAATTTTCTGCGCGGACTGGCGCGCGAGCTGCTGTTCCGGCGGCCAGGCGAGCCGCAGACTTCAACCGTGACCGTCGCCAGACAGTATGCGGCCACGATCACACAGCGAAGCAGCGCCGGTGAAATGCTGCAAGTCGCAGCCTCGCTGCGCATCATCGCCGCCGCGATCGAGGATTTTCCGGATTTCTTCGCGAAAGACCGAGGCTAGAGCAATTCCAGGAAAAGTGCGCAGCAGTTTTCCGTCCGGAATTGCGTAGGAAAAAGAATTAGAGCGGGTCAGCTATTCCATCAAACGCTGAACCGCTCTAAGCCGCCGCGATGGCCAGCGCATGGCCGCGCGCGTTCTCGCGCAGCGCGTCGAGATGGATCGACTTGACCAGAGCGGCAAGATCGCCTTCCGCGGATTGCCCGCCCAATTCCTTGAGCATCAGCCAGCTGACTTCCTGCACGCCGGCAATGCGCTTGCCATTGGCGACCTCCCGCCAGATTTTCAGCGCCCGCAGGATGATCGCATGCGTGGAGACGGCGAGGCCGGCGCTACGGAACAACGCTTGCAAAGCCACATCATGCCCGCCTGCCAGCAGCGCCCTCACCCGCGGCTCCGACTGCTGGCCGAGCGCGACCAGCGTGGAGCCGAAGAAATCGACCTTGCCGTGGGCGATGGTGCGGATGAGGAAGCTCGCGGTGAGATCGCCGCGCAGCCTGAGATGCTCGATCAGCGCGGCGTGTTCTTCCTGCCGCGTGCCCTCGATCAGCGTTACCGAGGCCTTGGCGCAGGCATCGCGCATGACGCGGTCGGCACGCGCGGCGCCCATCAGGGCCATGACCAGTGGCGACGTCTTCAATGTCTCGCCGAGCTTGACGAGCAGCATGTGCCGGCAGTCGGCAGGCAGGCGGGCATCCGATATCAGCGCTTCTCGCACCTGCGGGAGATGCCCGTGGCGTTCGGCCATGCGGCGGAAGCTCAGCGAAGCGATATCGGCACCGCTGTTGGCAAGCAGGACAGCGCAGGCTTCCGCCTCGCCGATCTCGGCGATGGCCGCCGCCAGCGCCATCGAGACGAGCGGACGGTCGGCAATCAACTTCTGGGTTGCTTTCGGGCTCGCCGCCACGCGGTTGATCAGATCGGCGTCGGTGAGCAGTGGTGAGCGCGCCAGCACGACGCCGGCGACCTCCGGCTGGTCGGACGCCAGCGCACTGATGATCTGCAGCGGCGCGTGGTGGCTCATCGAAAGCGCTTCCGCCATTGCAAGCCGCACCTTCGACGAGGCATCGTCGAGCAGCAGCGTCAGCGCCGCTTCGGCGGCGCAGCGGTCCTCGAACGGCAGTTCGGAATTGACATAGGCCCGGGCCAGCGCATTGGCCGCCGCGGCACGCTCCGACACCCTGGCCGTGTAGATCCATTTCAGGAAATGCGAAACAACAACCATGCCGCCTGCCAACGCCCCTTGCCGGAAGGTTTCCAGCCCCGTGCAGACGGTAGGCAGAAATGGTTTACGAACCGTTCACCATGTTCATTAACTGGCTTGCGAGTGCCGGATGCAGCGCCTATCAACCGTCAGACAGTGCAGGAGACGGAGAATGGCCGGACTACATCTCGAGGAATTTGTTGTCGGCCACGTCTTCCAGCACCCGCTGCGCAAGACCGTCACGGAAAGCGACAACATGCTGTTTTCGGTGATGACGCTGAACCCGCAGCCATTGCATATCGACTTCGATTTCGCCGCGAAAAGCGAATGGGGCAAGCCGTTGGTCAACTCGCTGTTCACGCTCGGGTTGATGATCGGCATTTCGGTCAACGACATCACGGTGGGCACGACGGTCGCCAATCTCGGCATGAAGGAAACGGTGTTTCCGCATCCAGTCTTCCATGGCGATACCATCCGCGTCGAGACAACGGTCGTCTCGGTACGCGAGTCCAGGTCGAGGCCCGATCGCGGCATCGTCGAATTCGAACACCGCGCCTACAACCAGCATGGTGATCTGGTCGCCAAATGCGCCCGGCAGGCGATGATGCTGAAGAAGGCCGCCTGATGCGTTCGCTGCTGTTTGTTCCCGGCGATTCCGAGCGTAAGCTGGAAAAGGGATTTGGCGCCGGCGCCGACGTGGTGATCGTCGATCTCGAGGATTCCGTGGCACCGCGGAACAAGGCAACGGCGCGAGAGGTCGCGGCGCGTTTTATCGCCGAACGCCGGAGACAAACCGGCTCGGCGATCTATATCAGGGTCAACGATCTGGCGAGCGGACTGACGGATGATGATCTTGCCGCGCTGATACCGGCGCGGCCGGACGGCATCATGCTGCCCAAGTCCAACAGCGGGCAGGACGTCCAGCAGCTCTCGGCAAAGCTCAGGGTACGCGAGGCGGAGAATGGCCTGCCCGACGGCAAGATCAGGATCCTGCCGATCATCACCGAGACCCCGGCGGGTGTGCTTGCCGCCGCGACCTATGCCGGCGCAAGCGCGCGGCTCGCCGGCCTCACCTGGGGCGCGGAAGACCTCTCGGCGGCGATCGGCGCTCGCTCAGCCCGCGACGGGCACGGCCGCTACACCGACGTGTTCCGCCACGCCCGCCTGATGACCATCCTGGCGGCCGGCGCCGCGGAAGTCGCGGCGATCGACACCGTTTTCCCGAATTTTCGCGACATGGCAGCCTTCGCCGCGGAATGCGCCGAAGCCGAGTGTGACGGCTTTACGGGAAAGATGGCGATCCATCCCGATCAGGTACCCGTCATCAACGCCGCTTTCACGCCATCGCCCGAAGCGGTGAAACAATCGGCGGCGATTGTCGCGGCGTTCGCGGCGGCCGGAAATCCAGGTGTCGTCGGCATCGACGGCAAGATGTACGACCGCCCGCATCTGCGGCTCGCCGAGCGGCTCCTGGCACGCGCGAGGGCGGCAGGGATTTCCGCCTAGACGCGCCAATCGCTACCATGCGCGCCGCCTTGACAGCCCGAATGCCGTCAACGCGCTGTGATTTGCCAAAGCCTGGAATCTATTCCTTGCCCCAGCGCGGCCGGCGCATCGAAAAGATTTCATTGACGCTGGCATAGTCCATGTAGCCGAGGCGAGCCACGTTGCCAGCCTTGGTGACATCGAACAGGCCGTCTTTCAGAAAAGCATCGTCAATGTGCACGCCCACCACTTCGCCGGCGACGACGACGGCGCTCGTTGGCGCCCCATTCAGCGCCTTTGGGCGAAAGACCTCCGTCACCCGGCATTCGAGCGCGGCCGGCGCTACCGCCACACGTGGCGGCCTGACGAGACGCGAAGGCGCCATGGCGAGATCGGCATAGACGAACTCATTGACGCCACGCGGCGCATTGACGGACGTGTAATTCATCTTCTCCGCCAGATCGCGGCCGACCAGGTTGGCGACGAACTCACCGGTCTCCTCGGCGAAGGAGGCGCTGTCCTTCTCGCCCTCGGAGGAGAACCAGACGATGAAGGGCCGCGTCGAAATGGCGTTGAAGAAGGAGTACGGCGCGAGATTGATCTCGCCCGCCTTGTTCAGCGTCGATATCCAGCCGATCGGGCGTGGCGCCACGATCGCCTTCGACGGATCGTGCGGCAGCCCATGCCCCTTGGACGGCTCGTAGAACATTCAGCCTGCCCAAGGCCCGGTGTAGTCGGCGTAGAGCTTTGCCGGGTCAGGCCGAGGCCGCTCCGGCGCGGGCCCGGCATGGGAGCCGATATGGATGAAACCGACGACGCGCTCCTGCGGCGCTAGTCCAAGGATCGCCCTGCCCTCCGGCACATCGGAATACCAGTTGCTGATCATGTTGGTGCCGTAGCCCAGCGCGTTGGCTGCTATCATCAGGTTCATCGCCGCCATGCCGCCGGACAGGAACATCTCCCATTGCGGTATTTTGGGATTCTCTTTCGGCACCGACACCACGCCGATCACCAGCGGGGCGCGCGAGAAGCGCGCCAATTCCTGATTGCGGCGGCCCTCGGGCAGCGGCCCTTCCCGCTGTTCGGCGAGTTCCGCCAGCTTCCTGCCGATCTCGACACGAGCATCGCCGCGATAGAGGATGAAGCGCCAGGGTTCCAGCCGGCCATGGTCGGGTACGCGCGTGGCGGCGGCGATCATCGTTGCGATGTCGGCATCGCTGGGCCCGGGCTCCTTGAGGTCGGGAATTGGCGCTGAATTTCGGGTCAGCAGGAAGTCGATGATCGGCGACGCCATGGGCGCAAGTCTCCTGGACACTCTGTTTTGAGCTGAAGCGCACCATCGGGAATTCGGGTGGCTCGGGCAAAGGCGCGCGAGCGCCGGAATGAAGAGTCGCGGGTCGGACTCTTAAGCCTTGAAATTGCCACCGCCATGGGCTTCAACGCAAGGCATGTTTGAGGGGCGACCGCGACTTTTCCTGCTTCGGCTCTGTGCCGTGCTGTTCTTGCTGCCGGTCGCCATGGCCGTTGCGCAGGAAAAGGACGGCGTAAGCGACCTCAAACTTCCCGGAATTTCGAGCTATGCGACGCCCAAAGGCGAAACGCCGCTCGCGCTGGGCGGCGGCGGCTCGATCACGCTTTCCGCCCAGCTGACCGACAAGGGCGCCGACATCACCCGGGGCCTCGTCTGGCGCGTCTTCAAGCCTGAAGCCGTCAACGGCAAATTGCCGATGGTGGCCTCCGCCCATGGCGGCAACGCCGTCTTCCAGCTCGAGCCCGGCAGCTACCTGGTTCATGCCTCCTATGGCCGCGCTGGCGCCACCAAACGCATCACTGTCGGCAAGGACGCCAAGCGGGAAAGCCTCGTGCTCGATGCCGGCGGCCTGAAGCTCGACGCGGTTCTGTCCGGTGGCGTACGCATACCGCCGAAGAAGCTGCGCTTCTCGATTTACGAGGGCCATGCCGCACCCAATGGCGACCGCGCGCTGATCATTCCCGATGTCGAGCCCAACAGCGTCGTGCGGCTCAATGCCGGCATCTATCACGTCGTCTCGACCTATGGTGCGGTCAATGCGGTCATCCGCTCCGACATCCGCGTCGAGGCCGGCAAGCTGACCGAGGCCACTGTCGAGCATCACGCCGCCGAAATCACGATGAAGCTGGTGCGCGAAGCCGGCGGTGAAGCCATCGCCGATACGTCGTGGTCGCTGCTCAATGAATCCGGTGATCCGATCAAGGAGACCGTCGGCGCCTTCGCCTCGATGGTGCTTGCCGAGGGCGACTACACCATCATCGCCAAGAACCGCGACCGTATTTATCAAAAGGATTTCACGGTCGTGGGAGGGCAGAACCTGGAGATAGAGGTTCTGGCCACCGAAGCCGCGGCGATGGATCCCGAGGAAGGCGCGGACTAGGGGGCCGCCGGAATCGCTTGGCCGCGACCATCCGGCCGCCCGCATGATATATTAGTGATATATCAAGGCGAAATGTTGCTAAGCAGCCAGTTTGGTCCGTGGGGGCAAAAATGGAATCCGGCGGCGCGGTAAAGGCGGCGCCAGGTCGAAGACGCCGCGATAAAGCCGCTCCAACAGCGCCTTGCGGTCGCGCAACGGCTCCAGTTCACTCCAGCTCAACACCTCGCCGACACGCACATCGATCGGCCGGCCCGAGAGCCGCGCGAATTCATGGATGAGCAATGAGGTGCGCAAGGTCAGCGATGTTTTGCCGACGAACTTTGCCACGCGCCCGTCGCGCTCGGCCATGTTCATCGGGCCGCTGACGAGGTGAAACAGACGTCCGTTCTGTCCGGAGAAATGCATCGGCACCACGGAGGCCTTGGCGTCCTGGATCAGCTTGGCAGGGAACATCTTCCATGGCAGGTCGATTGCCCGGCCGAAACCCTTCGGCGCAGTGGCGACGCCGCCGGCGGGAAACACGACGATTGTGACGCCTTCCCTGAGCAACCGCACCGCTTCATGGCGCACCGCCAGATTGTTCTTCAACGCTTCCTTGGTTTCGGAAAAGTCGATCGGCAGCGAATAGGGCTCCATTTCGCGGATCTTGAGCAGATCCTTGTGGATCATCACCCGGAACGGCCGCCCCAACTGCTCGGCCAGCGAAAGCGCGGCGATGCCGTCGCCGATGCCGAACGGATGATTGGCGACGATCACCAGCGGCGTTTCGGGCAGGTCTTTCGGCGGCCATTGGCCGGCTATTTGCATCCGCACGTCGATCAGCTCGAGCATGCGGCTGAAGATGCGCTCGCCGCTCGGCACCACCTGGCGGCGCCAGAAATCATAAAGCACCGCGAAACGATCGCGGCCTGAAAGGCCTTCGACGGAATGAATGAACCAGCGCGCCAATGCCGGCTGGCGCGGATTGGCGTAGGAAAGCTCGGGAAAGGGTCGTTGGCGCAATTTCAGCTTGAGCATAGGGGCTCGTTACAAGATCGGCGTGACAGGGATGTGAAAATGGCGGTGGATCGCTCCACCGCCATTCAATCGAAAACGTTTTCGTTCAGGCAGCGCGCTTGCGCCGGCGATCGGGTGTGATCGCTTCTTCGCTCAGTTGCGCGATCGCCTGGGCAAGGCCGAGCGATTCCTGGTCGCGCGAACCCAGGCGGCGCATGTTGACCGTCTGCTCTTCCGCTTCGCGCTTGCCGCAGACGAGGATGACCGGCACCTTGGCCAAGCTGTGCTCGCGGACTTTGTAGTTGATCTTCTCGTTGCGCAGGTCCGCTTCCGCCGACAAGCCAGCGGCCTTGAGCCTTGCCACCACTTCGGTCGCATATTGGTCGGCGTCCGACGTGATCGTTGCCACCACCACCTGCAACGGTGCGAACCACAGCGGGAAATGGCCGGAATAGTTCTCGATCAGGATGCCGAGGAAGCGCTCCATCGAACCGCAGATGGCGCGATGCACCATGACGGGCTGCTTCTTCTCCGAATCCGAGCCGATGTAGAAGGCGCCAAAGCGTTCAGGCAGGTTGAAATCGACCTGCGTCGTGCCGCACTGCCATTCACGGCCGATGGCATCTTTCAACACATATTCGAACTTCGGCCCGTAGAAGGCGCCCTCGCCCGGATTGATCGAGGTCTTGATCCGGTTGCCGGACCTCGTCCTGATCGTCTCCAGCACGCTGCCCATGATCGCCTCGGCATGGTCCCAGGCTTCGTCGGTGCCGACACGCTTGTCCGGCCGCGTCGACAGCTTCACGCTGATTTCGTCAAAACCGAAATCCGCATAGGTCGACAGGATCAGGTCGTTGATGCGCAGGCACTCCGACGCCAGTTGCTCCTCCGTGCAGAAGATATGCGCATCGTCTTGCGTGAAGCCGCGCACGCGCATCAGCCCGTGCAACGCGCCTGACGGCTCATAACGATGCACATTGCCGAATTCCGCAAGCTTTACGGGCAGATCGCGATAGGACTTCAACCCATGCTTGAAAATCTGCACATGGCCCGGGCAATTCATCGGCTTCAGCGCGAAGATGCGGTCGTCATCGGTGTCATCGCCCGCAACCGTCACCTTGAACATGGCGTCGCGATACCAGCCCCAGTGGCCTGACGTCTCCCACAGGCTCTTGTCGAGCACCTGCGGCGCGTTGACCTCCTGGTAGCCCTGTTCGTCGAGCCGGCGGCGCATGTAGTTGACCAGGTTCTGGAACATCTTCCAGCCCTTGGCGTGCCAGAAGACGACGCCTGGCCCCTCCTCCTGGAAATGGAACAGGTCCATCTCGCGGCCGAGCTTGCGATGGTCGCGCTTCTCGGCCTCCTCCAGCATCGTGTGATAGGCTTCGAGCTGCGCCTGGTCGGCCCAGGCGGTGCCGTAGATGCGCGTCAGCATCGGGTTGTTCGAGTCGCCGCGCCAATAGGCGCCGGCCACCTTCATTAGCTTGAAGGCGTTGCCGATCTGGCCGGTCGAGGCCATGTGCGGGCCACGGCAGAGATCGAACCAGTCGCCTTGCGCATAAATCTTGAGGTCCTGGTCCTCCGGAATGGCGTCGATCAGTTCCAGCTTGTAGCGCTCGCCCTTGTCGGCAAAGATTTTCTTCGCCTTCTCGCGCGACCAGACTTCCTTGGTGAACGGTTTGTTGCGCGCGATGATCTCGCGCATCTTCTTCTCGATCACCGGAAAATCGTCCGGGGTGAACGGCTCGTTACGGGCGAAGTCGTAGTAGAATCCGTTCTCGATCACCGGCCCAATGGTCACCTGCGTTCCCGGCCATATCTCCTGCACGGCTTCCGCCAGCACGTGCGCGGCATCGTGACGGATGAGTTCCAGCGCGCGCGGGTCGTCGCGGGTGATGATCTCGACCTTGCCGGACTTGCCGAGCGGATCGCTGAGGTCGCGCACGGTGCCGTCGACGGCATAGGCGACCGCCTTCTTGGCCAGCGACTTCGAGATCGATTCGGCGAGACCGGCACCGGTCATCGCCGCGTCGTATTCGCGGACGGAGCCATCGGGAAATGTCAGGGAAACGGAATTCAGCATTGAAATCTCCTATCCAGTCCCGCAAACGAGCGCGGGTGGTAAAAATGCATGTCGACAGCGGTTCGGGGCTGCGGCGTGCATCAGGTTAGCCGGAGGCGTCCGGCGGCGGCAGTCTTTTATGAGCAGATGCCGCCGCCGTAAAGCCCGGCTCACTGGATCAGTTGTGGCAGGTCCTTCAGGAACGCGGCCCGTGTCGCCAACCCCTTCGGCATCTCAGTCCGTTTGGTGTCGACGACGAGCCGGGCGAACACGATCTGGCGACCATCTTTCTGCGCCCAGCCGACAAACCAGCCGAGCGAGCGCTTGTCCTTGCCACCCTCGCCGAGCCGGGTGCTGCCGGTCTTGCCCTGAACCGCCCAATCGCCAGCCTTGAAGCTCGGTATGATGGCGCGTGTCATTTCATGCGCCTTCGCCGACACCGGCATCTTGCCGGCGAGCACCTGCCGCAGGAAGGCGACCTGTTCGACCGGCGTGATCTGCAGCGAGGAGTTGACCCAGGAACGGGTGAGCCCATCATCCTTGCCGGGATTGCCGGAAACATCGCCGTTGCCATAGTTGAACCTGGATACATAACCGGCAAATTTTTCGCTGCCGAGCCGGCGCGTGATCTCGCGCGAATACCAGAGAACCGAATCGCGTTCCCAGATCACCGGATCGACGGTCTTCTGATCCCGCTTCACCGCATTGAATTCCGGCTTGTAGTCCCAGGCCGGCGTGTGCTCGTCGCTCAGGACGCCCGCATCGTAGCCGATCAGCGAAAGCGGCACCTTGAACGTCGAGGCGGGGCTGAACCGCTGGTCGCACACTCCGTCCTGATAGAGCGTCTTGCCAGTCGCGGCGTCGGCGATCAGCGTGCATTGCACATCCCCCAGCGGCGCCGACTGCGCGCGCATCGGAAACCCCAGCAGCCAGGCCAGCAGGAACAGGACTCCAGCCAGGATAAAAGGAAGACGATCGACATTACGCATTTTTCTGCTCGCTCCAGAAGTGGGTTGCGAGCGGCTTAGCGAGGTCTCTTGTCTCGATTTTGTCTCAAATGCGCAGTCTTTGTGCAGGCTTGCGTTAACCCTACCGGATCGTAAACGTGCGCTGCCACCCAAGGCGCGATCGGCGCAATCATGCCCGCGTTTTGCTGTGCTTGCGGCCGATCCGCCAGTAGCGCCAGGGCATGAACCAGACGTAGCGATCGGCGAGCACTTCCGGCACCAGGTCGATCCCGTGCGTGCCGAATGGCCCGCAGCGCAGCACGCGGAAAAGTCCCATCCAGCCGCCGGCCCACAGGCCATGCCGGGCGATCGCCTCATGCGCGTATTCGGAACAGGTCGGCAGATGCCGGCAGGAATTGCCGATAAAGCCGGACAGCGTCAGCTGGTAGAGCCGCACGAGCGACGTGCCGAGGAGGCGACCGGGCGTCTTGCGCCACGGTCCGGGCCAGTTGCGGCCATGCCTTGCCGGTCCGGCGCTATGTGCATGCCCATGCGGATCCACCGCTGTTCTCCGTATCGCATTTCCACGCGATAGATGTGGGCTTCGTCGCGAGAACGCAATCCCCGCCCCCTATCCGCCGTGCTGTCATGGGCGGGAACGGCGACACGGCTGTCTGTCGACCGGAGGTGTCCATCGCTCAGGGCTGGCAGGCTCTTCGCGGCGCCGTGCACCGGGTCTTTCGTCACGCCATTGAAACGTCGCGATCCGCATGACATCGCCGAAGATGTTCAGGAACTGGATCATGGTCGTGTCCTCCTTTGACACGATTAGACCGCCGCTGGCCTTGGCCTTCAAACGAGTATAATTTCCACTTCGGATAATCCTGGGTTATGCGAATGAAGCGCGGACGCCTGCCTCTGACGGCATTGCGGAGTTTCGAGGCGGCGGGACGGCATCTGAGCTTCAGCCGGGCCGCCGAGGAGCTTTTGGTCTCGCAAGCCGCGATCAGCCGGCAGATCCGCGAGCTCGAAACTTTTTTGCGCCAGCCCTTGTTCGAGCGTCACCATCGCCGCGTCGAACTGACGGATGCGGGCCGCCGGCTGCTGGGTCAGCTGGTCAGAAGTTTCGACGCCATCGATGCGCTGCTTTCCGAACTTGTGGTGGCGCCCATTCAGTCCGTGGTCCGCGTCAGCGTGGAGCCGTCGCTGGCATCGGTTTGGCTGGTGCCGCGGCTCGACCGGTTCCGTCAATTGTGGCCCGATATCGACGTCTCGCTGGAGGTCGATCCCAGATTGATCGAATTCCGCAGCGATCAGCCCGAACTTGCCTTGCGTTTCAGTGCCAATGCCACCGGGTGGCCACGCAGCGAGGCCGAACGGCTTGCCTCGACGGTCGATTCCCCGGTTCTGTCGCCGGCCCTACTCGCCTCGGGCCCTCCCCTGGAGGAGCCGATCGACCTTGCCCGCTACACGCTTTTGCACGAGGAAAATCGTCAGGGTTGGGCGCGCTGGTTCGAAGCGGCCGGCGTACCGCCCGACGCCATACCGGCGCGCGGCCCGATGCTGGCGGATGCGTCGCTGTCGAAGCAGGCTGCCCTGCTCGGACATGGCGTGGCGCTTGGTGACCTCCTGCAGATCGGCGAGGAGATTGCGTCCGGGACGCTGGTCAAGCCGTTCGATATCGACGTCGCATCCGGCGCCTACTGGCTGGTGGCCCGGAGCTTGAGAAATCTGCCGGAGCCGGCCAAGGCTTTTGCCGATTGGGTGAGAAGTGAGTTCGCGGACAGCAGACGAGCGCTGGGAGCAAACGCCTGAGGCGCGTGCACTGCTCCGGCTAATCTGGCTTCTTGCGATATTTCTCCAGGAGTTTTTCGAGATCCTTCGCATCGACCCCCAAGGGCTGATCCGACGTGTCTTCTGCCGGGTTGAAAGTGAGGATGACATCGCGCCACAGATCGTAATGCGCCGCATAGGGCGTCAGGCCGGGAAACGGCGCGCAGCGGGTGATTGCCCTGGCGGCCGCCTCGGCTACTTTGTCCGGCTGTGACGTGACAGGACCGAGGACTTTTGGCGGGCCGGCGAGCGAACCGTCCTTGTTCAACCTGATCTGGACGCGCGCAATGCTGTGGGTGTTTGCAGGCTGGTTCCAACAGGGCTGGATGGCCTTCATGAGATAGTCGCCGACATCGCGCTGAACGTCCGCCCTGCCCACTCCGCCGCTCGACGCAAATACGACGACAAGGCTCCAGGCAAATAGCAGCCCACGGCAAGTCAGGTCGCGAATTCCCAAGCTCAAGCCGCCTGCTCGGCGCGCTTCTTTTCGATCTGACCGATCGCGTCGACCACGGCGTCGAAGGTCAGCATGGTCGAGGCATGCCGCGCCTTGTAGTCGCGCACCGGCTCCAGATATTTGAGGTCGGCGAAGCGCCCCTCCGGCGGTTCGCCGTTTTCCTTCAGCATCTTCAGCATCGTATCGCGCACCGCGCGCAACTCCTCGGCACTCGCGCCGACGACATGCTGCGCCATGATCGAGGACGATGCCTGGCCAAGTGCGCAGGCCTTCACGTCATGGGCGAAGTCTGTAACCACGCCGTCCGCCATCTTGAGGTCGACGGTGACCGTCGAACCGCACAGCTTGGAATGCGCCTTCGCGGTTGCGTCAGGATGATCGAGCCGGCCGATGCGGGCGATGTTTCCGGCAAAACCGAGAATTTTCGCGTTGTAGACGTCGTTGATCATTATTTTCCAATCCGTCGCCGCCAAGCGAACAGCGATTGCCGCTGCCGCGTCTTCCTTTCGCTCGCTACGGTCTTATATAATGCTGGCAGTCCGGTAACGACAAGGCGACGCATGCCTGCTGTCTGGCCGGGAAGTTCACGCCGCTTACGGGGCTGGAAACGGGGCGAGTTTCCGACACCGAAAGGTCGTGGTCCGTTCAACTCGTTCCTCCTGAGAGAGGAACTACGGGAGACGCCTTTTATGGATGCCGTCATCAAGAAACTCATGCCCCAGTCCGCCTACATGGAAAAGCCGGTCACCGACCGGCCGAGCGAAGCCGAGGTCGAGGCCGCCGTTCGCACTTTGCTGCGCTGGACCGGCGACAATCCGAACCGCGAGGGGCTGATCGACACGCCCAAACGCGTGGCCAAGGCCTTCCGCGAGATGTTCGGCGGCTATGATATGTGCCCGGCAGAGGAACTCGGCCGCACATTCGAGGAAGTCGCCGGCTATGATGACCTCGTCATTGTAAAGGATATTCAGTTCCATTCGCATTGCGAGCACCACATGGTGCCGATCATCGGCAAGGCGCATGTCGGCTATCTGCCGGATGGCAAGGTCGTCGGCCTGTCGAAGATCGCGCGCGTCGTCGATATCTTTGCCCATCGCCTGCAGACGCAGGAGGCGCTGACCGCGCAGATCGCCGGTGTTATCCAGGATGTGCTCAACCCTCGCGGCGTCGCCGTCATGATCGAGGCGGAGCACATGTGCATGGCCATGCGCGGCATCCGCAAGCAGGGCTCCACCACACTCACCTCCACCTTCACCGGCGTCTTCAAGGACACGCCCGAGGAGCAGGTTCGTTTTGTCACCATGGTGCGTGGCGGCGGGGCATAACGCCTAGGCCGATATCGCTAGACCATGATCCCGAAACGTGGGAACCGGTTTTCCGGATAAGATCATGGTCAAACAGGAAGATACATCGGCGATGTCGGCACTGGAATTTCCGAAAGCCTCGTCAGACAAGAAGGTCTTGGAAGAAGGCGCGGTGTTTTCACCGCGCTTCGACACTGCCGGCCTTGTGACCGTCGTCGTCACCGATGCCGAAGACGGGATGCTGCTGATGGTCGCGCACATGAACGCACAGGCGTTGGCGCTGACCCTGGAGAGTGGCGTCGCCCACTACTGGTCGCGCTCGCGCAATGCGCTTTGGAAAAAGGGCGAAACCTCGGGCAATTTCCAGCATGTCGTCGAGATGCGCACCGACTGCGACCAGGATGCATTGTGGCTCCGCGTGAAAGTGTTGGGCCACGACGCAACCTGTCACACCGGCCGGCGTTCATGCTTTTATCGGACGGTGGGGCTGGTCGACGGTAAGGGGATGCTTGCCGACGACGGCAGCAAGCCGCTGTTCGATGCGCAAACCACGTATCGAAAGCCATCAGCTTGAACCTTCTGCCTCACATCAACCACACAGATTCATCATTTCGATACGGCCCGTCCGTATATTAGCCTTGGGACAAGGGAGATCATGATGCTCGAATGGGCGTCATTGCGGAACAGACCAGACGTCAGGGAGGCCAACGGCCTGTCCTCTCCCGGTGGCGCATCCGAAACGAAATCTCCCAGGAAAACAGGAATTTCGCTCGCCCTGGGCGGTGGCTGCGCCAGAGGCTGGGCCCATATCGGCGTGCTGCGCGCGCTCGATGAGGCGGGCATCGAAGTCTCGATGATCGCCGGCACCTCGATCGGCGCGCTGGTCGGCGGCTGTTATCTCGCCGGCAAACTGGATGAGCTGGAAGAGTTCGCCCGCAGCCTCACCAGGCGGCGCATCTTCGGCCTGCTCGATCTCAATCTGCGCGGCAGCGGCCTCTTCGGCGGCATGAAGCTGGACGCACGTCTGCGTGAGCATGTGGCGGGTGTCCGGTTCGAAGACCTGCCCAAGCCATTCGTCTGTGTCACATCGGAAATCCGCACCGGCCACGAAATCTGGCTGTCGAGCGGCTCGCTGATCACGGCCATGCGCGCATCCTATGCACTGCCTGGCGTGTTCGAGCCGGTGAATTGCAACGGCCGTGTGCTGGTCGACGGAGCGTTGGTCAATCCGGTGCCGGTATCGGTCTGCCGCGCCTACGAGCAGCCTCTCGTCGTCGCGGTCAACCTGCATTACGATTTGTTCGGCCGCGCCGCTGTCATAAAGCACAGTGCCGGCGAATTGGTCATCGAGAAGGACGCGCCGCGCGCCGGTCAATTCGATCCTGAGCATCAGTCGCATCAGACGCGCCTCGGCATCACGGGCGTCATGGTCGAGGCCTTCAACATCATCCAGGACCGTATCTCGCGCGCCAGGCTTGCCGGCGATCCGCCTGACATGTCGCTGCAGCCCAAGCTTAGCCATATCGGCCTGACCGAGTTCCACCGTGCCGACGAGGCGATCCAACTCGGCTACCAGGCAACGATGGCGCAGATCGGCGAACTGACCCGGCTGCAGTCGGTTCTGGCCTAGAGTTATCCCTTCGAGACGCCTGCTATGCCGTTCAATGTTGACGGAGCGATGCCGCGCCCGCCCCTTTCAATAAACCGATTGCAGATGCAATTGTTATGCTGGTCTGCACAGGGTGACGCTGCTTTGCTAGGCGCCGGCGAGCTGAGCTCCGCGGCTCGGGCGGTTACGCCCGCGCCGCGTCGATAAAGCGAAATTGCACCGAGCGGCTGCCGTTCCAATAATTGCCCGACAGCGAGCCGGCGACATGCACGGCCTTGCCCCGGTTCTTGAACAGGAATTCGCCAAGCGCGGTGTCGACGGCGCGAAAGGCGATCGCCTGGATGCGTCCGCCACTCTCCGACTGCAGCTCCGCGCGGATGTGGTTGGTGCCGACCGGCCTGATATCGGCCAGCCGATGGCGCGGCAGGGCAAAAACCGGCGCGACATGCCCGGCGCCGAAGGGCCCCGCTCTTTCCAGAGTATCGAGCAGACTGAGCGTCGCACCTTCCGCGGCAAGCGCGCCATCGATCGCCAGGCTTTCCTCGTCTTGCAGCCGAAACACGTCGGCAGCCGCCCGTTCCTCGAAAAACGCCCTGAGTTCGCCGAGCCTGACACGCTCAACGGTGATGCCGGCCGCCATGCCATGGCCGCCGCCCTTGACGATCAGCCCGGCGTCGGCGGCTTCGCGAACCAATCTCCCAAGATCGAAGCCCGAAACCGAACGGCCCGACCCGGTACCGGTGCCGTTGGCGTTGAAAGCGATGGCGAAGGCTGGCCGGCGCGCATGATCCTTCAGCCGCGAGGCAAGCAGGCCGACAATGCCGGGATGCCAGTTGTTGCTGGCGGTGACGACGATCGCCGGGCCGTTGCCACCCGCAAGCTCGGCATCGGCCTCGGCCCGCGCCGCGGCCAGCATCTCCTGCTCCATCAGCTGCCGCTCCTGGTTCAGCCGGTCGAGCGTTTCGGCAATGGTCCCCGCCTCGACCGGATCGTCTGTCGCAAGCAGCCGGCTGCCGAGAGCCGCGTCGCCGATGCGGCCGCCGGCATTGATGCGCGGACCGATCAGATAGGCGAGATGGAAGGTGCTGATCGGTTCGCCGATCCGCGACACCCGCGCCAATGCGGCCAGCCCTTCATTCCTCTGTTGGCGCGCCATCTGCAGACCCTTGACGACGAAAGCCCGGTTGACGCCGGTGAGCGGCACCACGTCGCAGACGGTGGCAAGCGCCACGAGATCGAGCAGCGGAAACAGGTCCGGCTGCGTGGCATCGGTCAGGCCGCGCAGCACCCTTGCCGTCTGCACCAGGGCCAGGAAGACCACGCCCGCGGCACAGAGATGGCCCTGCCCCGAAAGGTCGTCGTCGCGGTTTGGATTGACGACCGCAATTGCGGCCGGCAAGGCGCCGCCGACCTGATGGTGGTCGAGCACCACGACATCGGCGCCAGCCGCATTGGCCGCGTCGACGGAAACGGCGCTGTTGGTGCCGCAATCGACAGTGACGATGAGGGTCGCGCCGCGTGAGACGAGCTCACGCATGGCATCGGGATTGGGACCATAGCCCTCGAAGATACGATCCGGGATATAGATCTCCGACGGCACGGAGAAATGCGTCAGGAACCGCTTCAGCAAGGCCGACGAGGCGGCACCGTCGACATCGTAATCGCCGAAGATCGCGACCTTTTCCCGCGCCATCACCGCTGCCGCGATGCGAATGGCGGCTCTGTCCATGTCCGTCAGCGAGGCCGGATCCGGCAACAGGTCGCGGATCGTCGGATCGAGGAACCGCTCGGTCTGCTCGGCGGTTACGCCGCGTCCGGCCAGGACGCGCGCGACGATATCGGGCACGCCATGGCCCTGCGCGATGGCAAGCGCGATCATGTCCTGCCGTTCGGTCAGCCGGTGCTCCCAGGAGAGACCGGTAGCCGACTGCCTGACATCGAGGAAAAGACGCCTTTCGCCCATCATGCGCTTTGCCAACTCACGGTTGGCCGCAGGATAGGCCAAAGGCCAAGCGGTTCAGGATGGTACGCTGTCGCGGGAGATCTCAAGAAGAACTACGCTTTCCGCCTTTCAGCCGCGCACCGAAACCATTGGCCGACCGCACCACTCGCCGGCCCCTCAAATCAGGGCCGCGCGGCGGTTGAACGGTCTTATCGTTAACCCCTTGCCGCCACCATCGGCAGCAGCCGAATGGCTAACAACTGCGATGCGGCTTCGCAAGCGGGTCTAGAACTTATCCAGATCCTGGTGCCGGGCCTTGATCTCCCGCACGGTCCGCGATGACGAGCGCAGCACGATCGTATGGGTGGTGATGTAGGTGCGGCCGAACTTGACCCCCGCCAGCATGTTCCCATCGGTGACGCCGGTGGCCGCGAACAGCACATCGCCGCGCGCCATGTCCTCCGCCCGGTAGACCCGCTTCGGATCGGAAATGCCCATCTTGGCGGCGCGTGAGACTTTCTCCGGCGTATCGAGGATCAGCCGGCCCTGCATCTGGCCGCCGGTGCAGCGCAGTGCGGCGGCCGCCAGCACGCCTTCCGGCGCGCCGCCAGTGCCGAGATAGATATCGATGCCGGTCTCGTCGGGATCGGTGGTGTGGATGACGCCGGCAACGTCGCCATCGCCGATCAGCCGGATCGCGGCTCCCGTGGCACGCACGGCGTCGATCAGTCTGGCGTGGCGTGGCCGGTCGAGAATACAGGCCGTGATGTCTGACACCGTGACGCCCTTGGCCCTAGCCAGGCTGGCGATGTTTTCGGCCGGCGAGGCATCGATGTCGACGACGCCTTCGGCATAGCCCGGCCCAATGGCGATCTTGTCCATATAAACGTCGGGAGCGAACAGTAGGCTGCCCTTCTCCGCGATCGCGATGACGGCGAGCGCATTCGGCAGGTTCTTGGCGCAGATCGTCGTGCCTTCCAGCGGATCGAGCGCGATATCGACCGCCGGGCCTTTACCGGTGCCGACCTCCTCGCCGATGTAAAGCATCGGCGCTTCGTCCCGCTCACCCTCGCCGATCACCACAGTGCCTTTGATGGCAAGCCGGTTGAGCTCCTGGCGCATGGCATCGACCGCGACCTGGTCGGCGGCTTTCTCGTCGCCGCGGCCACGAAGCCTGGCGGCCGCGACCGCGGCCCGTTCGGTGACGCGCACCAGCTCCATGGTGAGTATCCGGTCAAGGCCGGCGACAATGTTCTGGGCCACATTCATTGGGAGAAATCCTCGTTCGAATACCACCTCCCGCCGGAGGCGGACCTGTTTTGTCAAACGAGCATGACAACGGCAAGACCTGCCGGATGTTTTATCGAAAGACAAGCAATATCAATCGATTAAACCACATCTTTGAAACGAGGTGAGCCCGGCGCGGCAGAACCGAGCCGATATAAAACGCGAAACTGGCCCTAGAAAACCGCGAGATATCTGAGCAGCGAAACAATGCCGATGATGATGACGATAATCTGGACGATCTGTCTCATCCTGGCATCGAGCGGCAGGCGCTGAACCAGATAGAGGACCAGAATGATGACCAGGAACGTGATCAGTATGCCGATCAACACGGATGACGCCATGGTGCCCCTCCTTGAAATCAATTCCTGAAATCGGGAAACCGAGCCGGCGACGTCGGCTCAGTGTTGGTCAATACCAGCGGCGCGACGTATCGTTCATCGACTGGCCGACGGCAAGCCCGGCCAGAAAGCCGAGCAGCCCGATCATGCCGACAACAGCGGTCGTCGTGCCCGGGTTTTCGCGTGCGACGTCTGACACCGCCTGGGCCTGGCTGCGCAGCTGCTGCGCTGTTCGCGACGCACGGGCCGCGGCCGTCTCGTAGAAGTCCGAAGCCTGCTCGCTGGCGTCATCCAGCATTTCCGCGCCGCGCGCCGAAATGCTCTTGTTGATCTTGGTGATCTCCCTGCGCAGTTCGGCGATCTGCTTTTCCAGCGTCTTCTGGATGTCGTCGATGTTCGGGCTGTCGGACTTGTTGATGTCGGCCATCAAACGGCTCCCTTGGTTGTTGACCAAGAGAACGGCGCCGGCGCGGTTTCGTTCCGGCCGATCACGGCTATCTGCGAAGTAACGCCGGCGTGGCCCCGCCCGGCGGCGCTCGGGCGCTACCCTGCCCGCTCGATGCGGATGACCTGCGGCTTGTCGGTCAAGTGGCCGTCCTTGGTGATACCGTCGACGGCCTTGCGCACGGCGGCCTCGGTGGTCTCGTGGGTCACGAGGATGACCGTCTTCTGCGCCGCGGCCTCGCCGCTGACCGCATGCTGGACGATCGATTCCAGTGAAATGTCGTTGTCGGCCATACGCTTGGCGATGGCGGCAAACACACCGATGCGGTCATGGACGGTCAGCCGGATGAAGTAGCCGCCCTCATGGCTGCGCATCTGCGCTTTCTTGTAGGGTTTCAGCTCCTTCGCTGGCCGGCCGAAGACAGGGCCGTGCTGGAAGCCTGGGCGGCTCTTGGCGATGTCGGCGACGTCGCCAATGACGGCCGAGGCGGTGGCATTGCCACCAGCGCCGGGGCCTGAAAGCAACAGTTCGCCGAGGATGTCGGTTTCGATCGCCACCGCATTGGTGACGCCATGCACCTGCGCGATGACAGAGGCCGTCGGCACCATGGTCGGGTGGACGCGCTGCTCGATGCCGCTTTCGGTGCGCTGCGCGACGCCGAGCAGCTTGATCCGGTAGCCGAGATCGCCCGCCGCCCGGATATCGGCCTGGGTAATGTTGGAAATGCCTTCCATGTAGATGTCGTTGGCGGCGATCTTCGTGCCGAAGGCAAGGCTGGTCAGGATCGACAGCTTGTGCGCGGTGTCGTGGCCCTCGATGTCGAAGGTCGGATCGGCTTCGGCGTAGCCGAGCCGCTGTGCGTCCTTCAGGCAGGCGTCGAACGAGATACCTTCGGCCTCCATGCGCGTCAGGATATAGTTGCAGGTGCCGTTGAGGATGCCGAACACGCGGGTGACCGAATTGCCGGCCATCGCCTCGCGCATCGTCTTGATGACAGGAATGCCGCCTGCCACCGCCGCCTCATAGTTGAGCAGCACACCCTTCTTCTCGGCGATTTCGGCAAGTGCCACGCCATGTTTGGCGAGCAGCGCCTTGTTGGCGGTGACGACGTGGCGGCCGGCTTCGAGCGCTGCCTTCACAGACGAGCGCGCCGGCCCCTCATCGCCACCGATCAGCTCGACGAACACATCGATGTCGGCGGTCTGCGCCATCTTGACCGGGTCGTCGAACCATGTCGCCGAACCGAGATCGACACCACGGTCGCGCTTCTGGTCGCGCGCCGAGACCGCGGTGACGGTGATGTCGCGCCCGCATTGTCGGGTCAGTTCCGCCGCCTTGTCGCGCAGCACGCGCGCCACCGACGCACCGACCGTGCCAAGTCCGGCAATTCCAACACGCAGTGCTTCAGCCATGGCAGGCGATGTCCCTCAAGTCAGATCGAAATTATTTACGGCTTACCGGTGGGCGGACAGCGGCACCACATTGTTGGGCTGCTTGGCGCTGGTCGACAGGAAGCGCTTGATGTTGCGCGCCGCCTGGCGGATCCGGTGCTCGTTCTCGACCAGCGCCACGCGCACGAAATCGTCGCCATGTTCGCCGAAGCCGACACCGGGCGCCACGGCCACATCAGCGTGTTCGATGAGCAGCTTGGAGAATTCGAGCGAGCCGAGATGACGGAAAGGTTCGGGGATCGGCGCCCAGGCGAACATCGAGGCGGCCGGGGCCGGAATGGTCCAACCGGCGCGACCGAAGGCATCGACCATCACGTCGCGGCGCTTGTGGTAGATGTCACGCACCTCGGCGATATCGGCGCCGTCGCCGTTGAGCGCATGTGCCGCCGCCACCTGGATCGGCGTGAAGGCGCCGTAGTCGAGATAGGATTTCACCCGGGTCAGCGCCGAGATCAGCCGCTCGTTGCCGACGGCAAAGCCCATGCGCCAGCCAGGCATGGAGAAGGTCTTCGACATCGAGGTGAACTCGACGCAGATATCGATGGCGCCTGGCACCTGCAGCACCGAAGGCGGCGGATTGCCGTCGAAATAGATCTCCGAATAGGCGAGGTCGGACAGGATGATGATGTCGTTCTTCTTCGCGAATGCCACCACGTCCTTGTAGAAATCGAGCGAAGCGACCAGCGCCGTCGGGTTCGACGGATAGTTGAGGATCAGCGCCAGCGGCTTCGGAATCGAATGGCGGATGCCCCGCTCGACTGCCGGAATGAAGCCGTCATCGGGCTCGACCTGCAGCGAACGGATGACGCCGCCCGACATGATGAAGCCGAAGGCATGGATCGGATAGGTCGGATTGGGGCACAGAATGACGTCGCCGGGCGCGGTGATCGCCTGCGCCATGTTGGCGAAGCCTTCCTTCGAGCCAAGCGTGGCCACCACTTGCGTGTCGGGGTCGAGCTTCACGCCGAAGCGGCGCTGATAGTAGGCCGCCTGGGCCCGGCGCAGGCCCGGAATGCCGCGCGAGGAAGAATAACGATGCGTGCGCGGATCGCGCACCACTTCGCACAATTTGTCGACGATCGCCTTGGGCGTCGGCAGGTCCGGATTGCCCATGCCGAGGTCGATGATGTCGGCACCGCGCGAGCGGGCGCTGGCCTTGAGCCGGTTGACCTGCTCGAAAACATAGGGCGGAAGGCGGCGGACCTTGTGAAATTCTTCCATGACGGTTCCAGACATCGAAAGAGCCCAGACATTCAGGGGCGTTGGGCGCGCGCTATATACTCATTTGCAGGTAGGGTCGAGGGCGGGGTCGCATTTGCCTTCGATCTGCTTCAGCGTCTGGGGGCCATGCTGCTTGGCCAGATTCGTCAGCGCCGCCTGATTGGTGACCTTTGGGGCGCCCCCTTTTGGCGCTTGTGCGTTCTCGTCGGCCTTCAGTTCAGCGAGTTTCGCATTCCTCTCGGCTTCGGTGAACTGTTTGTTCGCCACCTTCGGCGGGATGTTCAGATTCGGAAAGGTGCCGGTATCCTTCGGGCCCGCATTCTCGGCCATCGGCACCGGACCGCTGGTATTCGTGCTCGAACACCCGGCAACCCCAAGGAGGACGATTGCCGCGCCGATGCGGCAAAAGTGACCGGCGCCGAAAAAAACAGTCTCGCCAATGTTAATCGTCATATTGTTTCCTTGGCAGCCGATGTAGAGCGACGTTGGACCCGGTCGGATGTCCCATGGTAATATGTCAAGAAAACGCTTCGGGAGGAACCCCGCGCACCATGTCCAAGACACCCGATTCGGGCAAAGCGGAAGATGGCGGACCTTCGACCGTCGAGCAATATCTGGTGAAAGATCCGGAGCGCTTCGCGTTGAATATGGCGCGCATGGTCGAGCAGGCCGGCAAGGCAGCATCCGCCTGGGCTGAGCCGCGCGAACGCGGCGAGGTGCGTGACCACGTCGCCGAACCGGTCGTCGACATGGTCAAGACGTTCTCCAAGCTCAGCGAATACTGGCTTGCCGACCCGCAGCGCGCGCTCGAAGCGCAGACGCGGCTGTTCGCCGGCTATATGACTGTGTGGGCGAACGCCATCCAGCGCGTCAGCCCCAACGCCGAAGGTGCCGACGATGCCGTCAAGCCCGAGCTTGGCGACAAGCGCTTCCAGGATCCGGAATGGGGCCGCAATGCCTTCTTCGATTTCCTCAAGCAGGCCTATCTCGTCACCTCGCGCTGGGCGTCCGAACTGGTCGAGCACGCCGAAGGTCTGGACGAGCACACCCGCCACAAGGCGAGCTTCTACGTCAAGCAGGTGTCCAACGCCATCTCGCCGTCGAATTTCATTCTGACCAACCCGGAGCTGTTTCGCGAAACCGTTGCCTCCAACGGCGAGAACCTGGTGCGCGGCATGAAGATGCTGGCCGAGGACATCGCCGCCGGCAAGGGCGACCTGAAGCTGCGCCAGGCCGATTATTCCCCCTTCGAGATCGGCAAGAACATCGCCACCACGCCCGGCAAGGTCGTCGGCCGCAGCGATGTCGCGGAGATCATCCAGTATGAGCCGGCGACCGAGACGGTGCTGAAACGCCCGCTGCTGATCTGCCCGCCGTGGATCAACAAGTTCTACATACTCGACCTCAACCCACAGAAATCCTTCATCCGCTGGGCGATCGAGCAGGGCCACACCGTCTTCGTCATCTCCTGGATCAATCCGGACGAGCGTCACGGTGCCAAGAACTGGGAAGCCTACATCAGGGAAGGATTGCAATACGGCCTCGACACGATCGAGAAAGCCATAGGCGAACGGGATGTCAACGCGATCGGCTACTGCGTCGGCGGCACGCTGCTGGCGGCGGCATTGGCACTGATGGCCAAGGAAGGCGACGACCGCATCAAGTCGGCGACCTTTTTCACCACCCAGGTCGACTTCACCTATGCCGGCGACCTGAAAGTATTCGTCGACGAGGAACAGGTCGCGGCGGTGGAAAAGTCGATGAATGAAAAGGGCTATCTCGACGGCACCAAGATGGCGACCGCCTTCAACATGCTGCGCTCCGGCGACCTGATCTGGCCCTATGTCGTCAACAACTACATGCGCGGCAAGGAACCCCTGCCCTTCGACCTGCTTTACTGGAATGCCGATTCGACCCGCATGGCGGCGGCCAATCACTCCTTCTACCTGCGCAACTGCTATCTCGAGAACAACCTCTCGCGCGGCACGATGGAACTAGCGGGGCACACGGTCTCGCTCGGCGACGTCACCATCCCGATCTACAACCTCGCCTCCAGGGAGGATCACATCGCGCCGGCGCTGTCGGTCTTCCTCGGCTCTAAATATTTCGGCGGCAAGGTCGAGTATGTGATGGCGGGCTCTGGCCATATCGCAGGCGTCGTCAATCCGCCCGCCTCCAACAAATACCAGTACTGGACCGGCGGCGCGCCGATCGGTGACTTCGACCAATGGATAGCCAGGGCAACCGACCATCCCGGATCCTGGTGGCCGCATTGGCAAAGCTGGATAGAGGCCAAGGACAATACCCGCGTGCCGGCCCGCAAACCCGGCAAGCATATGAAAACCTTGGGCGATGCGCCTGGCACCTATGTCAAGGTGCGTGTGTAACCGACTGTAATGTCTGGTGAGTTGACGGGCCCGTAAAAGCGGGCGAAATGGTGTCGTCAACCATCAAGCAGCCGTAATCGGCGATCACTGCAAAAAAATTTTCAAGCTTGCGGATTTGACACAGGTCTCGTTTCCGGATCGGAGACAAAGGTCACCTTGGACGGCGACATCTCACGCCGCCAAGGAAGTACCGACCGGACATCGAGGGGGAATTTGGCTTTGAAATCAAAAGGATGGAGCCTCGCAAAGGGAGAACGCCGCGCCATCGTGGCAGCGCTCTGCTCCGTGCTCCTGGCCTCCTGCACATCGGCTGGCGACCCGACAATGTCGGTCGTGATGCCTGGCTACAATACCTCCTCTTTGGACATCCACGCGGGAACCACCAGTAAGCCGGTCGCCACCGCCGATTCGTCATCGCAGATGACGGCCACGCAAACGACCGTTATGAGCGAAGGTGACACGGCACTACCCGAAACGGTCGCCTACGTGCCGATGGCCAAGCCCGAAGCCACCTTTCCGCTGATAGCGCCGGCCGGCGCTGAAACAATCGCGGGACAAACGCCGCAGTCCCTGCAGCAGCCGGTGCAGACGGCGCAGCAGACCGACGCGGTCGCCCAGAAGATCGCCACCGCCGATGCCGCCGTGACGGCGCCAAAGCCCACCGCGGCGCCGGTGATGAACAACCCGGTCTATGTGACCGCGGGTGAAACACCGCAAGCCGAGCCGCCGAAAAGAAGAGGCTTCCTGGCCTCGATGTTTGGCGCCACGCCTGCCTCGGCGACGCCTGCTCCGCTGGTCAACACGCGATCGGGCGAACAGCCGGCCGCGCAGGCCAAACCAGCGCCGGCGGCGGCAAAGCCGATCATCACTTTGGCCTCCGCCGATTCCACGGCAAAGCCGATACGGTTGGCTTCGACCGGTGACGAGGCCGGTCACATCACGGGCAGCGACGCCCTGCCCGGCGTGCGCCAGACGGCCCTGTTCGAGATCAAGCGCAAATCCGGCCTCGACGATGAAAGCGACGTCGACCTCAACGAGGACGAAGGCGGCTCCTATCAGGTTGCGTCCGCCGCCGGCATGGCGCGCCTGGCGCCCAACGGGCTGCTGAGGCAGAACGAAAGCGTCGATGTGGCCTGCCTGAAGCCGTCGCTGGTGCGCGTGCTGAAGACGATCGAAGGCCATTACGGCCGCAAGATGGTCGTCACCTCGGGCTATCGCGACCCTGCCCGCAACCGTCGCGCCAACGGCGCCAAGAATTCGCTGCACATGTATTGCGCCGCCGCCGACATCCAGGTGCCCGGCGTCTCCAAATGGGAGCTGGCGAGCTACGTCAGGACGATGCCCGGTCGTGGCGGCGTCGGCACCTACTGCCACACCGAATCGGTTCACGTCGATGTCGGTCCCGAGCGCGACTGGAACTGGCGCTGCCGGCGGCGCGGCGGCGGTGACGAGGGCTGATTTCGGAGTGGGCCAGCCGGACACCAACCAGAATCTGGTGTTGCGGGGCGATCCAACGTCGAAGTGGCTCGCAATCGCCTGAAAGAGTTCGCAAATCGATGCGGTCGTCTTGTTGGGGCACCGGCCGGAAACTGGTGTCAAGGCCGCGCAAATCGATCGCTTCGGCAGGTCGGAAAAAAGTTGTCGCGAGCGGCCACAGACGGGTTGCCGGTTGCGTGCAACGTCAGTATAAGCCGCTTTCATCTGAGCGCGCCCATCGTCTAGCGGTCAGGACACCGCCCTTTCACGGCGGTAACAGGGGTTCGATTCCCCTTGGGCGTACCAGAGATTTCAAGCGCTTGGCACCTACCCCCTGAACTTGTCGAATAAGCACCGAATAAACGGTCGCGGACGGAGGAGGACATTCGCATGCCGCTTTCGAGGGAAGAAGTCGGATGAAGTGTCCGCGCTGTACGATTGCCATACACACCGCTTGGTCAGCTAAGGCCTTTTTCCATGGCAGCCAAAATCTCACAATGGCGTACAGAACAACTCAATGCCCGGCGTGCGACCGGTGGATTATCAGATAAAGAAGAGCCTCGAACTGATTGGGAACTGGTGGTGCCTCGCGCTGCGGGTCGCGGCCCGGTTTCACCTGAAGTTCCACAGACTATCGCTGTGACTATCTCGAGGCCTGTAACGTCCTTTCAAAGCTCCAAGGCCGCCGCTGCTCCAAGCGCTGCTTGCAATCGATGCTTCGTGCGCATGGCTACACTGCAAAGGATCTGGCAAAGGAGGTCGACCTGCTCCTTTCTGGCCAAACTGGCGGCGGCTGGAAAGCCTGTTTCCAAGGGATAACGGCCCGCCACCGTGAGGCAGCGGGCCAAAAACTTCCGCGATGTCGTGATCGGTCGGGCTCGGCCGTTGCGGGGTAAAGAAAACGCCCACCACGTTATTCCGCAGCGGGCGCCAGTTCGGGAGGAGTGTCCCCTTTTACCCGTGGACAATGGTACGCCTCGCTTAGCTGGATAATAAGCTCGCGCCAGTTGAAGTGCTGGACATTCGAGTTGCGTGATTTTTCCGCCACAGACATAGCAATGCCGCCCCCCGAAGCAGCCGGGCCCTTTTTCGCCTGGGGAACGCTTAGGATTTCTTATCGCCGTTGGGATTTGGTACTGGTGCCTCTCGCACATCTCGCGGCGGCGGATCGACATGTTTGGGCTGTGGCGATTCTTCCTCGTCGGGACGACGGACAGGCGGCTTCTTCGGGTCGGGCCTCGCCGGAGGTTCTTTGACCTTGATTGGCATACCCAGTTAACCGGCTTCCCGGCATCTCGTTCCGTTGAACGCAAAAGGCCCGGAAGCCGAAGTCGCCGGGCCAAAAAATGGCCAGTCTTTGAGTCAATTGACTGTCGCCCCGCCAGTCGGGCCGAAAAGCTCCTCATCGCTGATTTCGGTGTGCCTTACCGTCGCCGCCGACATCGCCAGCATCGTCTCGAACGTCACGATGAACTTGGCAACGCAGACGCATTCCTGGTTACCGTCGAAACCGCGCTGGTTGGCGAAGTACGAAACGTGATAGAGGTTTTTCGAAAGCTCCTCGACGCGACCAACGCCTTGCACGAAGGTGTTTCTGGGGGATGATCGAATTGATGATGCCGACACAGTGCCGCGCCGCTCGCGCGCAGCAGAACCTCGCCGACGCGGCCAAGGTCGGCGTTGCGACGCTCCAGAATTTCGAGACCGGAATGTCAACCCCCGCAACGCCACACTGGAGGTCCTGGAACGCGCTCCGTGAAGCCGGCGCTATCTTCCTCGAAGACGGACAGACGGTCGACGGCGGCGCCGGCGTTAGGTTGAGGAAATGACCGCGATCCTGGCCGCGTTGTGCGCCTACGCATTGATGCTTTCGCCGGCAGCCTCGGAGCCGGCGCTGACCCCGATCGCACGGTGTGAGAACTTTCTGCGGTTTTTCGAACTGCATGGTGAGAGTCACAAGAGTTACAGGCGCATCAGCGTCACGGAGCAAGTTGATCCGCTGAAGGTGACGATCGAATTCGAAATCCGCAACAAGGCGCATGCCCCCCATCGGTTGGTCGCGTCGTGCGAGTTCTATCAGGATCGGCGGCACATCGGCTTCATCACGTTGGACGGATCGCGCAGCCAGATCATCTACGACTGAGCGTCTGGACGAAGGAAGCTCGGTTTCGTAGCCTATGGCGACGCGTTCGAGGAAGCTGGCATGCCGCATCGGGCGATGAAGACCTATCTGACGGATTTGTAAGCGTAGCAGCCCCGCCAGCATGCGTCTCCCGCCGCCGCTGTCCTACATCGCCGAGGCCTCTGGCGCGCGCTGGCGTCTCCCGGGAGCGCTCATATCAGATTACAAATCGTATTTGCGTTCTTGCTAATATAAGAGCATGATCAAATCAGCCGGGAGGAACTCCGGCATGGCTCGGCTGCTGGTCCCCCAAAGGAAAAACCCCCGGCAGCCGGGCCGCCTTCTCTCCGCACCTAGCGCACTGAAGCTTAGGATTCGGATCCCGCCGGCGGTCGACAAAGTAATCATGTTCGGAGCTTTTCGGCGTTCGAGTAGTTCCCGATCGTGGCCGTGTCGCTGAACAAGATCGCGAACCTGCTCAACCATCAGACCAAACTTGTGTGCGAAGTATTCAACTTCGTATCTGGAGTTGGCCGCCGAACTGGTCAGCAAGAGACTTCGTCACGCCGTGGCCGTCCGAACCGCCTTTGGCGGCTGCCGCGTACTTTGCCGCCGGCCCTTGGGTCGACTTGTACCGAGTGGTGGCACAATTCGGTTTCCGAAATCACGTGCACCGACCGCGGACTTTGATGGCACCACCGGGGTCGATCCTATCCGTTGACGGTTATCTGACGTTACGTTAACTTTTCATTAGTTTTTACTAAAATAGGAGCTTCTAATGAAACTTGCTATCGCGTGCGCGGCTGTTGTCCTTGCCGCGTCAAGTGCCGCTGTGGCGCATGAAAAGAAGGCAAAGGTCACTGCCAACGCATGTGCCGGTCTGTCGATCAAGGCGGTAAAGGCAGCAAAATTGGATTGTACGGCAACCGGTACCGCCATTTCATCACAGACTGACACAAGCAAACCCAAGCCGCGCCTGGGGTACGATACCAACCCTTGGGTTTTCTCTTTCGGGCTCTAATTTCCTTCCGCAGCATGCGCCTGGCGAACCGAAGCTCCCTGGGACGTTTCCTGCGGAACGATGACACACCGCCGATGAATCCGAGCGGGTCGTGATCGACCGGATAGGTTCCCGCTAGTGATCTCTTCGCGCTCGTCGCCAGCGATTGGTTGAGCCATCCCATTGCCGGGGCTTGTCCGGGGTAGTAGCAGCCCAAGCGTCTGAGCAGCGAAGCGCGCCATGAGTTCGCCACTCTCGAACACCCTATGAAAATCCCCCTTCGATAGAGGCAGCTTCCGCGATGAAACCTACCTTGCACTGCCGAATCGGCGATCTGTGCAGGGTCGCGAATCTGGGTGTCTGCTTGGGCAAGCGCTCACCCGGAAGCGCCTCGCCCAACAGGCGCCCGACATCTGTCCGTGGCGGTGATTGATACCGTCCATCGCCGTGAACCAAGGTCTGGATTTTGCAAAGCAAAGCTCTGACATCTCCACCTAGACTTGATCCTGAGCCGTTGGATATTCCGTATTCTGGTAAATCGGCATATAAGCGCGCCAGGGGAACCAACTCTATGTTCATTGACTATTATGAAATTCTCGAAATTAGCCCGAACGCCAACTCGGAAACGTTAGAGCGGGTGTTTCGTTACTTTGCCATGCGCTACCATCCCGACAACCAAGACACCGGCGATGAGGCACGCTTTAGCGAAATCGTGGAAGCTCATAACATCCTGAAAGACCCGGTCAAACGCGCTCAGTACGACATCAAGTACAAAGACCACTTGAAGCTTCGCCGCGAGTTGATTGAGGAAACCGGCAATAACAAAGGTATAGAGCGTGACGTCGTAATTCAGGCAAAACTTCTCTCGCTTCTTTACGTCAAACGCCGACAAGACGTCAACGATCCTGGCATTGGCGATACAGAACTTGAACGCCTGTCAGGTTGTCCTCGTGAGCATCTCGAATTTCATCTTTGGTATCTGAAAGCAAAAGGCTGGATAGGTAGGGTCGAAAACGGCACCTTCGCGATCACCGTGGAGGGCATCGATCGCGCCAATGCCGAACATCGTCGTGAACCCGCCATACGACTATTGGACCGTGATGTCCGTGGCGCCTGAACCATTTGCCGCTGCAAAGGATCCGCCGTTCCATTGACGGCAACGGCGCTCCGTCCCCCAGGGATAATGGGAAGCCTCGCCCGCGCGACAAGAGCGTGACATGGAGGGAACCAGTGGAAGTGCCACGCGTTCTCGCCGCATGCTCAAGAAGATCGCCTTTGCCGCCGTTCTGATACAGGTCGCCGTCTTTTCGGCTCTCATAACTCAGACGGTTCTTTTCGCATCATCCACCACTACCCACGCCGCGAACGTAGTGTCTGGCGAAGCTGTCGCGGCCATGGACAGAGAATGCGCCGAGGCAATTCGGCCGAATATTCCGGATCATTGCCTTGGACGGATTGAGGCGACGAGGCCGATTGCGACGGCGATCATGCGGACGGCCGCGCAATAGCGACCCGCCAGGGTAAGGCAGCGGGCCGTACATCCCTTGATCACCAAAGCTCATGCTTGGCGGACCGTGGCCTATCCGCCGACCAGCGGCACGGTAACGGTCGTCGCGTAGTTGATCGGGAAGGCGCTGAAATAGGGAAAATTGATGACGAAGGCATAGCTGGCGGTCAGATGTGCCATGCGGAAGCCACCACTCGCCGGATCCATGACGATCGTGACGACGACATCCTTCAAACCCAGGGCCTGAAGTTTCTGTGTAGCGATAGCCTGGATGTCCGCCTGGGTCAGCGTGTTCTGAAGCTGCAGCGAGCGTGCCGACATCTCCAGCGTATAGCGAACACTGGATATGGAGTTCATCGACCAGCCGAAGGCGAAGATGCCAAACAAAAGCATGATGAGAAAGGGGGCGATCAATGCGAATTCCAACCCGGCACCGCCCGATCGATCCCGCCTGAACACGGCTGCCTTGGCGCAGGTCCAGGAAAAGTGCGAAGCGGTTTTCCGTCCGGAATTGCGTCCCAGCAAGGACATGGAGCGGGCCTGCGTTTCCGTGAAACGAAGGACGCCTCTAGCGGACACGGATCACCTCCAGGTGGCCGATGACGCTGGACGTGGAAAAGGCGCCGAAGGTGAAGGGCGGCACCCAGGTGGCCGACGCCTGGATCTGGACATAGACCGATGGCGCCTTGGGCCCACTGCACAGGGTGGCGGCGTCGACCACGGTCGTCCCGCACATGTAAATCCGGCTTAGCGTGACCTGGCCATCCGCCGGCCGCTTCTCCCAACTCGAAATGGCAACGGCCTGGGTCGCCGTATCATTGGTCGATCCTGCCATGACCAGGTTCGCGGCAGTCTTGACGCCTGCGCGCATCGACAGTGAACTCGTCACGTAGGACCAGCCGTCCAGGATGCCGAGCAGCGCAACGCACAGGAAGGGTAGAATCATTGCGAACTCGACGGCCGCAACGCCCGCCTCATCTTTAAGATACGAGATCGATCGACGCTCCACGGCAGGCTACTCGACCAGCGCCACGGACTGCGTGGCCGGAATATCTTGCATGCCAAGGCTCGTGCAATCCTGATTGATGGTTGAGTTTCCGGACCATTGGATCGTGTTGGCGACGACCTGGGTGCAGCCGCTGTTGCCCGAGAAATTGCCGAGATAGCTGATCTGCTGTTTTGGGAAGTAGATGGCCCCAGTCAGTAGCGAGTCGGCCGTGCCGTTGAAGGTGCTGGATGCGCTGTTACCTGTCCTGTCGCCATAGAACAGAACGCCTGAATAGGTGCCTGAAGTCGGCGCACTGAGCTGCACAGAGGCATTGCCGTTTATGCTGACCGTCGAACTGCCCGACATGAAGATGGTCACCCCGGTGCCGGTAATGGCAGCGTTGGCGTTTATCTTGAGATTGCCCTGAACGACATAGACGCCCGGCTGGAGGGCGACGCTGCCGCTAAGACTGAGCCCATTACAGTACGTACCCGGCGCCAGCGTCGCTTTGTTGCTGTTCTGGCAGGGGTTGGTGGCCGCCGGCGTCGGCAGGCCGGCGAATGGATCGGCGGCCGGCAGCGCCTGGGTGATCGGGGCTGCGCAAACTGTCGTGACGGGGTTGTTGAGAGAGACGCCGCCCGCCGTTATCAGGCAATCGGCCTGGAGGCCTGCCGAACCCTGAAGCTTGATGGCATCCGAGGCAATCGAATTGGACATCACCGAGCAACCGGTGAGCTTCACGCTGGTGTTGCCTGAAAACAGCGTAGCCTGCGATGCGGATGGATCGAGCGCTAGCACGCAGGCCTTCGAGGCATTGGTGATGAGGGCCACCGCCCTCGCCTTTTCGGGAACCTGGCCCTGCGTGAAGATCGAAGTGAACATCCGGTCGAGGTTCTGGCTGACGATGACCTCGACCGCTTTCTTCGCCGTGTTCGGTCCGGACGCCGGCGGCGTGTTGACGACGATCGTGCCGGAACCCAGCCCATTGGAGGCGGCCGACTGGGTCGCGGCCGCGACGATCGTCGGCTTGTCTGACCCAGAGATCTGTTCGAGCGCGCCGGCATAGGCCGCGGCGTCGGCCGTCGCCTGAAGTTTGAGGCTGTTGTAATACCAGTAGGACGTTTCGATACCGAAGCCCGCCGCCCCGACGACGATCGGTAAGGTCAGGGCGAATATGGTGGCAACATTCGCGCTCGTACCCCGGCGTATACCGTCCGCTATAAGCCGAATTCGGGTGAAGCGTTTGAAAGTCATGACAAATTAGAAGACACGCACATATGAACGAACGGCTAAAAAGTTCGGTTCATTTTTTGATCGGTGGCCTATTGGCCTCAAAAAGAAAGAATTTTCGTTGGCCGATCCGCGCACAGTAGGACTTATGTCTGGCAGACTTGGGACTAAGGTCCTGCAGACGAGGTTATCGGTATCGTCCCATGCTTTTCTGACGGGACAGCCGATACGAAGGCTAGATGCGGGCAGCGAAGGCGAGCCTCAGAGCTGCCAGCCTGCGACAGGTTCGTGCCGACGCCCTGCCCTACCAGTTCACCCTGAACCCGACATTGCCGCCATAGGTATGCACCCGGTCGGCGAACTTGCCGTCGAAGGTGGCGAAGACGGATGTCTTGGAACCCCAGTTCAGCTTGACGCCGGCGGTGACGGCGACTGCGTCCTCGGCAGCGCCAGCGCCCTGGACGACGAAAGCACCGAGCGGTCCGGCTTGAACTCATGCTGCCATGCCGCGCGGCCCGGGCCTGCAGCGTCGTCCCGCCAGGGGCGACCGTCGTGTCGAGGTGCAGGCCGAGCGAGGACGGCAGCAAGATGACCGCGCGACCGCCGAAGTCGAGGCCGAGCGCTCCATCGCTTGCCGAGTCTCAGCTACGACCCGCGTTCGCGCGCCGTCGTGCAAATAGCGTGGAGTTATCGGGGGTTGGATATTACTTCAGGCTGAAAGAACTGGTGTCGCTTCGGCGGTCGTGCCAGCCGAAAGTTCTCTCTGTACCGCAAGGAAAAACCTGCGTACTTCGTCACTGGCTGCCGCCCTGTCCCTGCCGGATCCAACGACGAGATCAAGCAACTCGACCGCTTTTGCCTTCCAGAAGGAGGTGGCGGTCTCGCCGTGCAGATTGCCGAGATTGGCTGCAACTTCTTTGACCAAGAATAGCTGACGGTCGATCGGGAACGCACGGACTTTTTCTGGGGACATCTTCCGAACCATGAGACTGACGCAACGAATCAACCATTGCTGAACAAGCAATGGCCTAGCCGCGAAGGTGGAAACGGAAGCTTAACGCCGCTATCGAGACGATCTGGTCGCCGGATCGTAATGTGCAATCAAGTCGAGCTGGTTTGATCGGGATAGGCGGAGCGGGCCTCAGGCCTGGAGCACCCTGGCCTCACCGCCACGCTTGCGCGGCGCCATCATGTCGCTGGCCATCAGTCCGGTGACACGGCAGAACGCCATGAATGCCCGGCAGGCATCCTCGGTCTTGACTACATCCACCGTTGCGCCGAAGCAGGCATTGAAAGCCTTTTGATAAACCGGTCCCTGCCGGCGTGCCGGCCAGTCCTGGAGAAAATCGAGCGCCTGCTCGACGCTATAGATCTCCTCGACGGGCAAGCCGGACCCTGGCGCGATCCGCACCGGCACCTCGAATTGCAATCTATCCATCCGACATCTCCAGAACCGGCGTCGCCCCAGCAACGCCGTTCGTCGTCAAAAGTTGCTTGGTCTGACGTGCCACGCAAATGTGTCGTCACTGCGGAAGCGGTCGCGTTTGCCGCAACGGGCCGAGGAAAACCTACCGGCGCCGAGCGGCCCGGCAGGTCCCCCCAATGCATCCCGGCAGCGTGATCATTGGTTGGCCAGGTCGGTCTCCGCGTCGAAGGCCATGCGCACCACGGTCAGCAGAACATAGGCCGACGGCAACGCGAATAGGACGCCAAGGACAAGCGCTCCGGCTCCGGACAAATAGAGCGTCTCGGCGATCGCCCAATAAGCGGTTCCGATGCAGATGAGCGCCTGGACGGAGAGGAATGAGGCGGCCGAAGCCGCTCGCGACAGGCTTTTGAATGTCTTGATCCGTTGCATTGAATTGATCCGGAAATGACGCGTCGCGCCACCAATGCGCGGCTGACGGCCGCCGCACGGGTCGCGACACGAGTGGCATGCGAAATGATGGTGAAACCTGCGGTCCTGGACCGCTCAGGCCCGCGTGGACGGCGGCGCGCGCGGCTGGTTGCTGTTTACGCTGGGCGCGCCGATCGCCCCATGGTCGGCAATAAATACGGCAGGTAACGTCGGATCGAACCGAAGGAAGACAGCTTGCGGCGCCGGCAGGGCCGGATGGCCGCTGGCGAATTTGGCCAGCACTGGCCGGGCGCCGCGAACCTCCAGCGCCTGCGCCTTGTTGGTGACACGCGGCAGTGCCGCCAACTCGCCCGACCGTTCCAGACCAACGCTGACGCCGCCCTGTGCAGGGTCCGCGAAGGTTGGCACATCAGGCCGGCCGAGACACAGCATCGCCAGCAGCACCAGGCCCATCAGACATGAGCAGGCTGCCGTCAGCGGCGCTTCAAGCGATCTGGCGCACTTGCGTGAGGGAGGCGATCTCCAAAACATAACCCGCCCTAACGCACGATGGGCGGAAAAGAAAGCAAACCGTGCAAAACCGACCAGAGATGACCCCGACCAGACCAATATCCCGCCCACTCGGGCGGTATCAGACAGTTCTTCCTTGAACCTTTTGCCCCCAAGTGCCAAATCTGGGGGGATCTTCACGCCAGCACTCCTGCAGCGCCCCACCTTCTACACGGACAAAATGGTCACCTATCTCGACGCCGCCACGGCACCGCTCAGAAATACCGGCCAGATCCGCCTTTATGGCGAGGAAGGGTTTGCCGGCATGCGCAAGGCATGCGACCTCACCGCGCGCTGCCTGGACGAACTGGTGCCTATGGTCGCTCCCGGCGTCACGACCGATACCATCGACCGTTTCGTCTTCGAATTCGGCATGGACCATGGCGCGCTGCCGGCGACGCTCAATTATCGCGGCTATACGAAATCGTCCTGCACCTCGATCAACCATGTCGTCTGCCATGGCATTCCAGACAACAAGCCGTTGAAGGATGGCGACATCGTCAACATCGACGTCACCTACATCCTCGATGGCTGGCACGGCGACTCCTCGCGCATGTATCCCGTCGGCACCATCAAGCGCGCCGCGGAACGCCTGCTCGAGGTCACGCATGAATGCCTGATGCGCGGCACTGCCGCGGTCAGGCCGGGTGCCCGCACCGGCGCCATCGGCGCCGCCATTCAGACCTATGCCGAGGCGGAACGCTGCTCGGTGGTGCGCGACTTCTGCGGCCATGGCGTCGGCCAGCTGTTCCATGATGCGCCCAACATCCTGCACTATGGCAACGCCAGTGAAGGCGTGGAAATGCGGCCCGGCATGATCTTCACCATCGAGCCGATGATCAACCTGGGCCGGCCGCATGTGAAGGTCCTGTCGGATGGCTGGACGGCGGTGACGCGTGATCGCTCGCTGTCGGCACAGTATGAGCACACGATCGGCGTGACCGACGCGGGCTGCGAGATTTTCACGCTCTCGCCCGCAAAACTCGACCGCCCCGGCCTGCCGGCCTGATATTTTGACATGTCGGGCGACTGTTTTGCCCGATTGATTGCCGGATGCGGGGGCGCATGGGGAAAGTCAGCGACGACGACGAGCGGAGTTTCTTCTCCGAGGTGCCGGTACCACCCGCGGCGAAAGCCAGGCCGGTATCCGAGGAGAAACCACACTATCTCGGCCATCGCGACCGCCTGCGCGAGCGCTTTGCCTCGGCGGGTCCGGATGCCCTGCCCGACTATGAACTCCTGGAACTCCTGCTCTTCCGCCTGATCCCGCGCGCCGACACCAAGCCGACCGCCAAGGCGCTGCTGGCGCGCTTCGGCACTTTGGCCGAGGTGCTTGGCGCGCCCGTCAACCTGTTGCAGGAGATCAAGGGTGTCGGCCCGGCGGTGGCGTTCGACCTGAAGGTCGTCGCGGCGACAGCGCAGCGCATGGCGCGCGGCGAAGTCCATGGCCGTGAAGTCCTGTCGTCCTGGACGCAGCTTCTCGCCTACTGTCGCTCGGCCATGGCGTTCGAGGCACGCGAGCAGTTCCGCATCCTGTTCCTCGACAAGAAGAACGCGCTGATCGCCGACGAAGTACAGCAGACCGGCACTGTCGACCACACACCCGTCTATCCCAGAGAAGTGGTCAAGCGGGCGCTCGAACTGTCGGCGACCGCGATCATCCTGGTGCACAACCACCCCTCAGGCGACCCGACGCCCTCACGCGCCGATATCGAGATGACAAAGGAGATCATCGACGCGGCCAAGCGGCTGGGCATCGCCGTGCACGACCACATCATCATCGGGCGAAAAGGCCATTCCAGCATGAAGGGCCTGCTGCTGATCTAGCGCATGTGGCTCGCATGGCGCGTCGTACCGTGGCCAAGCTTTCAACAATTCAGCGTGCTTCCTATAAACCAGCCCGCAACTTCTGCCTAACCGCTGGGGTTGATGCCTAGGACCATCGTCCGGCTAGTATGGGACTTCAGTACAGTAGTAGTTTTACTGCGCCGATTTTGAAGTAATATCAGGAGGTTACGGCGCCTTCTGGATCCGGCCAAGGGATTAGGGACACATTTAGCCAAAGTTTATTCTGTACTTTTAGCGATTTCTCATAAGAGGCTGTTTTAGCGTTGGGCGGAGTGGCGATTCCCGAGGAGAGACACTATGACAAACCGAAAAACTCTGTTCGCGGTACTTGCCGCATTGGCGCTTCTTGCGTCCCCGGCGCTCGCCGGCAACGGGCACGGCAATGGCGGTGGCAATGCCGGCGGCAACGGCGGCGGCCAAGGCAACGGCGGCGGCGGCGGCAAGGGTAATGGCAATGGCAATGGCAATGGGAATGGCAACAGTGGCGCTTCGCATGGCAAGTCTGCGTCGGCTCCAGGGCATGCGGCCAAGACGGAAACGGACACAACGACCGACACCACGGTCGATACGACTCAGGTCGCGTCCGTGCCCAACGACAAGAACATCCATGCCAAGCTCGGCCGGCTGAACTCGCTGCAGCGCAATATCAACGCTTACATGAATTCCAGGAGCAAGAAGTTCGCTGCCATTCAGGCGTATGTGACACAGTCCGCGAAAGCCAAGGTCGCCCAGGCCGCGGCTGACGCGGCGGCCGCGACAGCGGCCACCGCCCAGGCCCAACTGGATACTCTGAACGCGCAGCTGACCGCGCTGCAGGCGGATTCGTCAGCCACGACTGCCCAGATCCAGGCTGTGAAAGACCAGATCACCGCACAGCAGGCCATTGTCGACACCGACAATGCGGCGGCGGCCCAGGCCGAGGCGGCAGCCACCGCGGCGGCCGTCGGCACCGATCAGGCATCGCTTGACGCAGCGCTGGCGGGTATGGCCAACAAGCCCGTCGATGCCCAGGTCACTGCCTGGGCCCAGGGCGTCCTTGCCGGCAAGATCGATCAGGCGGCCGCCACGATCCAAGCAGGGACAGGCCCGTAGCGCATCGCGGCCGAAGCGGCGATAGTCAGCCAAGAACACATGCCGCCGGGCCTCCCCCGGCGGCATTGCCATTTCTGGCCCTTGGGAAGAAAACTGGCCAAGGAAACCAGTCTGCCGCTATCCCGCGCACCTGTCCCGCCGGACATCTTCCCACGAAATCGGAGATAGGCGGCTTTTCCGTCAACGCATGCGCGAAAACCGTCGCCAGCCCCGGTGGTTGAAGATGCCGATATCGAGATGACCAAGGAGATTGTCGATCCGGCCAAGCGGCAAGGCCTTGCCGCATGACCATCATCGTTGGGCGGAGAAACGCCATTCCATGATAAAGGACCTGGTCCCGCCCTGGGGAATGGCCCGCCTCGAAGCGCAAAAGCTGCATTTTTTCCCGTCAAGATAGTCGGCGCTGGAATTGCGACCCCAAATCGAGCTATGATGCAGCTGGTATTTTTCGGGACGGCTTCGCGCCCCTGGAATGCCGGAGGGACGGGACATGGCCGTAGCGCTTGTACTCGTTTTGATTGTAGTGGGCTCAGTGTCGTTTCACCTCCTGAGCCCATGGTGGTGGACGCCGATTGCCTCGAACTGGGACTATATCGACAACACCATCATCATCACCTTCTGGATCACCGGCGTCGTCTTCGCCGCCGTGGTTCTATTCATGGCCTATTGCGTCTTCCGCTTCCGTCATCGGGAAGGCAACCGAGCTGCCTACGAACCGGAAAACAAGCGGCTCGAATCGTGGCTGACGATCGTCACCGCAGTTGGGGTCACGACGTTGCTGGTTCCCGGCCTGTTCGTCTGGAGCCGGTTTGTTACCGTTCCAAGCGACGCGACCGAGGTCGAGGTCATTGGCCAGCAATGGCAATGGAGTTTCCGCCTGCCCGGCAAGGATGGCAAGCTCGGCACGTCGGACACACGCGACGTCAGTGCCGACAATCCGCTGGGGATCATCCCCGGCGATCCCAATGGTCAGGACGATGTCGTGGTCGAAGCCGCTGACCTGCATTTGCAGGTCGGCAAACCGGTCAAGATGCTGCTTCGCTCCATTGATGTGCTGCACGATTTCTTCGTGCCGGAATTCCGCGCCAAGATGGACATGGTCCCGGGCTCGGTCACCTATTTCTGGTTCACCCCGACCAAGACCGGAACCTTTCAGGTCCTTTGCGCCGAACTTTGCGGACAAGGGCATCCTTTGATGCATGGTGTGGTCGTCGTCGACACGCAACAAGACTACCTGGCCTGGATTGGTCAGCAGCAGACTTTCGCGCAGCTGTCGGCACCCCAGAAAACGGGCTCGGCGGACCAGGCATCGGGCACGATGGCGTCAGGTTTGAACGTTGCAGCAAAGCTCGAAACGGTCGGGTCTCGCTGAAAAGAACACGGAGCGTTCCCATGGTCGACATCACGCCTGCAGATGGAATCCCACCGGCCGAAGTCGCGGAAGTGGAACTCTACCATCCTCACAGCTGGTGGACAAAATACATCTTCTCGCAGGACGCAAAGGTGATAGCCGTCCAGTATTCGGCGACAGCAACGGGAATCGGCCTGGTCGCCCTGGTGCTATCCTGGCTGATGCGGCTGCAACTCGGCTTCCCCGGTACGTTCAACTTCATCACCCCGGAAGCCTATTACCAGTTCATCACCATGCATGGCATGATTATGGTGATTTACCTGCTCACCGCTCTCTTCCTTGGCGGCTTTGGCAACTATCTGATCCCATTGATGGTCGGCGCGCGCGACATGGTCTTTCCCTATGTCAACATGCTGAGCTACTGGATCTACCTGCTCGCCGTGCTGGTCCTGGTGTCGAGCTTCTTTGCGCCCGGCGGGCCGACTGGGGCCGGCTGGACGCTCTACCCGCCGCAGGCCATTATGAGCGGCACACCAGGCGGCCAGGACTGGGGCATTATCCTGATGCTCTCCTCGCTGATCCTGTTCATCATCGGCTTCACGATGGGCGGCCTGAACTATGTGGTGACCGTGCTGCAGGGCCGCACGCGCGGCATGACAATGATGCGCCTGCCGCTGACCGTCTGGGGCATCTTCACTGCGACCGTCATGGCGCTGCTCGCCTTTCCGGCGCTGTTCGTTGCCAGCGTGATGATGCTGCTTGACCGGGTCCTGGGCACCAGCTTCTTCATGCCGGCAATCTCCGAGCTGGGCCAGCAACTGGCGCACAATGGCGGCAGTCCGATCCTGTTCCAGCACCTATTCTGGTTCTTCGGCCATCCCGAGGTCTATATCGTGGCGCTGCCGGCCTTCGGCATCGTGTCCGACCTGATCAGCACCCATGCCCGCAAGAACATCTTCGGCTACCGGATGATGGTCTGGGCCATCGTCGGCATCGGCGCGCTGAGCTTCGTGGTCTGGGCGCACCATATGTATGTCAGCGGCATGCACCCCTATTTTGGCTTCTTCTTTGCCACCACGACGCTGATCATCGCCATTCCAACCGCCATCAAGGTCTACAATTGGGTACTGACCCTGTGGCGCGGCGACATCCATCTCACCATACCTATGCTCTTTGCCCTGGCCTTCATCGTCACCTTTGTCAACGGCGGGCTGACCGGGTTGTTTCTCGGCAATGTCGTCGTCGATGTTCCGCTGTCCGACACGATGTTCGTCGTCGCCCATTTCCACATGGTCATGGGTGTCGCCCCGATTCTCGTGGTTTTTGGCGCGATCTACCATTGGTACCCGAAGGTCACCGGCCGGATGCTCGACGAGACGTTGGGCCGGTTCCATTTCTGGGTCACGTTCCTCGGTGCCTACCTGATTTTCTTCCCCATGCACTACCTCGGCCTGATGGGCGTGCCGCGGCGCTATGCCGAACTGACCGACATGACCATCATGACGGAGTCGGCCCGCCACCTGAACTCGTTCATCAGCATCATGGCGTTCATCGTCGGCTTTGCCCAGATGGTGTTCCTGTTCAACCTGATCTGGAGCATCCGCCACGGCCGCGAGACCGGCGGCAATCCGTGGCGGGCTACGACCCTCGAATGGCAGACGCCGCAAACACCGCCGGCCCACGGCAATTTCGGCAAGAACCTGCCGATCGTCTATCGCTGGGCCTATGATTACAGCGTGCCGGGCGCCAAGGAGGATTTCATCCCGCAGAACATGCCGGGCTCCTTCGGCCCATCGAGAGAGCCGACATGAGCGTCATCATAGTCTTCCTGTTCGTCGTCGCCGGCTTTGCCGGATGGTGGCTTTCACATCAGGGGCTGATGTCGAAGCCATGGCTCGAGCAAGGTCTGGCCGGAGATGTTGTCGCCCTCAACCGGTCAACGCTGCCAACCGCCAAGATCGGCCTCGGCGTCTTTCTCGCCGTCGTCGGCTGCCTTTTCGCGCTCTTTACCAGCGCCTATTTCATGCGGATGGCGGTGCCGGACTGGCAGCCGTTGCCGCTGCCGCGGCTGCTCTGGCTCAACACCGGCGTGCTGGTCCTGAGCAGCATAGCCCTGCAATGCACCTCGGTCGCGGCGCGCAGGGGCCAGATCGACACAGTCAGGCTCGGCCTTGCCACGGCCGGGCTCACTGCGCTCGCCTTCCTGATCGGACAGCTCATGGCATGGCGGCAGCTGACCGCCGACGGCTATTTTCTGGCCTCCAATCCGGCCAACAGTTTCTTCTACCTGACAACCGGCATGCATGGCCTGCACATATTGGGAGGGCTGGTGGGTCTGGGCAGAACCACCACCAGCGCCTGGACTGGAGCGCGGCCGGAGCGGGTTCGCCTCGGCGTCGAGCTGTGCGCCATGTACTGGCATTTCCTGCTTTTCGTCTGGCTTGCCATCTTCGCCCTGCTCGCCGGCTGGGCCGCGACGTTCGTCGATATTTGCCGGCTGTTGCTGACCTAAGGGGATCAAGCGCATGGCACAGACACTGACACATATCGGCCAGACGGAGCCACGGCCAGCGGGCTGGCGAGGCATTGCCGCCGACTGGTCCTCGGATCAGCGCGCGTTCAAGAACGTGTCCTGGGGCAAGGCCATGATGTGGATCTTCCTGCTCAGCGACACCTTCGTCTTCGGCTGCTTCCTGCTCTCCTACATGACCGCGCGCATTTCCACACGCGTGCCGTGGCCCAATCCGAGCGAGGTCTTTGCACTCCGTATCGGCGGCTCGGATATCCCGCTGATCCTTATTGCCATCATGACCTTCGTGCTGATCTCCAGCAGCGGAACGATGGCCATGGCGGTCAATTTCGGCTACCGCCGCGACCGCCGCAAGACGGCAATTCTCATGCTTCTGACTGCTGCACTCGGTGCGACCTTTGTCGGCATGCAAGCCTTCGAATGGACCAAGCTGATCACCGAAGGGGTGCGGCCTTGGGGCAATCCCTGGGGTGCCGCGCAATTCGGCTCATGCTTCTTCATGATTACCGGCTTCCACGGCACGCATGTGACCGTCGGTGTGATCTTCCTGATCATCGTGGCGCGCAAGGTCTGGCGCGGAGACTACGACGTCGGACGGCGCGGCTTCTTCACCAGCCGTACGGGTCGCTACGAGAACGTGGAGATCATGGGGCTGTACTGGCACTTCGTCGATCTGGTCTGGGTGTTCATCTTCGCATTCTTCTATCTTTGGTGAGAGGCAGACATGGCTGAAGCAACCGCAAACGGCCTCGGGCAAGACGCACTTCACGCCGCGCATGAAGCGCCGGCGACTCGCATCGCCTATACGGAGGTTCACCAGGAGCACCCGATCAAGCTCTATCTGGTGGTGTGGGCGTGGCTGTTCATCCTCAGCACCTGCTCCTACCTGGTCGACTATTTCGGCCTCCACGGCTATCTCAGATGGTCGCTGATCCTGATTTTCATGATCCTCAAGGCAGGATTGATCGTCGCCGTCTTCATGCACATGGCTTGGGAACGGTTGGCTTTGGCATATGCCATCATCTTACCGCCAATATTGGTCCTGGTGTTTGTGACAATGATGGTCTTCGAAGCGGATTACACGCTTTTCACGCGGCTGGCGTTTTTCGGAGCCGGGCCCTGACGCGAACCATCAGCACCGGTCCATTTTTAGTACCCGAAACGACATTGGGAGAATGATTTCCCTCGTTTCCCCACGCGTCATGAACTCCGGCAAAGGGAGACCAAGATGACGATCGCAGCCAGACTGAAGGACTTTATCGACCAGAAGGGAATCTCATACGACACTGTCGCCCACCATCGCACATCCACCAGCAGACAGGCCGCCATTGCCGCGCATGTACCCGGCAGCATAGTGGCCAAATCGGTGGTTGTTCACCACGAGCTCGGCTATGCGCTGGCCGTGGTGCCCAGCACCCACAGGATAGAACTCGGCACATTGCAAGACGTCATGGACAAGCGTCTCGGGCTCGCCTCCGAAGACGAGGTGATTTCGCTCTTCGGTGATTGCGACACCGGCGCCATCCCGCCGATCGGCGCAGCCTACGATGTGCCGGTGATTGTCGATGAAAGCCTTGGCGATGCCGCCGACATCTACTTCGAAGGCGGCGACCACAGAACGCTGGTGCATGTCAGCGGCAAGGATTTCCGCAACCTGACCATGGGTGCACATCAGGCCCGCTTCAGTCACCGGGCTTATTGACGGATCGATCAAGCTCGCACCGGCACTCTGGCCGGTGCGATGACGCAAAACCTCCTCAACTCGCCGGTCTGGCGGGCGGCCCCACAACCTTGCGGTAGACATGCCAGGTGGCGTGACCGAGGATCGGCAACACGACGGCAAGCCCGGCGAATACTGGCAGCGAGCCGATGATCAGGCCGACGGCCACGATCAGCCCCCAGACGGCCATCACGATCGGGTTCGCCAGGACCACGCGCACCGAGGTGTGGATCGCTTCATAGGCGCCGATATCGCGGTCGAGCAACAATGGGAAGGCGACGACCGTCGTGCACAACACCACCGCAGCGAAGACGAAACCGATGGCATGTCCCAGGACAATCAGCGTCCAGCCACGTCCGGTGGCGAATATTGCATTGATGAAGCCGGATATCGATTCCGGCGGAGCCGGGCCGAAAAGGTATTGGTAGAACATCTGCGCCGTCAAAAGCCAGGTGATGAAAATTGCAAACAGCATGATCCCGACCGCCGCGATGGCCGGCAGCGCCGGAGAATTCCTGACCTCGAATGCATGACGCCAGGAGGTGTCGAGTCCGGCCTCCCGTCTACGGCTGATTTCATAGAGGCCTATCGCCGCGAATGGGCCAATCAGCGCAAAACCAGAAACCAGCGGAAACAACAACGGCAAAGCATTGGCGCCTGAAGTCCAAGCGGCGAGCACGACGCCCACGAGCGGATAGATCAGGCAGAGAAAGACGATATGCGACGGTTTGACCATGAAATCATCGACGCCCCGTTTGAGCGCGTCGAAAAGGTCGGAAACACCGATTTTCCTAATTTTGGTATGTTCCAGCGTCTCGCTGGCGCCTGCTATCACATGAAAGCTTGCCATGACCGTTCCTCCAGACCGGGTCCGGAAGGTCGCGGTTTCGCGGTGCTGTCGTCTGCATGATTGGCCACGCAAGACCGCGACCTGCACCGCCATCAACATACTCCCCTGCGCGGGACTTGTCGCCCGTTGTTGGCAAGGATAGGAGGACCGAGCGGCTCGGCTGCCTCTGGCGGCACTTCTTCGATATGCTTAGCAGCGCCGCGCACCGTTTTTGGGGCACGCAAAGATGCTGTACCCGTTGGATTGGCGCATGATCCTTTCCCAACCAGAGGTCGGCGAAGCAAAAATCGATCCCGATTTTCAGGATCATGCGCTGGTCGAAAGTGACGACCATGGACGCAAGGACGCTTCTCATACTCAGCCTGGCATGATCATTCTGCTGCTGCTGGGATTCTGTGCGCTGCCATCGCGACAGCTCTGTAAGCATCTTTAGCACGGCACGTGCCGACCGGCCGCCGGAGAGCGGTTCGCGAACGGCGATCTGCGCTCAAACTCCGGCTGAGATCAAAGTGCGCGTGACAATGGTGTCGGCAAGCAGCGCGGCGAAGATCACGAAAAGATAGAAGATCGAATAGGCAAACAGCGCCTTGGCCGGTTTCAGTTCCTTTTCGGGAGCGGCCAGAACCTTCCAGGCGTGCCAGATGAAAGCGGCACCCAATGCGGCCGAGGCAATTCCGTAGTAGCCGCTGGCGAATCCGAAGAGCCAAGGCAGCACGCCGACCGGCGCCAAAAGCAGCGCATAGGCAAGGATCTGCCTTCGCGTTGAAGCAGGGCCTGCCACATTCGGCATCATCGGAATGCCGGCAGCGGCGTAGTCGCCAACCTTGAACAGCGCCAGCGCCCAGAAATGCGGCGGCGTCCACAGAAAGATGATCAGAAACAGGATGAGGCTTTCAATGCCGATGGCGCCAGTTGCGGCGGCCCATCCAATCATCGGAGGAAGGGCGCCAGCCGCGCCGCCGATGACGATGTTCTGCGGCGTCGAGCGCTTCAGCCACATCGTGTAGACGACGACGTAGAAGAAGATGGTGAAGGCAAGCAGCGATGCTGCAAGCCAGCCTACCAGTACGCCGAGCGTCATGACCGAAAGCCCGGAAAGCACAAGGCCGAAGCCGAGAGCTTCGCCCGGCGTGACGCGGCCCGACGGAACCGGCCGCCGTGATGTGCGCGACATCAACGCGTCGATGTCCGCGTCGTACCACATGTTGAGGGCCCCCGCCGCTCCCGCTCCGATCGCAATCGCGCCGATTGCAATCACGGCAATGGCCGGATTCATCCCGCTAGGCGCCACCATCAGACCGACGAAAGCGGTGAATACGGCAAGCGCCATGACCCGCGGCTTCATAAGCGCGAAGAAATCACCCGCCGTCGCTTCCGAGGGGCGGATGACGGTATCGTTGAGGCGGCTTTCCCCAGTCGACATCTTCAGACCACTGATCGAAGCGGGCAAGCTGGGCCATGATCCCGAACTGAACGCCCGCGCAAGCGAGAACTGGTACCCTGCTTTTGCTTACGCTGTCCTTCGGTTCGGATAAAATCGCGGTAGAGCAAGGACGGATGGCGGAGAAGCCAGGTCACTTGGAAAACGTTTTCAGATAAGCAATGACATTGGCCACGTCCGCATCGTTCTTGAGACCTGGAAACGCCATCTTGGTCCCTTTGACCATAGCCTTGGGGTCGTGAAGGTAGGTCGTGAGTGTTGGTTCGTCCCATTTGACGCCGGATTTGCCGGCCGCAATCATGGCATCAGAATATTTAAAGTCCGGATGCGTCCCGGCGGTGCGGCCGATGACCCCGTGCAGCGATGGCCCGATCTTGTTCTTGTCTTCATTTACGATGTGGCAGACTTGGCATTTGGTGAAGACCTTCTCACCAGCCGCGGCGTCCTGTGCCTGGGACGGATGCGCGACGAAGATCGTAACGGACACCGCAGCGAAAAACGCTATAGTGCGCATGGCATTTCCTCTCTGATCGTCATTTGTGTCTTGGACGATCGCATCTGGGCCGAATATCCGCCCTCCCCAGTGGAATTGCGGTACCAATGTACCATGGAATCCAGGCGGCGGGTAGAAAAAGCCAAGCATCGCTGAGGTTTAGAACCCGGGCGCGCTCAAGGCGGGTCGGTGTTGCAGCTCCCGGCAATCTGCGCGACCGCCTCATCAAGCCCCGCAAGGTCGAAATCCGCCTGGCCGCGCCCCGACAGCAACCCGAACCGCCAGGAGAGCAACAGCCGGCTTGCGGGAACAAGACGCTTGATGCCGTCGGCGCCGTCGCGCATCAGCAATCGGCCTCGCGACCCGACCGACCAGCTCTCGTTGAACTTGCCGCCACCATCGACGGTAACCGACATTGTGATCTTGCTGCCGGCCGAAACCGCGTCATTCAATTGCAGCCATTCGGTCCAACGCGGTTCGCCGGCTGCCCGGCAGGCAATGGTCAGGACCGGGCTGTAGCTCAAGGCGCCACCCCCGGTGATCAGTTTGTTGGTGGCATGGAGTGAAGCCGTGGCAAGCCCATCGTCACCCGTGGCAAAGCGCCAGCTGCCGCCAATCGCGTCGGCGTAGGCGACATCACAGGCGAAGGCCAGAACAAGCGACAAGGCGACAGCACGCCCCGTTTCGAAGAATAGGCTCAACGCCCCCTCCAGGAACCACACGGTTTGCAGCAGAAGCGCAGATAATGATCAACGCTTGGTATCGCCAAGGGCCGCTTCCCGCAAAGCAAATAAGCTGTTGCAGTTCCGCAACGAAAAAGGCCGCCTCAGGGGCGGCCTTGATCAATTCCATCGGGTGCGGAGCTTATTCGGCGTCCTTGGCGGCCTTCTTCTTCGGCGCGGCCTTTTTCTTCGGCTCTGCCTCGTCGCCGGCCTCGTTCGCCTTGGCTTCAGCCTTCTTGGCCGCGGCCTTCTTCGCCGGCTTGGCCTTGGTCGCGGTTTCCGCTTCCTCGTCGTCGGCCATCAGCTCTTCCTTGCTGACCTTGACGTCGGTGACCGAGATCTGCCCGAGCAGGTGGTCGACCACCTTCTCCTCGAACATCGGTGCCCGCAGCGCGTTCAGCGCTTCGGGGTTGCTGCGGTAGAATTCGAAGGCTTCCTGCTGCTGGTTGGCCGGGAAGCGGCGAACCTGCTCGAACAGGCCGCGCTGCAACTCCTCATCCGAAACGGTGACCCCGGCCTTTTCGCCGATCTCGGCCAGCACCAGGCCGAGGCGCACGCGGCGCTCGGCAAGGCGCATATATTCGGCGCGGGCTTCTTCTTCGGTCGTCTCTTCGTCGGCGAAAGTGCGGCCGGCGGCTTCCAGGTCGCGGTTGACCTGCGCCCAGATGTTGTTGAACTCGGCCTCGACGAGCTTCGACGGCGCCTCGAACGAGTAGGCCGCATCCAGTTGGTCGAGCAGCTGGCGCTTGACCTTCTGGCGCGTCATCGAGCCGAACTGGTTCTCGATCTGGCCGCGCACGATGTCACGCAGGCGCTCGAGCGATTCCAGGCCAAGGTTCTTGGCGGTCTCGTCGTTGATTTCCAGTTCGCCGGGCTTCGACACTTCCTTGACGGTGACGTCGAAGGTGGCTTCCTTGCCGGCCAGATGCGCAGCCTGGTAGTTTTCCGGGAAGGTCACGGTGACCTGCTTTTCGTCGCCGGCCTTGGTGCCGATGAGCTGATCCTCGAAGCCTGGAATGAATTCCTTGGAGCCCAGCACCAGTGGCTGGTCGGTGCCGGCGCCGCCGGCAAAGGCCTCGCCGTCGATCTTGCCGACATAGTCGATCGAGACGCGGTCGCCTTCGGCGGCCTTACCGGTCTTCGGCTCGTAGCTGCGCGCCGATTCGGCGACGCGCTTGACCTGCTCGTCGATTTCGGAATCCGGCACGTCGAATACCTGACGCGTCACCTTGATGTCGGAGAAATCCTTGATCTCGATGGCCGGGATGACCTCGTAGTTGAGGCGGAACTCGAAATCGGCGCCGCCGGCCAGGATCTTCTCGGCTTCCTTTTCATCCTCGGTCATGATGACCTCGGGCTGCATGGCGGCCTTTTCGCCGCGCCCGGTGATGATGGAACGGGTCGAATCGTTAAGGATCTCGTTGACCACTTCGGCCATGAACGACTTGCCGTAGACCTTGCGCAGGTGCTGCACCGGCACCTTGCCCGGGCGGAAGCCGTTGATGCGGACCTTGTTCCTGGCGTCGGTGAGCCGCGCCATCAGCTTGGCTTCCATGTCACCGGCCGGCACGGTGATCTTGATCTCGCGCTTGAGACCGGAGTTGAGAGTTTCGGTGACCTGCATCGTAAAACCTTTGTTTTCACCAATGAGGCTGCCAAACGGCTCCCTGCCGTTCACAGCCTGCCGGTATAGTCTTGCCGGAAATGGCTTTTGGTACGGAACCTGGCGATTTGACCGAAATTACGGCTCAAACTCTTCCAAACTGCGTTCCAAGATGTGAATAAGTTCTTGTTTTTCCTACTTCTTATCACATTCTGCAGAAGCGGATCGTCGCGTCCCGTCACATTCGACACGCCTTTTGTCACAGGCGAGCCTAATTTTCAACCATCTTCGCGTTTAGGCGAATAACCAACATTTCAGCTCCGACATTGACAGAATGATGGCTACGTGGGATTGCCGGACCATGCGGATGTGGCGGAACTGGTAGACGCCCTGGATTTAGGTTCCAGTGCCGAAAGGCGTGGGGGTTCGAGTCCCTTCATCCGCACCAAGCAGCGGCGCGGCCGCTTCGCTCCGCCACCTCCCGGCTCCAGTTCGATCTTCGTTGACTTGGCCATGCGTCGGTCAGAGTCCACCGCCTATTGATCACTTGAGGGATCGCCGACGATGAGATCAACTCGTTGCCGGGAATGGCGGGACAATGATGATGCTTGAATACTGGAACAAGGCGCACATCTGTGGGCTGCTCTCGGTGCGCTTTGGGCTCACGAGCTACCTTGAGATCAACACGAGCACGACAGGCTTCCGATATAAGGAAGCATCGCAATTGGGTTTTCAGCCCTGCATGCGCCTGGTCTATCGGGCGATGGAACCGCCACTCGACGGCCTCCCTGTCGATTTCACCTCAGCGGACGAGAATATCGCGGCATGTCTCGATGACGCGCGTCTGAAGGGGCAGACATTCGACATTGTGTTCGTCGATCCGCATCACACATACGAGTGCTCGGCGCGCGACATCAGGGAAGCCTTCCGCATGGTCTCGCCCGGGGGCGCCGTTGTGGTGCATGACTGCCTGCCTCCGGACCGGGCTGCAGCCAGTCCCTCCTTTTTCCACGGTGAGTGGTGCGGCGTGACCTACAAGGCGTTCATTGATTTCGTGCTGGGCAATCCGGATCTCGACTATTTCACTGTCCACGCCGACTACGGCTGTGGAGTCATCCTGAAGCCCAAGGGAACCGCCGCGAAGATAAAGAACTGGCTGCGCGCCCGACGCGCCCGCAGGTTGCGAGACGAATGGCGAGCGATTGGCAACGATTTCGACGCCGCATTCGACAAGTTCATGGCCGACAAAATCAGACTCCTGCGTCTTGTCGACTTTCGACTGCTTCGCAGAAAGCTTCTCTAAATCACACCATGGACGATAGGGGGATCAATAAAGCGGCTCCTCGAACAGCGTCTTGTCGCCGTCCACCAGCGCCTTGATCTGTGCGCTGCCGTCAGCGGCTAGCGCAAGGCGTATCCCGAACGGCCGCACCCGCATGTCGTTCTGGATCGCCAGTCCCTCGCCTTCCGGCAGATAGAACCGTTCGATGCCGTAGTCGGGCGCGATCGTCGCTCCCTCGCTCCGCAGATCCCAGCCTTCGGCGACATGACCCGATATGTCGGCCTCGTCGGCAGCGGCCGGGGTCGGCGCCTTGCCGAACCAGGCGGTGGTCGGCGTCCAGTAGCCGTCGACGCCCTTCTTCAGGCGCACTATGATCGTCGTGTCGTCGGTGGAGATTTTGTCGGGCGGAATGTTGGCGATCATTTTCAACGGTATGCGCGAAATATCGTAGCCGAGGATGATGTAGTCGCCGCGCAGCAGGTCGCGCGGGTCGACTGGCTCGATCTTCAAGAGCACTTCCTTGCCGTTGCGCAGGATCGCCGCCCGGCCACCGATGATCCAGCTCAGGAAGCCGATCTGGACAAGCGCCAGCACCAGCGCCAAGATGACAAGTCTCCTTCCGGTCATCATGCCACGGCTCCCCTGGCCACCGGGGCCTTCATGCGCTTTTCGATGCGGAGGATAATGAGTGCGAGGATGCCTAGCAGCACGGCGGCCGCGAGGAAGAAACCGGCGGTGTCGAGCATCGATTGCAGGGTCACGACATAGATGATGGCGAGTTCGAAGGCGAAGCCGAGATAGGCAAGCCAGCGCAGGCCACGGCTCTCACGCCCCGCCAGCACGATAGCCGCGACGATGCCGGCGAGCGCCACGACCGAGGCGACGGCGAAACCGCTGTTGTAGGTGCTTTCATCGGCCAGTTCGAACTGGATGATGGCCAGCCCGGTGAGAAAGCCGAGCAGCGCGTGCAAGGGTAAGCGACCGCCGAGCCGCACGATCCTGTCGACCGGTTCCGGCGCAAAGACGGCGGTGGCGAACAGCACCACAGACACAATGACCAGGGGGATCGCCACCGGCAGCGTCGCGTGGTCCATGGCCAGCAGCACGAGATAGAAGAGCAACGATAGGAGGATCAGGTGGCGCGCGGCCTGGCTGCGGGTCCAGAACGAGACTGCGAACAGCACGGCCGCCATTGCAACGAAGGCATGCGGAAACGCGCTGCGATTGATATAGTCGAACTCCTTCAGGAACAGCCAGGCGTCGGCGATAGCGACCGCGGCGACGGTCAGCGGGTTTGACCGCAAGGCGACCGCCGCCAGTGCCGTGCCGGTGCCCCAGGTGATCAGCGCGGAAGCCTCGTTGCCGGACAAGTGATACATCTGCCCGATCAGGGCGATCGAGCCCCCGAACGCGGCTGCCGCCGCGATCCACAAGGCTTCGCCGGCCGCCGCATGGTCGCGCGTCTTCAGCACCGCGCCGCCGACATAGCCGCCAAGAATGACGGCAAAGAGCGCTGCCACCCGCGCCAGTCGCGGGATCGCGTCCCAGTTGGCGGCAACGAAGATCAGGATGGCCGCGCCGAACAGCAAGGCCGCCATCATCGCCAGGATCGAGCCGAAGCTGAGCGAATTGCGCGTGTTGGCCTCGACGTCGCGCGCCAAAATATCGGCCGTCGAGGCATCGATCAGGCCGGCCTGCTGCCATCGTGCGATGTCCGACCTGACCCGTGTCGTATAGCCCGCCATATCCTCCCCCACTGCTTGGCCGGTTTTTCAGCCGAAGCTGCCAAACCGTTGACGTCACGGCACTTTCTGATTCTTGGCTTCTTTGTGTCAGGTCCGTGAAGGCGCGTTAATGTTGCATTGCACAATTTGCATTGCTGCCATGCAGCCATAGCGCTTTTAAATCGATGTGAGCCCGCCTATCTATGGTTCGTACACAAACGGAATGATCCGCAAGAAAGACGAAACGAGAACTACCATGAACCTGATCCGCAACTACCGCAACTGGCGCCGCTACCGGGACACCGTTTCCGAGCTGAGCCGCCTGAGCAACCGCGAACTGACCGACCTCGGCATCAGCCGCAGCGATATCCCTTACGTCGCTCGCAAGGCGGTCTAATCCTTCGGACCGCGAATGGTCCGAACCAGTTTTGAGAAGAGCATGACAATGAACCTGATCCGCAACTACCGTAACTGGCGCGTTTATCGCGAGACGGTTACCGAGCTGGGTCGCCTTTCGAACCGCCAGCTGCATGATCTCGGTATCGTCCGCGACGAAATCAAGATCATTGCCCGCAAGGCGATCTAACCGACGGAATTTCGTCCAGGTCGACCTCCTCCCCGACCTCGACGAATACGGTCAGCCCTTATCCTCCTCCCGAGGGTTGACCACCAAAACGGCGCCCGCCGCACCTCCTCCCGCGGCGGGCGTTGTTTCCCCGGACAAAATGAATTTTGCTCCAGAGGTTTCGCTCCTTTTCAAACAGCGAAGTGAATTTCGTCAAAGCCGACCTCCTCCCCGGCGATGACGAATACGGTCGGCCTTCACCTCCTCCCGAGGGTCGACCCCCAAAACGACACCCGCCGGACCTCCTCCCCCGGCGGGTGTTGTTGTTTTCAGGGCGGGGTTCCGGCCACGCGTTTGCCTCTGCCCCCGCGCGCAATTGCAATCGCGGCGGCAAGCGATTATTCCAGCGCTCATGAGCAAAAATCCCATCCATGTCGTCGGCGGCGGTCTCGCCGGCTCCGAAGCCGCCTGGCAGGCGGCGCAGGCCGGCATTCCCGTTGTGCTGCACGAAATGCGCCCGGTTCGCGGCACCGATGCGCACAAGACGGACGGGCTGGCCGAGCTCGTCTGTTCCAATTCCTTCCGCTCCGATGACGCCGAGAACAACGCCGTCGGCCTGCTGCACGCTGAAATGCGACTGGCCGGCTCCCTGATCATGAGCGCCGGCGACGCCAACCAGGTGCCGGCCGGCGGCGCATTGGCCGTCGACCGCGACGGGTTCTCCGATGCCGTGACGAAAAAGCTCGAGGCGCACCCGCTGATCACCATCCAGCGCGAGGAAGTGCCTGGCCTGCCGCCAGCGGACTGGGACCAGGCGATCATCGCCACCGGGCCGCTGACCGCGCCATCGCTGGCGCAGTCGATCGCGGAAGCGACCGGGGCCGATGCACTCGCCTTCTTCGATGCCATCGCGCCGATCATCCACTTCGACACGATCGACATGGAGACCTGCTGGTTCCAGTCGCGCTACGACAAGGTCGGGCCGGGTGGCACCGGCAAGGACTACATCAATTGCCCAATGGACAAGGACCAATACCTCGCCTTCGTGCAGGCACTGGTCGACGGCCAGAAGACCGAATTCAAGCAATGGGAAGGCACGCCCTATTTCGACGGCTGCCTGCCTATCGAGATCATGGCCGAACGCGGCGTTGAGACGCTGCGCTACGGGCCGATGAAGCCGATGGGCCTGACCAACCAGCACAACCCGACGGTCAAGGCCTATGCGGTCGTCCAGCTGCGGCAGGACAATGCGCTGGCCACGCTCTACAACATGGTCGGATTCCAGACCAAGCTGAAGCACGCCGAACAGGTGCGCATCTTCCGCACCATTCCGGGCCTCGAAGACGCCGATTTCGCACGCCTGGGTGGCCTGCACCGCAACACCTACATCAATTCGCCGACCTTGCTCGACGGCTCGCTGCAGCTGAAGTCGCGGCCCGGCCTGCGCTTCGCCGGCCAGATTACCGGCTGCGAAGGCTATGTCGAAAGTGCCGCCATCGGCCTGCTCGCCGGCCGCTTCGCCGCCGCCGAGCGGCTCGGCCAAACACCGTCCCTGCCACCGCTTACCACGGCCTTCGGCGCCCTGCTCAACCACATCACCGGCGGCCATATCGTTTCCGACGACGAACCGGGAAAGCGTTCGTTCCAGCCGATGAATGTCAATTTCGGTCTGTTCCCGCCGGTCGAGGCGCCCAAAACCGAAGGCAAGCGGATGCGCGGGAAAGACAAGACCGTCGCCAAGCGCCACGCGATAACCTCGCGCGCGCTGGCCGATTGCAGGGAATGGCTGGGGTTACCGGCGCAAACGGAAGCCGCCGAAGCCGCGGAGTAATATCCCTATTCGGCCGGCTCCACACTTGCCGACGGCAGTCCCGGCTTGCCCGCCTCACCCGGATTGCGCCTGATATAAGCGGCCTTCAGGCTCTCCGAGGTATCGCGCGAGCCGTCATGACTCCAGCCCGGCGGCTTGATCAGATAGTTGAGGCGGTCGCGCGGCGTCAGCCCGGGCGAAAGCGCATCCTTGAACATGCCGATCCACTCGTGAAAAGCCACCTTCAGCGGGTTGAAGGTGCCAAGATTTTTCACGATGCCGTAGCGCGGCCTATCCTCTTCCAGTTCCTCCACGAAGGTGCCGAACATGCGATCCCAGATGATCAGCGTGCCGGCATAGTTGGCGTCGAGATAGCGCGGATTGGTGGCGTGGTGGACGCGGTGGTGTGACGGCGTGTTGAAGATGAATTCGAACCAGCCCCACATCTTGCCGATCGTCTCAGTATGGATCCAGAACTGCCAGACAAGGTTGAAACCGAAGGTGAAGGCAATCACCGCCGGATGGAAACCGAGCAGCACCAGCGGCGCCTGCAGCACGAACATGAAGGTGAACAGGCCGGTCCAGCTTTGCCGCAGCGCCGTCGACAGATTGTAGTGCTGGCTCGAGTGATGGTTGACGTGCTCGGCCCACACCCAGCGCACCCGGTGCGCTATGCGGTGGTAGGCATAGTAGCGCAGGTCATCGAGCAGGAAGGCAGCCAGGAACACCCAGACCGACAGGCCGAGATTGAAGACGCGGAATTGCCACAGCCACAGCAGCGCCCAGTAGGAGACGACGCCGAGCAGCAAGCCGGCGACGACATTGCCGGTGCCCATCATCAGGCTGGTCAGCGTGTCGCGCGTCTCGAACGAGCCCTTGGCGCGACCGGTGCGCACGAGCCAGAGCTCGATCAGGATCGCGGCGACGAAGAACGGAATCGCCAGTTGGGTGACCTGCGGAAAATCGTAACTCTCCATCACGCGGCCTCCCAGACGGAATGTAGGTGCTGCGGCCCAAGGGTATTCAGCAGGGCCTGAGCATCGGCGGCGCTGGCAAAACGGAAGCGCCCGCCCTTCCAGGTGAAATCCGCCAGCCGGAGCAGAACTGTATTCGCCTCGTCGGCGCGCGACATTTTCACATCCAGAGGCGTGACGACACGTGTCAAAAAGCAGTCACCGATGCCGTGGACGATGCCTATGCGTCCTCGCCCAAGGTCCAGAAATGCGGTCTTGGCGTCAGCCGTGAGTCGGACGGTCGTGGCCGCCTCGTCGGGAAAATCCTCCGCGAAGCGGCTCAGTGCCTGATCCGCGCCGGATAGCGTTGCCGCCTTGCTGCCGCCGGTGAAATGCACGGCGGCAACCGACAGCGCAATGCCCAGGACGACGATCGCGACCAGCACAGGCAAACTCATGGATTCCCTCCGGGCCGGCCTGTTGTCTTGGCGACAATTCTCGGCTGGGCCGACTCCTTAACACGATTGACGTTTACGTCAAAGTGCCCGCCAGCCCCTGCTCGCGCGCCGCAACAGCAACCAATGCCGGTGCAAGGCGGACAGCCGCACGACGCCATCAAGCGATGAATGGCGCGAGCCCTCCATCTTGTCGAGATAGGCACGCGACAGGACCAGGGGCAGAAAGGCCGGGCGCAACGACACCGGCAGCGCCGCGGCGCCCTGTTCGAAGGCGGAAAGGTGTTCGCGCGCCAGCGCTCTCATCGCCGCCACGGCGCGCTGTGCACCCGGCCCGCCATCGCCGGCAACAAATTCCTCCGGCGACGACCCCGCCGCCGCCAGGATGTCGACCGGGATGAAACACTGCCCGCGCTTGCGGTGCAGCGGCAACAGAAGCAGCAGGCCGGTCATTGCTTGCGCGCAGCCTGCCCTGCCCGCCAGTTCGGCAAACCGGGGCGCCTCGTCGGGATCAAGCACCATCGCCGCAAGCTGGATCAGCGCCGCGGCCGTCTCGCCGCAATAGCCTTCGAGGTCGGTGCGCGACGGCATCGGATCGTCGTAGAGGTCGAATATGCGGGCTTCGAGCATGTTCTCGAAGGCCAGTTTCGGTAGGTTGAACGCGGCAATGGTAGCGTTCAAGGCTTCGGCGACGGGGTGACCGGCGCCAGCCCCGGCGCCGGCGGCTATGACATCGCGCCACCATTGCAGCCGCACCTCACCGGGCAACGGCTCGTGGATGCGGTCGCGTATGCTCGCAATCTCGGCATTGAAACCATAAAGCGAAACCAGCGCGTCGCGCTTGTCGGCAGGCGCATAGAGCGCGCTGAGATAGCGGTCGCGGTCGGCGGCGCGCACCGCGCTCATGACGATCTCAGTGTTTTGCGGCATGTCAGTCGACGGCGATGAGCGCGGCGGCCACGGCGCGGTCCTCGGCCAGAAGCACATTGTAGGTCCGCACCGCTGCCCCCGTCGACATCGGATCGGACGCGATACCTGCCTCTTTCAGCGTAGCGCGCAGCGGCACCGGCAATGGCCGGAGATCCCTGCCCATGCCGATCAGCAGGATCTCGATCTTGTCCGCTTCAGCCAGAAGCTTGTGGAAATCCGCCATGGTCAACGCCAGGGGATCCGCCGGCTCCCAGCCGTGGATGCCGGATGGCAGGCACAGCAGCGAGCCGCGATGCGACATGTCGGCAAAGCGAAACCCGCCATTGCCGTAGGCTTCGATCGGCGCGCGGCCGGGGAAATGCGCCTCGCGGATGACGATGCCTTTGCCGGTCACCATTCTGTCACCCCTTCGGGGCCGCGCGTCAGGTCGCGACCGCCTTGCCGCCGCTGACCGGCTTCTCCTCGTCGGCCGAAGCCTGCGGCCGCAGCTTGAACAGGATCAGCAGCGGTGCGGCAATGAAGATCGACGAATAGGTGCCGAAGACAACGCCGAACAGCATCGCCAAGGTGAACGAGCGGATCACCTCGCCGCCGAACAGCACCAGCGCGAGCAGCGCCAAGCTGGTCGTCACGGAGGTCAACGTCGTTCTCGACAGCGTCTCGTTGATGGCGTTGTTCAATAGCTGCGGCAACGGCATCTTCTTGTATTTTCGCAGATCTTCTCGAACGCGGTCGTAGACCACGATCGTGTCGTTCAACGAATAGCCGATGATGGTCAGGATCGCCGCCAGCGATGATTGATTGAACTCCAGCCCGGAGATGACGAAGAAGCCGATCGTCATGACCACGTCGTGTACGGTCGCGACGATAGCGCCGACCGCGAACTGCCATTCGAACCGAAACCAGACATAGACCAGGATGCCAACCAGCGCGACCAGCATCGCGATCGTGCCTTGCTTTGCGAGTTCGCCCGATACGGTCGGCCCGACGACCTCGACGCGACGGAAGTCGTAGTTGTCTTGCAGCTCGCCGCGAACCTTGTCGATCACCGTCTGCTCGGCGTTTTCGCCGCCGCCCTGGGTGCCGACGCGGATCAGGACGTCGTTGGGAGCGCCGAACTGCTGCACCTGCACTTCGCCGATATTGAGCTCCGACAGTCTGCTGCGGATATCGCCGAGATTGGCGTCACCGCTCTTGGACTGGACCTCGATCAGCGAGCCGCCCTTGAAGTCGATGCCGTAATTGATGTCGACGGTAAAGAACAGCACGACCGACAGGATCGACAGCGCACTCGACAGTGCGAACGTCCACCGTCGGATGCCCATGAAAGGGATCTTCGTGCCGGGCGGAATGAAGGTCACCGGCGCCCGAGGCAGTTCCTTCGGCCGGGCGCGGCGCAGCCAGATCGACACCAGCATTCGGGTGAAGGTGAACGCGGTGAACACCGTGGTCAGGATGCCGATGGCATAGGTGATGGCAAAGCCCTTGACGGGCCCGGTGCCGAGATAGAACAGCACAACGGTTGCGATGAGCGATGTGACGTTGGAATCGACGATCGTCGCCAGCGCCTTGGAAAAGCCGGTGTCGATCGCCTGGATCACCGAGCGCCCGTTGCGTCGCTCCTCTCGGATACGTTCGTAGATCAGCACGTTGGAATCGACCGCCATGCCGATGGTGAGCACGATACCGGCGATACCGGGCAAGGTCAGCGTGGCGCCGAGCAGCGACAGCAGCCCGACAATCATCGCCACGTGCACCGCCAGCGCGATGTTGGCGAGGAAGCCGAGGAACCCGTAGGCGACGAACATGAAGGCAACGACGAGGATCGAACCGATGACGCCCGCGATCTTGCCGGCATGAATCGAATCCTGGCCGAGGCCGGGACCCACGGTGCGTTCCTCGATGACCGTCAACGTCGCCGGCAACGCACCGGCGCGCAGAAGCACGGCCAGGTCATTGGCGCTCTGGGCGGTGAAATTGCCGGAGATCTGGCCGGTTCCGCCAAGGATCGGTTCGCGGATCTGCGGCGCCGAAATCACCTGGTTGTCAAGGATGATGGCGAACAGCTTGCCCACATTCTGCGCGGTGGCCTGGCCGAACCGGGCAGCACCCTTCGAATCAAAGCGGAACGACACCACCGGCTCGTTGTTCTGCGAATTGTAAGTCGCCTGCGCGTCGACGAGGTTTTCACCCGATACGATGACGCGGTTCTCTATCAGGTAGGGAACTGGCGGATCGTCCTGCGAATAGAGCACCGAATCGCCGGCCGGCGGGCGCCCCTTGAGCGCGTCCTGCACCGGCATCGACTGGTCGACCATCTGGAAGGTCAACTTCGCGGTCTGGCCGAGGATTTCCTTCAGCCGCTGCGGATCCTGCAGGCCAGGCACCTGCACAAGGATGCGATCCTCGCCTTGCCGCTGCACGATTGGCTCGGTCGTGCCAAGTTCGTTGACGCGACGTCCGACCACCTCGATCGACTGCGCCAATGCGGTCGACGTGCGATATTTGATGCCGGCGTCGGTGACGGTGAACTTCAGCAGGCCGGGCTCGGAATCATCCAGCGACATTTCCTGGATGGAACCGCCGGAAAACAGGCCAGCGGCAACCGGATCGGTCAGCGACTTCAATGCCTTCTTGGCGGCATCGAGTTGGGCCGGGTCCGTGATGCGGACCTGCAGGGTCCGCCCCGTTCCACCAAGGCCGGTGTAGCCGATCTTGGCATCGCGCAGCAGCGTGCGGATTTCATCGCGCGCCGTCTCGAGCCGATCCTTGATCAGGTCGTTCTGATTCATCTCGAGCAGGATGTGGGAGCCGCCCTGCAGGTCGAGGCCAAGTGTCATCTGCCGCTTCGGCACCCAGCTGGGAAGCTGGGCCAATGTGCTTGCGGGGATGAGATTGGGCGCGGCGAGGACCACTGTGGCGGCCACGGCCAGCCAGATCAGGATCATCTTGAAGCGCGAAAAATAGAGCATATGGCGTCGTCCGTCCGAGCGTACCCGCGGATCACTCCGCCTGGAATTGGATTATTTCTTGGCGTTCTGGTTGGCTACCGGCTCGCCCTTGACGCGCACGTCGGCAATCGTCGAGCGCAGCGCCGTCACCTTGGTGCCACCGCCAAGGTCGATCTCGAGTTCATTGTCGTCGATCACCTTCGTCACCTTGCCGACGAAACCGCCGCCGGTGACGACCGTGTCGCCGCGACGGACCGCCGCCAGCATCTCGCCGCGCTTCTTCAGCTGCGTGCGCTGCGGGCGGATGATCAGAAAATACATGATTACGAAAATCAGGACAAACGGCAAAATGCTGATGAGCATATCGGGAGAGGCGCCGCCAATGCCTTGGGCGTATGCCGGTGTCACGAACATCAAGGTACTCCTGAATTTTGAAAAACGGCCGCCAAACCGAATGCAGTGAAAATTTGGCGGCCCCGCGAAATTTGGCCGGAATATAGTCGGTAAAGTTGTCAATGCAACTGCGCGGCCGGGCAAATCGGCTGCTTTTCCGGCCTGTTTGGCCGTGTTAGAGCAGGATCGCGAAAAGCGCGAGCCGGTTTTCGGAAAACGTCACGCTCGAACAAAAGGTTGGAGCCGGTTTCGAACCCGACGGAATCGAACGGGTCCCACCTGCCCGCCCCAAAGAGACGAACCAAGAAGACCCGAAATGACCGACAGCACCATCGACGCCCTCAACGAGAAACTTGACCGCCTGATCGAGGCTGTCGGCCGCCTCGCCCCACCGCCAGTGCCTGAAACCGGCCTTGGCGAGGCCGATTGTTTCGTCTGGCAGGCCGATCCCGGCTATCTGGAGCCGGTGCGCAAGGTCAACCGCGTCGACATCGGCCTGATCCGTGGTGTCGATCGCGTCCGCGACATCCTTGTCGACAACACCGAACGCTTCGCCGCCGGCTTTGCTGCCAACAACGTGCTGTTGTGGGGCGCTCGCGGCATGGGCAAATCGTCGCTGGTCAAGGCCGTGCATGCCGAGATCAACGCCAAGGCCAAGTCCGACCTGCCGCTGAAGCTGATCGAAATCCACCGCGAGGACATCGACACGCTGCCGAAGCTGATGGGTTTGCTGAAAGCCGCTCCCTTCCGCTTCATCCTGTTTTGCGACGACCTGTCCTTCGACCACGACGACACGTCCTACAAGTCATTGAAGGCGGCGCTCGAAGGCGGCGTCGAGGGCCGCCCGGCCAATATCATCTTCTACGCCACCTCGAACCGCCGCCACCTGCTGCCGCGCGACATGATCGACAATGAGCGCTCGACCGCCATCAACCCGTCCGAAGCGGTCGAGGAGAAGGTCTCGCTGTCCGATCGTTTCGGCCTTTGGCTCGGCTTCCACAAATGCTCGCAGGACGAATATCTCGATATGATCAACGGCTATGCCAGCCATCATGGCCTCGACATCGACCCCGAGCAGCTTCGCGCCGAGGCACTGGAATGGGCAACGACGCGCGGCAGCCGCTCGGGCCGTGTCGCCTGGCAGTTCATCCAGGACCTGGCGGGCCGGCTCGGCAAGCCATTGAAGGATTGATCCATGTCGCCCAGGCGGGCTCGGTCTCGCGACCACGACATGCACGGAAACAAAGACTTAAACCAAGAAACCAACTGAAAGAGCCCGCTCCTTGCGGAACGGGCTGAGCCGGCGGGCCGGACTGGAGGTCAGACGGCCCGCAAATCGCTTTTTTTATTCTATTCGAGATAAGTCGAGGGATCGACCGGCGCCGAGTTCTTGCGCACCTCGAAGTGCAGCTTCGGCGCGTCCGTCGTGCCGCTCATGCCCGAGAGTGCGATTTCCTGGCCGCGCTTGACCTTCTGGCCGCGCTGCACCTCGATCGAGCTGGCATGGCCGTAGACGGTGACCAGACCGTTCTCGTGGCGCACCAGGACCGTATTGCCGAATTCCTTGAGTCCATCGCCGGCATAGATGACGACGCCGTTCTCGGCCGCTTTGATCGGCGTTCCCGTGGGCACGGCGATGTCGACGCCGTCCCTGCCGGATCCGAAGCCGGAGATCACCCGGCCGCGCACCGGCCAGCGCATCTTGCCGATGCCTGTGGCATCCGGCGCCACCGCCTCGTCGTCCTCGGCCTGCTGGATGACCTTCGCATCCTTCTTCGGCGGCGTGTAGGATGCCAGCGTTTCCGAGGGTGTGGCCTTTGCGGCGGGCTGCGTGGTGGCCGTGGTCACCGGGTCGACCTTGGCCGGCTTTGCGCTGGCGACTGTCGCGGTTCCACCGGCCGGCACTTTCAGGGTCTGGCCGATCTTGAGCAAGCCATCCTTCATGCCGTTGGCCTGCTTCAGGGCAACGACGCCAACGCCGGTCTTCCTGGCAATCGAGGACATCGTGTCGCCGGACTGGACCGTATAGGTGCCGGCGGCGCCGCCAGCCTTGGCCACCTGCGCTGGCTTGGGCTCCTTGGGCTGGCTTGTGGCGGCCGACGCATCGACCTGAGCCGCGGACTTGCCCTCCTTGAGCTTCGGCTGCTGCGGCAGAACGGCGACCTTGTCCGGCGCGGTGGCCGGCAGGTCGTGCTTGCCGTCCTTGGCCGGCTTTGCATCGGCGACCTTCGATTCAGCCTTGCTCGAATAGGCATAGGCCGGGATGACGATCTTCTGACCGGTCTTCAGCCCCTTGGTCGGGCTCAGGCCATTCACCTTCATGATGACCTCGGCCGGCACCTTGTAGTGCGCCGCCAGGCCGGAAATGGTTTCGCCGTCCCGGACGACGATCTCGGTCGCGTGCGGCGTGCCGGCCTGGGCCATCTTCGGCTCGTCGGGCTGGGCATTTTTGAACGGCTTTGCGGCCGGCGCGACGGTGCCGGTTGTCGTCCTGTCGACATGGGGAGCGGGCCGAGACAGGGCCGGCGCCGATGCGACACGCACCGGATTGGCGGCGGGCGCGAGCGCCGGAGCGGCCTGGGCTGAAACCGGCGGCGGCAACGGCCGGCTCGAAACCGGTTCAAGGCTGGAGCGGGCGACCGATTGCGTGTGGCTGCCGTCGAGCGGGGCTGCCGAGACGTCGCCCGGATAGGGCTGTACGGCATCCTGCTTGTTGATGATCGCGCGCTGATTGTTGGTCGAGGAAGTGAAAACGTCGTCGACACTGTTGAACCGCGAAGCCTGGGAACTGCATCCGGCCGCCGCGCCCGCAATCATGAGAACAGCGCAGCCCCGCGCCAGATTGCGACTGTTTGCCTTCAAAACATTGAGTTGCATCGCACTAACCCGCACAAACTCTGCACCAACTGGTCAGGATTAAAGCGCGTTAATGTTACTGGTCGGTTAACCCCATGGAATCCGAGATAAATTTTCTTAAAATATTTGAGGATGGCCGGTCGTGCACTTCGGCAGGCTGAACCCACCCGGATGGCGGGCGGCGCCTGACGAAAAGCTACATCACCGCTGCCAGGCTGCGCAGGATCGGCTGCAGGCGCACAAGGCCGATATCCTCGCGCTCGAAACGGCTGCCGACCTTGGTCAGCTTGGCCAGCACCTGCTCGCCCTCCTCCGGGCCGATCGGTGCGATGACGATGCCGCCGCTCGACAATTGGTCGAGCAGAAAGCGCGGCAGGCTGTCGAAAGCCGCCCAGGCGACGATGCGATCGAACGGTCCTTCAGCGGGCAAACCGGCGGAACCGTCGGCCTGGCGCGCGATGGCGTTGCTGATGCCGAGCGCCTCGAAGCGCTGTTTTGCCTGTTCGGTCAGGGTCTTGTAGCGATCTATGGTAATGATGCGCGCGGCAAGCCGCGACATCACCGCAGCGGTGTAGCCCGAGCCGGTGCCGATCTCGAGCACACGATTGCTGGGCTCGATGGCTAGTGCCGCGATCACCGCCGCCTGCATGTCGGCGCCTTCGATCGCCTCGCCGCATTCGATCGGCAACATTCGGTCGGACCAGGCGATCTGGTGGAAGTGGGGCGCCAGGAAACCGCGCCGTGGTGTCGCCTCGAAAGCCGCGATCAGCGCCTTCGGCACGGTCCCCCTGCCGCGCAGGCGCAGCAGGAAAGCGGCGAAGCCTTCGCGATCGTCGATGCCATGGTTCATGCAAGCGCCTTGCTCAGCTGGTCACGGATCTCATGCGCGGTGAGGTCGAGCTGCAATGGCGTCACGGACACCAGACGGTTGCGCAGGGCAAAAAGGTCGGTGCCCTGCTTGCCCTCTACCGGCTCACGGCCGAAGCGCAGCCAATAGTAAGGCAGGCCGCGCCCGTCGCGGCGTTCGTCGACCCAGAGGCTGTGCACCAGCTTGCCCTGCGTGGTGACCACGGTGCCGGCGACTTCCTCGGGAAGGCAGTTTGGAAAATTGACATTGAGCAGCACGCCGTCGGGCAGCGGCGTCGCGACGAGCTTCTTCAGCAGCGCCGGCGCCAGCGCCTCGGTGGTCTCGTAAGGAACGACGCGGTCCTCGCCGACATAGCTGTAGCCCTGGCTGAGAGCGATCGACCTGATGCCGAGCAGCGCGCCTTCCATGGCGCCGGCGACGGTCCCCGAATAAGTGACGTCGTCGGCGATGTTGGCGCCCGAATTGATGCCGGACAGGATCAGGTCGGGTGCACCGGGCAGGATCTTCTTCACGCCCATGATGACGCAATCGGTCGGCGTGCCCCGCACGGCAAAGTGCTTTTCGCCGATCTTGCGCAGCCGCAGCGGCTCCGAGATCGACAGCGAATGCGCGTAGCCGGACTGGTCCTGCTCCGGCGCCACCACCCAGACATCGTCGGACAGCGTACGGGCGACGCGCTCGAGCGATGCCAGCCCCTCGGCATGAATGCCGTCGTCGTTGGTCAGGAGGATGCGCATTATTTCGATTCGATCTTTTCCAAGCCACCCATGTAAGGCCGCAGCACTTCAGGAATGGTTACGCTGCCATCCTCATTCTGGTAGTTTTCGATGACAGCTATGAGAGCGCGGCCGACAGCTGTGCCCGAACCGTTGAGCGTATGGACGAAGCGGTTGCCCTTGCCTTCCTTGTCCTTGTAGCGGGCGTCCATGCGGCGCGCCTGGAAATCGCCGCAGACCGAGCAGGACGAAATTTCGCGGTACGCATTCTGGCCGGGCAGCCAGACCTCGATGTCGTAGGTCTTGCGCGCGCCAAAACCCATGTCGCCGGTGCACAGGACCATGGTGCGGAACGGCAGTTCCAGCCGCTTCAGCACTTCCTCGGCGCATTGCGTCATCCGTTCATGCTCGGCCAGCGACGATTCCTGGTCGGTGATCGATACAAGCTCGACCTTGTAGAACTGGTGCTGGCGCAGCATGCCGCGCGTGTCGCGCCCGGCCGAGCCTGCTTCAGACCGGAAGCACGGCGTCAGCGCCGTGTAGCGCAACGGCAGTTTCTCATGCGCGGTGATTTCTTCACGCACAAGGTTGGTGAGCGGCACCTCAGCGGTGGGGATGAGGTATAGAGCGCCAATTTCAGCTCTAAGTTCATCCAGGCGTCGAACCCCCAAACCCGTCATGTGCTGGGCGGACGACCCGTCGGAACCAGTCACGTCTCGCGTCAGTCGACTTTGACCTGCCTCTCTTTCTTGGAAATCCTCAGCGATGAACCGGAGGAACGCATCATTGTTCTGATCGATGGTAAGGCTCAGCGTTTTAAAAAGGTCTTCTTCGAATTTTGGGAGTTGCCCCGTTCCGAACATGGCACCGGACTTGACCATGAGCGGAGGCTGCACTTCCTCATAGCCATGCTCGGTCGTGTGCAGGTCGAGCATGAACTGGCCGAGCGCCCGTTCCATCCGCGCCAGGCCGCCTTTGAGCACGGTGAAGCGCGAGCCTGAAAGCCTGGCGGCCCGCTCGAAATCCATCATGCCAAGCGCTTCGCCGATCTCGAAATGCTCCCTCACCCAGTTCGGCCGCGTCGGCAGCTCGCCGACGACATGCCTGACGACATTGTCGTGCTCGTCCTTGCCGACAGGCACATCATCAAGCGGCACATTGGGCAGCACCGCCAGCGCATCGTTGAGCGCCTTGTCGAGCTCACGCTCGCGCGCCTCGCCGTTCTGGATGAAGACTTTTATCTCGCCGACTTCCGCTTTCAGTTTTTCGGCAAGGGCGGCATCGCCCGAACGCATGGCGTTGCCGATCTCCTTCGAGGCGGCGTTGCGGCGCTCCTGCTTGGTCTGCAGCTCGGTCACATGTTCGCGCCGCGCCTCGTCCCTGGCGATCAACCCGTCGACAGTGGATTGCGCCTCGCCCGCCGGCCACGAGCGCTTGGTGAGCGCCTCGACAAGGGCTTTCGGGTTGTCGCGAATCCATTTGATGTCAAGCATGGTTTATCCGTCCTCAGGTAGCATGTCGCCCAAAAGTGCGCAGCGGTTTTGGGACAACGACATGCAAAGCAAAAACTGAAACGCATCGCCTTGATGGCGATGCGTTTCAGTTTGAGGGGCGTAAACCGCATCCTTGATCGATGCAAGATGAGGCTGGGCGGCGGTTGTCGTTTTCCGCCGCTGTCTCGGGCCTAGCTGCGTGCGTTACGAAGCTGCCGGCGCTGGAGGTTCGTCAGGGGTCTTGTCCGCGACGGTTTCGCCTGCCTCCTGCTTCTCGCGCGCCATGCGCTCGCGCTCCTGGCTGCGTTCGATCAGCCGGGACGACCAGATGGCGACCTCGTAGAGCAGGATGGTCGGGATGGCGAGACCGATCTGGCTCATCGGATCGGGCGGTGTCAGCACGGCGGCGACGACGAAGGCGATGACGATCGCCCATTTGCGCTTCTCGGCAAGCGCCTTGGACGACAGCATGCCGACGCGTGTCATCAGGCTGGTCACCACCGGCAGCTGGAACACCAGGCCGAAGGAGAAAATCAGCGTCATGATCAGGCTGAGATATTCCGACACTTTCGGCAGCAGCGAAATCTGGACCTGCTCGTCCGTGCCGGTCTGCTGCATGGCGAGGAAGAACCACATCACCATCGGCGTGAAGAAGAAATAGACCAGCGAAGCGCCCATCAGGAATAGGACGGGCGATGCGATCAGGAACGGCAGGAAGGCGTTGCGCTCGTTCTTGTAGAGGCCGGGCGCGATGAATTTGTAGATCTGCGTGGCGATCAGCGGAAAAGCGATGACCATGCCGCCGAACATGGCGAGCTTGACCTGGGTGAAGAAGAATTCCTGCGGCGCGGTGTAGATCAGCTCGACCTTGTGCGGATCGAGCCCCGCCCATTTCGTCGCCCATTTGAACGGGACGACCAGCAGGTTGAACAGCCGCTTGGCGAAGAAGAAGCACACCAGGAAGGCAACGAAGAAACCCCCGAGCGACCAGATCAGCCGGCGGCGCAACTCGATGAGATGCTCGATCAACGGCGCCGACGATTTTTCGATCTCGTCTTTTTCCTTGTCCGAAACGCTCACTTGGCGGCTCCCGCCGTCTTCCTGGTCACCGGCTTCGCCGGAGCAGGCTTCGGTTCGGCTTTCGCCCCAGCCTTTGCCGCAGTCACCTTGGCAGCAGGCGCCTTTGCAGCAGTCGTCTTTGCAGCTGTCGTCTTGGCAGCGGCGGGCTTCGTCGCGGCGGCCTCAGGCTTTGCCGCCGTCACGGGCTTTGCCGACGCCTTGGGCGCTGGTGCGGCTTTTGCCGTCACCGCCTTCGCGGGTGTCGAGGCCTTCGACGGCCCTTTTGCCTCCCGAGCCGTCCTGGCGGCCTTCTTTGCCGCAGGTGCCTTCGGCGCCACGGCAGGTTCCGTGGATGCCGGTACCACCGAAGCATCGGTCATTACCGGGAAAATCGGCGTTGCCGGCGCGGCATCTGGCCCGTTGACACCAGGCATTTCCGTCGCACCGTTCTTCAACGGCTCGGCCGCCTGCGGCGTCGAGGCGGCAGGTGCCGCCGGATCAGCGGCCGGCTTCGGCTTCATCGCCGCGTCGACGCCGGCGCGCACATCGGCCGCCGCCTGCTCGAACGGATTGAGCTGCTTGCGGATCTCTGCAACCGGGCTGAGGCCCCTGAGCTCGTCGACCGATTTCTTGACGTCGTCGAGCTCGGCTTCCTTCAGCGCCTCGTTGAACTGTTTCTGGAAGTCGGCCGCCATGGTGCGCAGCTTCGCCGTCGTGCGGCCGAAGGTGCGCAGCATGTTGGGCAAATCCTTCGGCCCGACGACCACGATCATGACGATCGCGATCACCAGCATTTCGGTCCAGCCGACTTCAAACATGGCTATCAGTTCCGACTAGTGCTTGTCGCCCAAAAGTGCGGAAGCGGTTTTGGGACAACGACATGCACAAAGCAACACCGTTGGGCTCAGCTCTTGCTGACTTTTTCCTTGGCTGCCGAAACGGTTTCGTCGGCGCGGTGCTCGACGGTGCGCTTGTCGTCGGCAACGTCGTCGTCGGCCATGCCCTTCTTGAAGCTCTTGATGCCCTTGGCCATGTCTCCCATCAGCTCCGGAATCTTGCCGCGGCCGAACACCAGAAGCACGATGACCAGCACGATCATCCAGTGCCAAATCGAAAATGAACCCATAGCAAATCTCTCTCGAATGTTTTCCCTGGCGATGATCTATGCGTTTTCGCGTTGGGATTCAAACACAACCGCGACAGAGTTTATGAAAGGGTGACGGATGTCACGCATTTTCAGCGAAGCGGCCCGCTACCAAACGGCGCATGTAAAGCCGGAAAGCAGCTTTTGATAGGCGCCCGTGGTCAATCTTCCGTGACGCGCGGCGTCAGCAGGCCGAGTTCCTCGAGATCGATGTCGGTCAACGGATCCTCGTCCTCGCTCAGCACGTCGGGGTCGGCCGGCGGCAGCGGGATCGAGAAATTCGACGGCATGCGGCCCGAAAGCAGGCCGGCGCCCTTCAATTCCTCCATGCCGGGAAGATCACGGATTTCCTCGAGCGCAAAATGGTCAAGGAAGGTTTCGGTGGTACCATAAGTGACGGGACGGCCAGGCGTTTTGCGGCGGCCGCGCATACGCACCCATTCCGTCTCCAGCAGCGTGTCGAGTGTGCCTTTCGAGGTTTCGACACCACGGATGTCCTCGATCTCGGCGCGCGTCACCGGCTGGTGATAGGCAATGATCGCCAGCACTTCGAGCGCGGCCCGCGACAGCTTGCGCTGCTGCACCGTGTCGCGGCTCATCAGGAAGGCAAGATCGCCGGCGGTGCGGAACGCCCAGGCATCGCCGACCCGGACCAGATTGACGCCGCGCCGGGCGTAGATCTGCTGCAATTCCACCATCGCAAGCGCGATATTGATGCCATCTGGAAGGCGTGCGGCAAGCTGCTTTTCACTGACCGGTTCGGCACTGGCGAAGACGATCGCCTCGGCCATGCGCATGGCCTCGGCCATATGCAGGCGCTCGGCCGGATTCTGTTCCGGATTCTGGACTGAAGCCTGGTCGAGTTCGCCCTCTTCCTGCTCGTCGTCCACCTTGAAGGGGATAACCGAAGCGTTGGCGCGTTCGCTCATGATGCCACCTCGACTGGCTCGATTGTCTGTGCGCGGTGGTCGCGCAGATAGATCGGTGCGAACACCTGGTCCTGCCGCATGTCCATCTTGCGCTCGCGCACCAGCTCCAGTGTCGCCGCGAATGAGCTGGCGATCGCCGTGCGCCGCTCTTCCGGGCTGGTCAGATATTGGATGAGGAAGCTGTCGAGCGCCGTCCAGTCCCGCAGCGAGCCGGTCAGCCGCGTCAGGATATCGCGGGCGTCCTTGAGCGACCAGACACCGCGCCTGGCGATCGTCACATTGGTGATCGCCTGCTTCTGCCGTTGCTGCGCGTAAGCGGTCAGAAGGTCGTAGAGCGAGGCCGAATAAGAGTTGCGCTTTTCGATGATGACCATTTCCGGCATGCCGCGCGCGAACACGTCGCGGCCGAGCCGGTTGCGGTTGACGAGACGCGCCGCCGCGTCGCGCATGGCCTCGAGCCGCTTCAGCCGGAATTGCAGCACCGCCGCCAGCTCCTCGCCGCTTTCACCCTCCTCGCCCGGCTGCTTGGGGATCAAAAGCTTCGACTTCAGGAACGCCAGCCACGCCGCCATCACCAGATAGTCGGCGGCAAGCTCGAGGCGCAGCGCCCTCGCCGTCTCGACAAAGGCCAGATATTGCTCGGCCAGCGCCAGGATGGAAATGCGCGCCAGGTCGACTTTCTGGTTGCGGGCAAGATGCAGCAAGAGATCGAGCGGACCTTCGAACCCGGCGACGTCAACCACCAGCGACGGATCGCCGGTCAGCCTTGAATCGTCATTCTCGGCCCACAGGCGGTCCATCGGTGCGGCCTTCGGGGCCTTGCTCTCCAATGTTTCCGCCACAGTCCTTCCACTTCCTCTGGTCAGGCCACCGCATCGAAATAGGTGGCGAATTCAGCGCGTATCTCGGTTTCCTCGACCGTGTCGCTTTTGCTGATATAGGTCATCGCCCGCTTTGCGCGCTCCAGCGACTTGCCTTCAAGCCCCCTGGTGCGCGACGCGATGCCCGCCATCTCCTCGAATACGCCGTTGCAGTGAAGGACCAGATCGCAGCCCGCCGCAAGGATCGAGGCCGCCTTTGTCGGGAAATCCCCAGAAAGTGCCTTCATCGAGGTGTCGTCGCTCATCAGGAGCCCGTCAAAGCCAATGTCGCGGCGAATGATCTCGTCGATGACCTTGCCGGACGTCGTCGCCGGATTCTTGGGATCGATCGCGCTGTAGACGACATGCGCGGTCATCGCCATCGGCAGATGGTTAAGCTCCCTGAACGGGGCGAAATCATGCCGCTGCAGGTCGCTGAGCGAGGCGTCGACCGTGGGCAACTCGAAGTGCGTGTCGGCAAAGGCCCGGCCATGGCCCGGAATGTGTTTCATGACAGGAAGCACGCCGCCGGACATCAGCCCTTCGGCGGCGGCGCGGCCGAGTTCGATGACCGCGCGCGGCTCCTTGCCATAGGCGCGCGCGCCGATGACGTCGCTGGCGCCTTCGATCGGCACGTCGAGCACCGGCAGGCAATCCGCCGTGATGCCGTAGCGCAGCAGGTCAAAGGCGTGCAGGCGCGCCATCAGCCAGGCAGCACGGGCGCCGGCGTCGTGATCGTCGCGCCACAGCGCGCCAAGCGCCCCGCCCGCCGGATAGTTTGGCGCCAGCGGTGGCCGAAGGCGTTGCACCCTGCCGCCTTCCTGATCGATGAACACCAGCGCATCCGGACGCCCGATGCAGTCGCGCATCTCGGCGACCAGATCGCGGATCTGCTCGGTCTCGCCAATGTTGCGGGCAAACAGGATGAAGGCCCATGGGCATTCATTGCGATAGAAATTGATTTCTTCGCGGGTGAGCGACTTCCCGGCACAGCCGAGGATCATGGATTTTGATTCGGTCATGACTGGAGTCTAGGGCTTCGCGCGGTCAAAGGGAATCATCTCGGCTCACAGGCCGCGTCCGCAAGATATGCTCCCACACGAAAAAGACGGGCACATGAAAAGCCGGGCGCATAAGGGCCGCCTCTACGAAAACCGGCGCGGCCTTGGGCCGCGCCGGTTTTTGAATGGTTGATCGGCGTCTAACGCGACACGAAGCAGTTGCCGCCGGCTGCCTTGTAGCTGGTGCACAAACTGATGGCATCGTTGCGCGACTGAGCCGGAACGCGGACGCGGTAGAATGTGCCTTTGCCTGCGATCTCGGCCTTGACGATGTTGGCGGTGCGGCCGGAAAGCACGCTGCCGTAGCGGCGTTGCAGATCCTGGTAGGTCGACTGCGCGCTTTCCACGGTCGGCTGCGAAGCGATCTGCATCGACCACGAACCGCCGGTCGCCGCCGTTGCCGGATCGATGGAAGCGACCTGATCGGGCTTGACCTCGCCAACGACATCGACCGGCTGGTCGGACGGACGCTGCGGCGCCACCGGAACCTTGGCCGGCGTGTTGGCCGACTGCGCCTTCGCCGGCGGCTTGGCTGCCGGCTTGAGCGCGGGCTCGTCCGCCTGGGCGGCGGCAGTCGCCACGGTACCGGTCTGGTCGGCATCGGCCTGGCCCGAAGGGGCGACATGCTGGGGCGCCGGATCGGCCGGTTCAGTGGCGGCCACCTGCGGTTCGGCCGGTGCCGGATCCTCGCGCGGCACCAGCGAGCCGTCTGACTTGACCACCATGGTCCTCACCTTGCGCGGCGCAACGGCGACGACGTCGGTGTTGGTGCCCTTGTCGGTATCCTGCAGCACCTGCGCGATGCGATCCTCGGACTTGGGCGCCGGTGCCGCATTGTCGGCCGGCGCGCTGGCGGCCGGTGCTGCATTGGCGGTCGCGACGGCATTGGAGGTCGGGGCGGCACTGCCGTCGCCCGTCGCGCTAGCGGCAGCACTCTGGTCAGACGAAAGATCGACGGCACGGGCCGGGTCCTTCGCCTGCACATCCACAGGTTGCTCGGTGTTGGTGACAAGCTTCTGCTGCACCGGCGCGGCCGGCTTGGCACCCTTGAGCACCGCGTCATAGACCTTGTTGTCCTGGTTCGGCACCACAGTGCCGCCCGGATTTTCCGGCTTGATCTTGATCGGCGAATTGTCGGCCTTCACGATCACAGGAGCCTCGCTGCCGCCCTTGCCGCCGAGAGACAGGGCAAAGGCACCAAGACCGCCTGCAACCGCCACCGCGCCCACGATCGCAGCAATGAACAGGCCGCGCCGGCCCGATGGCTTGGCCGCTTCCCGCTCGCCGAGCCCCGGAACGGACATGGCCTCGTCCAGTTCGGGATCGTAGTCGAGTTCATCGACGGTAAAATCGTCCGCCTGCGAGACCGGCTGGCTGCCGGGCAGGCTGTCGAGGTCGAAGCCGTCGGTGGCATTGGCGTAGCCTGTGGCCACCGCCGCGCGGGCGGGCATTTCGGCCGGCCGCGCCACATAGGTCCGCGCTTCCGGCTGATAGGCCGGCTTGGGCTGTTCGTATCCCTGATTGAGCGCATATCCCGGATTGGGCTCCCCATATCCCGGATTGGGCTCCCCATATCCCGGATTGAGCCCCTCATATCCCGGATTGAGCCCCTCATATCCCGGATTGGGGCCCCCATATCCCGGATTGAAACCCGCATTGTAGGATTCATCCGCATGGGACGCGCTGCTTGCGGCAGCAGCGGGAGCCGGCGCGACGTCCACCGAATTCATTTCCGTCAGAAGGCTGGCGAACTCGGCGTCAAGATCGTCATAGCCGGATGCCGCCGGTTCATCTTCCTCGAAATGCAGCTCCGGAATGTCGAGATCGTCAGCCAGCGCCACGACGCGCTCCGGCACGTCGACCGTCTCCACATCAGGCATCTCTTCGTAGCGGGAGGACTGGCGCGGCTGCGGCGCGGATACCGGCGCCGCATAAGGGGCGGCCGCAACAGGCTCGGACGAATGGTACGGCGGCACCGCGGCCACTTCCGGTGCCACGGCCCCGGTAGCCATCGAAGCGGCTGGCTGCGCGGCAAATGCCGGCTGCTGGGGAACCGGTGTCACGCGGCTCCACGAACGGGCCGGTTCCGCCGGTGCGGAGCGTTCCGCCAGCCAATCGGGAGAATCAGCCTGATCCTGCCGGGAGACTGCTCCGTCACGCGCATCCAGGCTCTTGGCCAAAGCGGCGTCGAACGCATCATTGTCGATATCGACATCGACTTGATCAGCATCAGTGGCATGCGAGCCAAGATCCTGGCTCTGAAGCTCGTCGAGCGGCAGATTATCGAGATCGGCATCGGCGGCCTGTGCAGCATCGGAGTGATGCATTTCCTCTTCGGATGCCGGTTCGTCGAGATCCCAGTCGAGTTCGCCAACAAGATCGGCGGGCTCCTCGATGGTCTTCGCGGCCGCGACAGGCGACTGAACGGGAATAGGGGCCGGTTGAGCCGCGACGGGCTCGGCCATGGCCGGCTCCTTGGCAGACGGCAGCGCGCGCGCGCTCATGGCGCCCAGAAGCGCGTTCAACTCGTCCTCGAGGCTCCGTTCATCGGCCATGGGGGCTTGCACCGGCGCGGCCATATTGGCAACCGGGGCTGCCATCGTCGCCGGTTCAACCGCAGCAGCCGCCATCTCGGCGGCGGGCTCTTCGGCAGGCTCGGCAAACGCGTCATCAAGGTCTAGGTCGAAAGCATCATCCGACACGGGTTCGGGGCTTGGGATCTCGCCCTTCGTGTCCTCGGCATGGGCGAGCACTTCGTCCGCTTCCGCCTCATCAAAAACCACCGGCTCGTCCGCCTGAATGTCAAAATCCGCGTCGACATCGGCCATGGCGTCGTCGAAGTGGCCCGCGAAAGCCTCATCGGAGACCGCCTGGGCCCCATTCGCGGCGGTCTGCGCCGGCTCTGGGTATTCGACGGCAGCCGCGTGGTGCTGATCCGCCGAATGGTCGTCAAGCATCAGCTCGTCTTCGAGCGACATCGCGACCGCATCGTCGAACTGATGATCCGAGGCCGGCTCCTCAGCCACCGGCACTTCGGCAACAGCGTGCTGGGTCTCGGCGGCCTCATCGACATGGAAGTCCCGGTCCAGTGACGCGGCAAGCTCGTCCTCCATCGGCAGATCGTCCTCGTAGGGCGAAACGCCTTCGAGCGAACTGGCGACGGCATTGTCGAAATCGGCGTCGAAGGCAGGCTCGACGGGTGGCGCTGGGTCGGCAGCACCGGCATTCGCATGGCTGGCGACGACTGCCTGGTCATCGACATCGGCCATGTCCAGGTGGAAATCGTCGTCGAGCGAAAGGGCAAGATCGTCGTCCGCCGCATGGTCGTCCGCCGCATGGATGGCCGCCGTTTCGAATGCCGGCTTATGAACCTCGACAATGGGAGCGACGACGCTGTCGCCAGCGTCGAACTCGCCCATCAGTTCCTTTTCGAGATCGATATCGAAATCGTCCTCTTGCACTGACGGACCCGCGACAGTGGCCTGTGACTGGACCGGCGCCTGTGACTGGACCGGCGCCTGCGGCTTGACCGGCTGGCGTGGGTCGAATCCCATGATCCTGGTCAGCTCCGCGAACGGATCATCGTCCGCGATGTCGTTGTTGTCGGCTATTCTCAGCTGGGTTCTGTCTGCCATTATTGTTCCCGAACTCGCACTCAGTCGGACGCCATGGACGTCGCGCAGGGTTGGCCCTTACCAGCGCAATGTGGGCAAAAGGTGACAGGTTTTTTAGTTAAACCTAACGCATTTCGGTGGGCGCGGCGGCTCCGATCAGCGTCAGGCCGGACGTCAAAACGTCCGATACAGCCTGCACCAGCCCTAGTCTGGCATGCGTCAATTCTCGGTCGTTAACCTTAACAAAACGTAAGTCCGGATTATCCGTGCCACGGTTCCAGTGGCCGTGGAAACTGGAAGCCAGATCATAGAGATAAAATGCCAGTCGATGCGGCTCGAGCGCAAGTGCCGCGGACTCGATCAGGCGCGGATATTCGGCGAGCTTGCGGATCAGGCCGATCTCGCCTTCGTCGGTCAACGACGTCACAGCGGCAGCCAGGCTCTTGCGGTCGAAATTCGCCTCGCCCAATTGCTCGCTCGCCTGCCGGAACACCGAATGGCAGCGCGCCGAGGCGTACTGGACATAAAACACCGGATTGTCCTTCGACTGCTCCGTCACCTTGGCGAAGTCGAAATCAAGCGGCGCATCGTTCTTGCGGTAAAGCATCATGAAGCGGATCGGGTCGCGCCCGACTTCTTCAACCACCTCGCGCAACGTCACGAAGTCGCCGGACCGCTTCGACATGCGAACCGGCTCGCCATCGCGAAACAGCTTGACCAGGTTACACAAAAGCACGGTGAGCTTGACATCGTCGCCGGCAATCGCCCGCGCCAGCGCTTCCAGCCGCTTGACGTAGCCGCCATGGTCGGCGCCAAGCACATAGATCAGGTCGACAAAGCCGCGATCGACCTTGTCCTTCAGATACGCCACATCGGCGGCGAAATAGGTGAAGGCGCCATCGGACTTGACCAGCGCCCGGTCCATGTCGTCGCCCACGGCGGTCGAACGGAACAGCGTCTGTTCGCGGTCTTCCCAGTCGTCCGGCTTCTCACCCTTGGGCGGCGGCAGCTTGCCCTTGTAGATGTGGCCCTTCAGCGTCAGGTCGTTGATCGCCGAGCGGATCTTCTTGGCATTGTCGGCATGCAGCGTGCGCTCGGAGAAGAACACGTCGTGGTGCACGTTGAGCAGCGCCAGATCCTCGCGGATCATCGCCATCATCGCATCGATGGTGCGGTCCTTGACAATCGCCAGCGCCTCGTCATCGGGCATCTGCAGCAAGGAGCGGCCAAACTCCCGGACCAAAGCCTCGCCGACCGGGACGAGATAGTCCCCGGGGTAAAGTCCGGCCGGAATCTCGCCGACGTCCTCGCCGAGCGCCTCGCGGTAGCGCAGCATTGCCGAACGGCCCAATACATCGATCTGCGAGCCGGCATCGTTGATGACATATTCCTTGGTCACGTCGTAGCCGGCGAACGCCATCAGGTTGGCGAGCGCGTCACCGACAACCGCGCCCCGGCAATGGCCGACATGCATCGGCCCCGTCGGATTGGCCGAGACATATTCGACATTGGTTTTCCGGGCAGCCCCGATCGTCGAGCGGCCATAGTTGCGGCCCTCGCCGAGAAGCGCCGACAGATGAGCCTGCCAGAAGCCGTCCTTGAGCCGGAGATTGACGAAGCCCGGGCCCGCGACCTCGGCGGCGGCGACATCCATGTCGGCCCGCAGCGCCTCCGCCAGTTTCTCGGCCAATGCGCGCGGGTTCTGGCCGGTTGGCTTGGCCAGCACCATCGCGGCATTGGTCGCGAGATCGCCATGGCTGGCGTCGCGCGGTGGTTCGACGGCAATGCGCGACAGGTCGGGCGAAACGCCGCCCTTATCTTTCAGATCGAGCGCTTCGACAGCCTTTATGACTCGCGCGGTGAAATCGGCGAAGATGTTCATGGGTATTGCTCTGGCGGCTTTATGGCGAATCCGGCTCGTTGGCCGGCAAAATCGCGCCCGCCCTAGCTCAAATCCGGTGTGCGGTCAAACAAACGCCGATGTTCCTTCAGCGCGTAGGTGTCGGTCATGCCCGCGAGGAAATCGGCCACGCTGCGCGCCTTGATGCGATCTTCGGCCCGGTCCAGTCCCTCGCGCCAGCCGTCCGGCATGGCACGAGGGTCGCCGAAATAGACGTCGAACAGGTCCCTGACGATCTGCTCGGCACCGGCGCGCACCCGCATCACCTCCGCGTGCCGGTAGAGGTGCTTGTAGAGAAAGGCCTTCAGTTCCTTCTCTGCCGCGGCCATCTCGGCGGAAAAGGTCACCATCGTCTCGCCCGCCGCCCTTACCGCATCGGCGCTAAGCGGTCCCACACGCTCCAGATTGGCGGTCGCGCGGACAATGACGTCCTCAACCATGGCGGTGATCTGCCGCCGCATCAGTTCGTGGCCGGTGCGTACGTCATCGAGCGCCGGATAGCGTTGGCGCACGCCCTTCAGGATCGCTCCCGGCAACGAGACGGCCTCCAGCATGTCGAGCGTCAGCAGCCCTGCCCGCAGGCCGTCGTCGATGTCGTGCGTGTTGTAGGCGATGTCGTCGGCGATCGCCGCGCATTGCGCCTCGATGCCGGCGAACCGGTCGAGTTCGAGGTCCTGCAACTGCGAATAATCGCGGATCGCCTGCGGCACCGGCCCTTTCAGGCCTTTGCCGCTGGCGTCCGTCAGCGGACCGTTGTGCTTGACAAGGCCCTCAAGCGTTTCCCAGGTCAGGTTCAACCCATCGAATTCGGCGTATCGCGCTTCCAGCCTCGTCACGATACGCAGCGATTGGGCATTGTGATCGAAGCCGCCCCAGGCGGCCATCTTGTCGTTCAGCGCGTCCTCGCCTGTATGGCCGAAGGGTGTGTGGCCGAAATCATGCACCAGCGCGACCGCCTCGGCGAGATCCTCGTCGCCGCGCAGCGCCCGCGCCAGCGCACGGGCAATCTGCGCCACTTCGATCGAATGGGTCAGCCTTGTGCGATAATGGTCGCTTTCATGGGCGATGAAGACCTGGGTCTTGTGCTTGAGCCGCCGGAACGCGGTCGAATGGATGATGCGGTCCCGGTCGCGCTGGAACGGCGTCCGGGTCGGGCTTTCGACCTCGTCGAACAGCCGGCCGCGCGAGCGCGCCGGATCGGTGGCATAAGCCGCGCGTGGCCGGTAGCCAAATCCGATGTCGCCCAACTCGTTGGTCATGATCGATGCCGCAGGTTGACTTGGTGCAGTTGACTTGGATGTGGTTGACTCGGCCGCTCGCGCTTCATACCTATCATGTGAAACCGAAAGCAAGGTGACGCCAATGGGCGCGGATGCCAAGACTGCCATGAAAGTCGACATGACCGAGGCCGCGGCCAAGCGGATTGCCAAGATCGTGTCTGGCGAAGCCGGCAAGACGGCGCTGCGCGTTTCCGTCGAAGGCGGCGGCTGCTCCGGCTTTTCCTACAAGTTCGACCTGGTCGATACGCGCAATGACGACGACGTTGCCATCGAAAAGGACGGCGCCACGGTGCTGATCGACGACCTGTCGCTGGTCTATATGGGCGGCTCGGTGATCGACTTCGTCGACGATCTGATGGGCCAATCGTTTCAGATCAGGAACCCGAATGCGGTCGCCTCCTGCGGCTGCGGCACCAGTTTCTCCATCTAACAGCATGCCTGCCATCGGCGCGGTCCGTCAGATCGCGCTGTCGGCCGGACGCGACCTTGATTCGACGCTGGCCTTCTGGCGCGGTGTGCTCGGCTTGGCCCTACATGCCCGCTACGATCCGCCAGGCATTGCCTTCATCATGGTCGGCGACATCAGGCTGCTGTTCACGGATGGCATACCGGCCGGTACCGTCTATCTCGATATATCAAACCTTGATGATTTCCACGCCGAGGCAAAAGCCGCGGGCGTTCCCTTCACCGCGCCGCCAACGCTCGTCCATCGCGATACCGAAGGCCAGTTCGGTCCGGCGGGGGAAAGCGAGTGGATGGCCTTCCTAAAGGACCCTGCTGGCAATACGATCGGTCTGGTCGAACGCCATCCGCCGCAAGAGTAATGAGACCGTCATGAAAATCGTCACCTGGAACATCAACGGCGTGCGCGCCCGCCTCGGCAACCTCACCCATTGGCTGACCGAGAGCGCGCCCGACATCGTGTGCCTGCAGGAGATCAAGACCGTCGACGATCAGTTCCCGCGCGCCGAGATCGAGGCGCTTGGCTACAATGTCGAGACCCATGGCCAGAAGGGGTTCAACGGCGTTGCCCTGCTGTCGAAGCTGCGCTTCGACGAAGTTATCAGAGGCCTGCCCGGTGACGATGCCGACGAGCAGGCGCGTTTCATCGAAGGCGTCTTCTCGACCGACAAGGGCGCCTTGCGTGTCGCTTCCCTCTATCTGCCGAACGGCAATCCGATCGATGACGAGAAGAAGTTCCCCTACAAGCTGTCCTGGATGACGCGGCTGGAGCGCTGGGCCGAGGAGCGCCTGAGGCTGGAAGAGGCCCTGGTGCTGGCCGGCGACTACAACGTCATTCCCGAGCCGATCGACGCGCGGTTTCCGGAAAACTGGTTGGGCGACGCGCTGTTCCAGCCGCAGACCCGGCAGGCCTTCCGCCGGCTGCTCAATCTCGGTTTCACCGAAGCGGTGCGAGCCGTCACCGACGCCCCCGACACCTACACCTTCTGGGACTATCAGGCCGGTGCCTGGCAGAAGAACAACGGCATCCGCATCGACCATTTGCTGCTGTCCCCGGAAGCCGCCAACCGGTTTTCGTCCGCCTCGATCGAAAAACACGTGCGCGCCTGGGAAAAACCGTCCGACCATGTGCCGGTGGCGATCGACCTCGCCCTGCAGCCGGCCTGACCGGGAAGCCTGCTCTTCGGCCGACGGCGGACCTTCTATCGCCACAAAGCGGGCGCATGATGAAAAATCATCATGGCGGCTGGGGTTCCATGGCCACTCGATTTGCTCTTTGTCCGATCGGCTTGGCATTCACCATGGCTGCGGTCGTGCCGGCCTTCGCCGCCCCGGAATGTCTGGCCAATGGAAAATCCTATGCGGTCGGTCAGGTCGTCTGCCTGACGGTTGCCGACCAAAGTCATCTGGCCCGCTGCGACATGGTGCTCAACAACACATCATGGACGAAGGTCAGCGACAGCTGTCCTGGAAACACCACGGCGCCGCACCTGCCCGCCACGCCGATCTCGACGCCGGCGCCAAGCAGGGTGCCGACAGAGCCGACCGAGAACTGATTTTTCCCGATAGCTTATCTCCACGTTCATCGAGGAGATTGGCAGGCTCAGCCGTCGCGCCTTTACTGATCGGTGTTGTTGCCCTTGGTCAGGATGTCGTCGGCGAGCGAGATCGCGGTGCGGCGGTCGGCTTCACCGGCTGCGGCGAAGGCCTCTTCCTGCATGCCACGAATCCAGGGCTGGTCGGCTGCCGGCGCCCGTTCAAGGGCGGCGGTCATCATCGCCAGGCCGCGAACAATCTTGCCGCTCTGGAACAGCAGATGGCCAAGCGTCGCCTGCGCGCCGGCATGGCCCTTCTCGGCGGCGAGCTGGAACCAGCGCCCAGCCTGCTTGACGCTGGCCTTCACGCCACCTTCGCCTTTCAGGAACATCTGCCCCACCTCGAACTGGGCGTTCGGGTTGCGGTAGTTGGCGGCGGCACGCATATAATATTCCTGGGCCGCCACCTCATTCTCGGTGACCGGACTGCCGGGAATACCTTTGCGCAGATAGTCGCCGAGCGCCACCAGCGCATCGGATACGTAGCTTTCTTCCGGCGAACCGGGCTCGACATCCTGGTCGACAATTTCCGAGAAGAACTTGAAAGCCTCATAGTCGTCGCGCGCCACGCCGTCGCCCTCGGCATACATGCGGGCAAGCTTCCAGGTGGCGCCGATCTGGCCGTTCTCGGCGGCGTATTTATAGGCCTCGGCGGCCTGTTCCTTGTGGCCGTTCTTGTAGGCGGAGAAGCCGAACTGGAACACCGCCCAGGGGCTCGACTGCGGCTTCACGCCGGTCTTGTCGTCGAACACCTTGTCGTCGAAGGCCATGGCCTGGCCCACGGCGCCAAAGATCGCAACCGCGACCAGTGCCGGAAGGACAGAGGACCTCAACAACTCAGATGTCCGCATAGCAGTGTGTTTCTTTCGCACCGCCCGGATGAGTGACCGCGCCATCGCGGGCAGACCCGACCGTCTGTGCGTATTTCCATATCGCGCCCGACTGATAGTCGGTCGTGCGCGCCTTCCAGGTCTTGGCCCGCGCCGCCAGCTCGGTCTCGGTCAGCGCCACTTCGATCGTGCCGTTCACCGCGTCGATCGAGATCACGTCGCCATCCCGGATGAGACCGATCGGACCGCCAACCGCCGCTTCGGGTCCGACATGGCCGATGCAGAAGCCGCGCGTCGCGCCTGAAAAGCGGCCGTCGGTGATCAGCGCCACCTTGCCCCCCATGCCCTGGCCGTAGAGCGCCGCTGTCGTCGACAGCATCTCGCGCATGCCCGGTCCGCCGCGCGGCCCTTCGTAACGGATGACCAGAACCTCCCCTTCCCGGTAGTTGCGGTGCGTCACCGCTTCGAAGCATTCCTCTTCCGAATCGAAGCAGCGCGCGGGACCGGAGAAGCTCAACTCCGTCATACCCGCGACCTTCACGATCGCGCCTTCGGGGGCAAGGTTTCCCTTCAAGCCCACGACACCGCCGGTTTGGGTAATAGGTCTGTTGGCCGGGCGGACCACATCCTGATGCTCATTCCAGGCAACGTGCTCCATATTTTCGGCCAAAGTGCGGCCAGTAACCGTCAGGCAATCGCCATGCAGATAGCCGTGGTCGAGCAGCGTCTTCATCAACAGCGGAATGCCGCCGGCCTCGAACATGTCCTTGGCCACATATTTGCCGCCGGGCTTGAGGTCCGCGATATAGGGCGTCTTCTCGAAGATGCGGGCGACATCGAACAAATCGAACTTTATCCCCGCCTCATGCGCGATTGCCGGCAGGTGCAGCGCTGCGTTGGTCGAGCCGCCAGTGGCCGAGACCACGGTCGCTGCGTTCTCCAGCGCCTTCAGCGTGACGATGTCGCGCGGCCGGATGTTTTTCGCGATGAGCTCCATGACCTTTTCGCCGGACGCGAAATTAAAACGATCGCGCATCTCGTAAGGCGCCGGCGCGCCGCAGGAATAAGGCAGTGCCAGGCCGATCGCCTCGGCGACGGTGGCCATGGTGTTGGCGGTGAACTGTGCGCCGCAGGAGCCGGCCGACGGACAGGCCGCCTGCTCGATTTCAAGCAGTTCGGAATCGCCGATCGTGCCGACCGAGTGCTGGCCGACCGCCTCGAACACATCCTGCACGGTGATCTGCCGGCCGCGATAGCTGCCCGGCAGAATCGAACCGCCATAGATGAAGATCGATGGCACGTTGAGACGCACCATGGCCATCATCATGCCCGGCAGCGACTTGTCACAGCCAGCGAGCCCCACCAGCGCGTCGTAGCAATGGCCGCGCATGGTGAGTTCGACCGAATCGGCGATGACCTCGCGCGACACCAGCGAGGACTTCATGCCCTGGTGGCCCATGGCGATGCCATCGGTGACCGTGATGGTGCAGAATTCGCGCGGCGTGCCATGCGCGGCGGCCACGCCCTTCTTGACCACTTGCGCCTGGCGCATCAGCGAGATGTTGCAGGGTGCCGCTTCGTTCCAGCAGGAGGCGACGCCGACCAGCGGCTGCGCGATTTCGGCGGCCGACAAGCCCATCGCATAGAGATAGGAGCGGTGCGGCGCACGCGCCGGCCCGACGGTAACATGGCGGCTGGGGAGCTTAGCCTTGGAAATGACTCTGGCGTCCATACTCTTCCTTGCCGCGAGCGGCGCGGCCTGCCCCATCGCCGAGCCTTTTGGCGCGTGTCCCGAGATAGGATCGAGGTGCGCCGGGTTTATGGCGGGAAATGGGCAATTTCCTCAGGCGGATTTGTAGCGCGGGGGTTGTTCAGAAAGTGTTGCCAAAACGTCACAATCGCAGGAGAGGGCATCAGTGCGGCTAATGTGCAACGCCCTTTGGCTAACGGGATCCTCGACGAGGTCCGGTCCAACAAAAAAGGCCGGGCAATGCCCGGCCTTTCATGTTGAATTTCAGATGGTTACCATTTGACGCTGTAGCCAGCCGACAGAGCGTATCCCCAGTCGCCCTGAACAGTACGGTTGAGCAAGGTGGGCACATACTGAGTCTCCGACACAGACGCCAGATATACGGCGGCAACGCCCAACCGAAGCTCGCCACCCAGCTTATCTTTCATCGCAACACCCGTGCCAAGGCTGTAGGTATCGCCGGTCAAATCCCAGCCGGTGCTGACGCCCCGATCATAAGAAGCAAAGACCGTTCCAGAGAATTGGTCGTTGAACTTGTGACCAACGCCACCGGTGACGGTCCAGCCGTCACGCCAGAAATAGTCGTTGCCATTCTCGATACCCAAGGTCGGAGCATGAAGATTGAGCTGCTCGGTGACCGACCAATCGGTCCACTTAACGCTACCATAGACAAGCCAACCGGGTGCCACACCGGTTTGAGCCTTGAACTCCAGCGACTGCGGAAATTTGGTGTCGCCAGTTGCGGGCTGGGTAATCGATACGGGGAAGGGGCTCAACGGAGGGTTAGCGGTCGCCGAACCGGTCGCATCGATCGATACACCCGAACGGTACATCAACTGAGCGCGCAACGCGATGTCCGGAATTTCATAGGCAACGCCTGCACGCCACCCCATGTTGCTGTCCTTCAGATTGACATTAAGCAATCCGGCAACCGCGAGCAGGTTGTAGTCCACATCCTCATGGTAGATACCGCCGAGTACCCAAAAACGACCTTTGCTCAAATCGAACTTTACGCCGCAGGTGACAGCGCCTTCGTAGATCGTGAAATTTTCCTTGAGCTTGGCAAGAGTTCCGCTAGGCGAAGACCATGTCGCTCCGCCGCCGTAAGACTCTGTATAGGTACCCGCGCAAGACAGGCTGTCCGACAGCTTGAATTTCACCGCGGCCGAGGGGACAGCGTAGGCATCCGAATAATTCTCGCCAACCAAATTGGGATTGAGAAGGTTTTTCGAATATTTTCTGGTGGGCGCGACATAGGTCACACTCGTGCGCATATTGAAATTGCCGTCCTCAAAAAGGATGTCGGTATCAGCCGTGCCGCGCGAAAAACCGCCAGCATGCGCCGAGCCTGCCAAAGCCAGCGAAAAGCCCCCTGCCCCCAGCAGTGCTTTCAGACGCAAATTGTTCATGGATGTCCTCCCCGAATAACCAGTGCATCAAGCTAGAACCAATTCAGGTTAACGGTGCAACAACGAATTCCTGGAGCGTACATGTACAGGTCCGCCAAACGTATTTTGGACAAAATGCGCGGCCGTGCTGGAGGGCGGAAAAACGCCTCCCGGAGCCTCGATCCCTCGTTCCGATGGGAAGAAACCGGCTAAAAAGGCCCGAAAACGGCCAAATTGAGGAGCTTACGGCCCCATTGTTACATTATGGCAACAATGGGGCTAAAAGTTTCCGTTTACGTCAAGATTAACGCTGCGGAATGCCTGTTTTGGAGGCAAAAAAGACCCACGCTCGGGGCAACGCCAAGGCGCCGAATCTACCTTCAACCAGCGTCCCGGACCCTGTTCAGCGCCACTGAAAGCTTGTCCTGCGCGTCGCGATATTCGGCGAGCTTTTCGCGCTCGGCTTCGACGATCTCGGCCGGCGCGCTGGCGACGAACCGTTCGTTGGACAGCTTCTTGTGCAGACGTGCTATTTCCTCAGTGACCTTGGCCAGTTCCTTCTGCAGCCGCGCGGCCTCGGCGGCGAGATCGATCAGACTGCCAAGCGGCAGGCAGATCGTCGCCTCGTTCAACACGATCTGGGCCGATCCCTTGGGTGCCGCGTCAGCCAGCGAGATGTCACCAACGCGCGCCAGCCGCTTGATCGCCGACTCCTCGCGAACCAGCCGTTCACGCGTCACGCCGTTGGCGCCGACCACGACCAGCGGCGCTATCGCCCCAGGCGGCACGTTCATCTCCGAGCGCACCGAACGGATGCCCGACACGAGATCGACCAGCCAGTTGATGTCTGCGGCCGCTTCAGCATCCTCGAAATCCGGCGACGGCCAGGCGGCATGGCAAAGCAGCGAGTCGCGTTCCTTGCCCTCGCCCGCCGTCTGCGCCCACAATTCTTCCGTCATGAACGGCATTATCGGGTGCAAGAGCTTGTAGATCTCATCCAGAACGAAGGCGACACAGGCGCGGCTTTCGGCCTTGGCCGCCTCGTCCGTGCCCATGAACACTGGTTTCAAGAGCTCCAGATACCAGTCGCAGAACAGGTTCCAGACGAAGCGGTAGGCAGCACCGGCCGCCTCGTTGAAGCGGTATGAAGTGATGCCGTCAGTGATCTCGCGCGCGGCGCGTGTCAGTTCGGTGAGGATCCAGCGATTGACCGCCAGCTTGGCGTCGTTCAGCCAGAAATCATCATTGCGCGCGACTTCATTCATCTCGGCGAAGCGCGTGGCGTTCCACAATTTGGTGCCGAAATTGCGATAGCCGGCAATGCGCGCCGGATCGAGCTTCACGTCGCGCCCCTGCGCCGCCATCACTGCCAGCGTGAAGCGCAGCGCGTCCGCCCCATACTCGTCGATCAGGTCGAGCGGATCGATGACGTTGCCTTTCGACTTCGACATCTTCTGTCCGTTCTTGTCGCGCACCAGCGCGTGCACGTAAACCGTGCGGAACGGCTCCTCGTCCATGAAGTGCAGGCCCATCATCATCATCCGGGCAACCCAGAAGAAGATGATGTCGAAGCCCGTGACCAGCACGTCGGTCTGGTAGTAGGTCTTCAGCTCCGGCGTCTGGTCAGGCCAACCCAGCGTCGAGAATGGCCACAGCGCCGACGAGAACCAGGTGTCGAGCACATCCTCGTCGCGGGTCAGGATCTCGCCCGGCTTGAAGTTCTCGAGCTTGTCCTCGACCCAGGCCTTCCATGGCCCTTCGAGCGCCAGGTAATATTCGATCGCGGCACTCAGCGCCTCTCCCTCGGACTTCTCGACGAAGACGCGTCCATCCGGCCCGTACCAGGCCGGGATCTGATGCCCCCACCACAGCTGGCGCGAAATGCACCAGGGCTGGATGTTTTCCATCCAGTCGAAATAGGTCTTCTCCCAGTTCTTCGGCACGAAATTGGTGCGGCCTTCGCGCACCGAGGCGATCGCCGGCTTGGCGAGTTCGGCCGCGTTCGCATACCACTGCTCGGTCAGGAACGGCTCGATCGGCACACCGCCGCGGTCGCCATGCGGCACGGCGTGGCGATGCGGCTCGACCTTGTCGAGGAAGCCGCCGGCTTCCATCAGTTCGACGATCTTCTTGCGCGCCACGAAACGATCGAGGCCATCGAGCTCGTCCCAGACAGCCTGGCGCTCCGGCGTCACATCGAGCCCGGCGAGGAAGTCCTCATTGTCTTTCAGCTTTATGGCAGCCTCGACGGACAGGATGTTAATCGCCGGCAATTTGTGGCGCTTGCCGACCTCAAAGTCATTGAAATCGTGCGCCGGCGTGATCTTGACCGCGCCTGAGCCTTTTTCAGGATCGGAATATTCATCCGCGATCACTGGAATCCTACGACCGACGATCGGCAGGACGAGATTCTTGCCGACCAGATGCCGGAACCGATCGTCCTCGGGATTGACCGCTACCGCCGTATCGCCGAGCATCGTCTCCGGGCGCGTCGTCGCAACCGTGATGAAGGTCTTCGGGTTCTCCGGATCGAAGGTGACGCCCTCGATCGGATAGCGGAAGTGCCAGAGGTTGCCGTTGACCTCCTGCTGCTCGACCTCGAGATCCGAGATCGCCGTCAACAGTTTTGGGTCCCAGTTCACAAGGCGCTTGTCCTTGTAGATCAGCCCTTCCTTGTAGAGCGTGACGAAGACTTCGAGCACGGCCTGGGACAGGCCCTCGTCCATGGTGAAGCGTTCCCTGCTCCAGTCTGCAGAGGCGCCGAGCCGCTTCAACTGATTGAAGATCGCGCCGCCGGATTCGGCTTTCCACTCCCACACTTTCTCGATGAACTGCTCACGCGTCAGGTCGCGGCGGTGGATCTGCTTTTCCATCAGCTGGCGCTCGACCACCATTTGCGTGGCGATGCCGGCATGGTCCATGCCCGGCTGCCACAGCACATTCTTGCCGCGCATGCGCTCGAAGCGCACGAGGATGTCTTGCAGCGTGTTGTTGAGCGCGTGGCCCATGTGCAGCGAGCCGGTGACATTGGGTGGCGGGATGACGATGGTGAAGGCCTCGGCGCCCTCCTCCGCCCCAGCGCCGGCGCGAAACGCGTCGGCCTTTTCCCACACTTTGGCGATCTTCGGCTCGACGGTTTTTGCGTCGTAGGTCTTTTCAAGCATGGGGAAACGGTCCGCGCTGTCGGGATTTTTGCTAGTTTGCTGTAAATCGGAAGGTCTTGGCCAAGTCAACCGCAAGGGCCGGCTTGGCATCACAAGCAGATAGGCGCGGCCGGGTTCATTTCAACGGAAGGCACCCGCACATTCATTGTCATAGGCCCCGACGCAAATCTCGTCTGTTTCGCGGCAAGCGCGAGCTGATGGCGCTGCAACGAAAAACGCCGCCTCGGGCGGCGGCGTTTACATCGGCAATTGCCTGGAGCTTACTGCGCCCCGCGTGCCACGCGTTCGATCTCCTCGCGCACCAGCCTCTCGACCAGCGTCGGCAGGTTGTTGTCGAGCCAATCCTGCAGCATCGGCCGCAGCATTTCTTCGGCCATCTCGTCGAACGTCTTCTTGCTGCGGCTGGCAAAAGCGTCGGACAGCTCGCCAAAGGCCGCGGCAACCTGCCTGCCCGCATGCTCGGAAAGGATTGCCGGACGGGCCGCGGGTGCTTCATTTGCCGCCGCACGCACCTCGGTAGCGCCCGTAGGAGCACCGCTTGAAGCAGGTTGCTCGAAGGCAGGCTCCGCCACCGGTTCGCTCACCGGCACATCGGGCTGAACAACCGGCTTGCGGATGCTCCTGTCCGGCATCGCTTTGGCCTGCTCGCCAACCGCAGCGATCTCGCGCCGCCAATCGGCAACGATGGCATCGCTTGTCGCGCCGGCCTCCGGGGCCTCGTCGGACCTTACGGCAGCCACCGGCTCCGCGGCGATCCTGGCGCTGACCTCGGCCAGCGTCATCGACGTCTTCACGGGCACGGGATCGACGCGCGACTGCGCTTCCTTGCGTGCGATCACCGGCTCTGGCGATGGCGCCTGGACCTCGGCAAGCGCGACCGGCTTCCGGGCTTCAGGGGCAGCATGCAGTTCGGTGCGAAACGCATCGACGTCGGCGGCTGGAGCCTCGCCTGGCGCCGGCGCCAGGTCCTGCCGCAGCTCATCCGGCTCACCCGGCTGCTTGCGGCCGTTGTCGCTGTCCTCGATGATCCTCCGGATGGAAGCCAGTATCTCTTCCATGGAAGGTTCGCGCTGTGCGCTGCTTGCCGTTGCCATTGTCACATCCGCCGCCCTTGTGACCTCTGTGGATTTCCGCTCCGGCAAGAGCCGGATTCGAATCATGGCAACAGCGTAACCGACGGATCGCCGCACGAGAATCCCCAATCTGGGGACATGTGGGATTTCAACAGATTAGAGCACGAAACCGAAGTGGCGACGGCCTGGGGAAGGTCCTGTTCCGACATCCCCCAAGGAATTCAGGCAGCGGCCCGTTAGCGGCCGTCCGGCGTGCGCAGGCCGATCCACTTGTCCTTGACGGCGTTGTAATGCTCCTCAGGCTTGTACTTGGACACCTGCAGGGCAAGGCGCTCGGCCGACAAACGGCCGATTGCCGACAGGATGGCATAGCTCGCCACGACCACGTCATGTTCGGAATTGGCCTGGTTGATCTTGGCGGTGATGACGGTGGCCTGCGCGTTGAGCACGTCGAGTGTCGTGCGCTGGCCGACATTACGCTCTTCGATGACGCCGTTGAGCGCCAGCTGCGCGGCATCGATCACCTGCCTGTTGGCGGCGACGCTTTGCTGCGCGGCGGTGTACTGCGACCATGCCGAGGCAACGGCCTGGCGCACCTGGTCGCGGCTGACATCAACCTGGATACGTGCTTCGCCGAGCGATTCCTTGTTCTGCCGCACGACCGCCGAGGTCCGCCCGCCCGAATAGATCGGAATGGTCAGCGTCGCGCCAATATTGGCCGACGTCGAATTGCCGTTCGTCCCGATGCTCGGATTGCGGTTCAGATAGTCGTCCGAAATGCCTGCCGAGGCTGAAAGTTGCGGCAACAGTGCGCCCTCTGCCGATTTCACCGAAAACGCAGCCGCGTCGACAAGATGCTGGGTGGCCAGGATGGCCGGATGTTCATTCGATGCGATCCCGATCGCTGCCTCGAGACTTGATGGCAACAGCCTGGATACCGGCGAAGCCGGCTTGAGCTTGCCGGGTTCGTCGCCGACGATCTGGTGGTAGGTCGCGGCGCTTGCCAGGGCTTGTGCGCGAGCGGCGCTGAGCGAAGCCACCGCCGAGGCACGAGAGGCGTCGGCCTGTGCGACATCGGTGCGGGTGCCCTCGCCGACCTCGAAACGCGAGCGCGCGGCGCGCGCCTGCTCGGTCAGGAACTGCAGGTTCTGTTGGGTCAGCACCGCGATTTGCCGGTCGCGAATCACGTTCATATAGGCCGTGGCCGCGTTGAACAGGGTGTTTTCCTCGGTGTTGCGCAGGCTCTCCACCGACGCCTTCACCTGGGATTCGGCGGCCGCCACGTTGTTCCTTGTCTGAAAGCCGTCGAACAGGCTCTGGTTGATCACAATTCCTGCGCTGGCGGACGATGTCTTGCTGGTGGCACCCCTGGCGTGGGTGTTCACATAATTGGCGTCGGCGGAGCCGGTGATGGTCGGGCGCCAGCCGGACTTGGCGATCGCCACGCCCTCGTCGGTGACGCGCACGCCGGCTCGGGAGGCGTTCAGCGAGGAATTGTATTGATAGGCCTTGGCGAGCGCGCCGGAGATGGTTTCGGCCGAGGCGGCCAGCGGAGACAACGCGGTCGCGGAAACCAGGACAGCGGCAAGAAGGGTCTTGGATACAGACGGCACGGTATATCCCTCATTCGTTTTCCATGGGAACCACGCCGCGCCAGCTTCTCCTTTGAGTAGCCGGAGCAGCGTGTTTGATGCTCCCTGTCGCTCGGCCCGAAGTGCCCCCAGTTCGGGACCGGCAACGATTGTTCAAATGCAAGCGACCATGACAAAGCCTTTGCTGCAAGGCCAAATCATTCAGAATTCGAAAGCATGCTCACGTTCGAATCCCGGTAGTGGCTTAATTGCCGCATTAAATGCCCTTCTTCCGGTTACAATCCCCCCAGATTTGAAAAATAGTCGCGCCATGCCGGAATTGCCCTGTCCTTCCACCGCGACGAGGCGACCGCCTTCGGCGAGCTGGTCGAGCAGCGTTGCCGGCACTTTCGCGACGCTGCCGCCGACGAAAATGACATCATAGGGTGCCGTGGCGGCGTGGCCTTGCGCCAGCGGCCCCTGGACCACGGTCACATTGCCGCAGCCAAGCGATGACAGTAACGATTCGGCGGTTTCGGCCAGCGTCGATTCGCTTTCGAGCGCCACGACAGACCTTGCCAGCCGTGACAGGATGGCCGAGGCGTAGCCCGTGCCGCAGCCGACATCGAGCGCCGAATCGGCCGAACTGATCCCGGCCAGTTGCATCAGTTTGGCCAGTGGCGAAGGTTCCATGAGGTAGCGAGCGCCACTGGCGCCGTCCGCGATGCGGATATCCTCATCGATATAGGCGAGATCGCGCTGGGGGCCGCCGACGAAAATCTCGCGCGGCACGACAAGCATGGCTTCCAGCAGCGGTGCGCTGGTGACGTCGGTGGTGCGAACCTGACCGTCGACCATCTTGACCCGACGTTCGGAAAAATCAGCGTTCATGTCCCAACCAATCGCTTGCCGCGCCAAAACCGCGGTTCATTTCGACCGGAACTTCAAGCTCCTGCGCTGGCGCGCGGGAGCCCGGGCATTGGAGGCCTCGCCCGGAATCGAACCGGGGTGCAAGGATTTGCAGTCCTCTGCGTAACCACTCCGCCACGAGGCCTCGTTGCTCCCGGCGTTCCACCCGGTTCCAATAGGTTGCGGCGAAAATGCCGTCAAGCGGCCACCGCGCATTCCGCGCGGTTTCCCTCTGCATCAATCCAACCTCCGCATGCAGCGTCGCGGACCAGTGCGCCCGCGACACACATTAGTATCTCATTATGTATAACAGGCGATCCCGAGAAACTCCAAGACCCCGGCGCCGTTGAGGAATGAGGAGGACCGCCCATGAGACCGGCAAGCCTGAACACCGCGACAGATGCTTGGGGCGGCTTGCCGCGACCGGGATGCGAGGAATTGCTGCGTCACGCCATCGACTGTATCGCGATAGAAGCACCAGCCGGCTTTCGCCACGCGACCGCGAGGGCCTCGCTTCCGCCGCCGCCGTTCTCAAGGAGATTCGCGGGGATCTGGAAAGAACCGCAGGCCGTAGAACCGAACCGCGAAAATCTGCAGGCCGGGCGTAACGCCGACAAGCGCGGCGCGGTCAAAGGCGCGCCTGCCGTTCAATCCGGCCGTCGCCGCCGCTCCCACCAGACGACGAAACGGCGACGATGGCGGCGCATCATGGCGAACTCATAGGAGAGCACCAGCAATCCGAGCGGCACCATCCAGAAGCCCAGGATAGGCAGAAACCCGAGAATGCCGCCGATGGTCAAAAGGACACCGATCGTGATTCTGAGGCCGCGCGAACGCGGCATGGTGAACTCCCGCCCGAAAACCGAGATCTTTCGCGCCGGTACCCGGTTTTCGTCTGCTGCCGTCATCGCCAATGGCTGCCCTCTGGTGATTCGAGAATGCCTGTTTACGAAAGCCGCGACCGCCATTTCGGTTCCGCGCCGGTCGCCAGACGGCTAATATGAGAGCGGACACCGCCGATTGCGAGAAAGCGCCGCGTGAAAAAGTCTCGTAAAAATACGAAATGCTTCTTTGCAAAGCCGAAAAGGGTTTGCTATAGGCTGCGCCACTTGCTGAAGAGCCTCTGTTCCCCGGTAGCTCAGTGGTAGAGCAACCGGCTGTTAACCGGTTGGTCGCTGGTTCGAATCCGGCCCGGGGAGCCAACATTTCCAAGCATTTGAGAGTTTCGGCGCAACAGGCAGGGCTGTCGCCGCTGTTTTCCGGCGGCTTGGCTCGCTGCATCGTGACAGCGCGACCATTGCGGAACTGCGTCACAAGATGCGACTTTGCTGATAGGATGTGCCGCGAGGATGCCGCCATGTCGCTACGCAAGATCGTGCTCTGCGCGGCAGCGATGACGATTGCCGCTACAAGTTTCGCCAGCGCCCGACCGGACACGCGCAAGATGACTTGCGCACAAACCCAGGCACTCATCCAGAGCCAGCATGCAACGGTGCTGACCACCGGGCCAAACACCTACGATCGCTATGTCCGCCAATTCGGCAATGAATGCGACGCTCCTTACGTGCCGATGGTTGCCTATGTTCCGACGAGTGACGGTCAATGCATGGTCTATCGATGCGATGAGCCCTCACCCATGGTTCCGAACTGATCGGCGGATTGCCCGCGGGTGACCCGTACAGAACGTCCGCCGGTCGTTTAGAGGCCTGCTTGCGCGCGCGCTCAAGTTGCGCGAATATGCAACCGGGGATTGGGGAGGCTCCGAAGATGGCGATCTATCTTGTCGAAGAAATGGACATGAACAAAGTCCTGGCCGTGCATCAGGCGCGTGCCATCAGTCCGTTGAAGGCCGCGTCCAAGGCCGTCGGCCGTGACGTCACCTTGCGAACCTGGAAGAGAAGATGGGTTCGTGTCACAGACGAAAATCGTGGAAGAGTTTTTGCATTCAGCTTCGCCGACAAGATGGGGCTGGGTATGGAGGATGACCCTAAACAGCCGGGCGGCACTTCCACCGACATTTGTGCAAACAATTCCATAAGCGTTCTCCCCGGTGGCGCGAGCGCCTGACTTCGCAAGGACTGAAGTCGTCGAGCGCTTTCGAAAGGGTGCTTGCGTGCGCCCTAAATGGCCCCAGCATCCCCGAGGGACTCTTGGGCAAGCAAATGCTTTGGGAGCACTGTCCTCATAAGAGTTGGCACGATCTCCACGACCGGCTCGATAAGTGGCGCGCAGTCTATGGAGATATCGCGGGAGCAATGTGAATTAATCCGGCAGCACCTCGTCGCCAGCGCGACGGCTGAGAAGAACTGCGCGAAAACCCTTGCTCGGTCCGGAATGGTTGCGGTGGATCTCAACTCGCTAGATTTCGAATTGACCGCGCTATCGCCGCCTGATCTCGATCGGCAGAAACCCGTCCAGCGGGGAACTGAGCGGGTAATTGCTCCCGGGAGGATACTTGCACATGGCCGCCGCGAGCACGTCTACAGTGCACGAGGCACAAGCCCGACTTTGACCGGTTGCCATGGGAAGCTGAGTACAGAGCCGCGGAGCCAAGTCCTAGGAGGAAGCCCGCCGGGCGAAGACCCAACCACCTCAAGCCCGGCGAGCCTACAACCTGATCGGAAGTGCGCGATCAGGACCGGGGTCAACCGGCAGCGATTTCGGTGCAAGACGGATGCCGGTGTCTTTGTATCGAAATGAAACAGATATTGATTGGAAAACGCCTCCGCGGTGTTCTTATGCGGGATTGCTAATATTACGCTTCGACTCAGCCGGCAGGCCCTGGCCGGTCAGGCCCGGCGGCCCGTGCTAATTTACCCCAACAGGCTGTCGGGCCGCTATCGGCATCCGATTATTCGAAATGGCCCGCCGCGCGGTGTGCGCGACGGGCCAATGCGCCTGACTAACAACGTGTACGAGGGGGGACACTCCTCAACTGGCGCTCCGTAGCGCAATTTCGCACTACACGTATCAGCCTATACGGGCGGCGCATTGCCCTCATCCATCGATTGGATGACGCGCGCCAATATAGATTAGATAACACTGATGTCGCCGGTGACTCACACCACCGGTGCAGCTCGGCAGCCTCCGCCACACACCCAACCTGACGTCGGTTGCCGAGCTGGCTTTTCAACGTCAGCGCCAGCCCGCGATCGCGCCGCCGCCACCTGCGGTCAAATTCGACAACGGGCTGGAAGCCGAGATTAAAACCGTCAGCGATTGGTGCTTCCAACGGTTGGCGCCTCGGCAATTGCAACGCCATTGGGTCTGGGTTGAGCGGCCTTCGCGTTCGCCCTCAAACGACGAAATTGGGAAAGGGCGAGCAACAAGAGATTGATCGGCAGTCCATCGTAGATGCTTGTCCGCCTGGTTCCAAGCCTCTGCCGAAGGGCAACGCGCTTGCGCGCAAGCGCCCACCGCGCGATGGTGGCAAGGCTTCGGGAGGAATCATGCGGAAAATCTTGATACCGGCACTACTGGTCGCGGCCGCGCTTTATGCAACCGGCGCCCTTGCGCTGGACAGCGGCGGAACCCCGGTGGTTGTCACTCCGCTTGCCTCACGCACGGCAACCGCTTCCGGCCAGCCGATCACGCTGCCGCAGAAGAATGTCCAGGTGCTGGTGTCGACCTACGATATCGCGCCGGGGGCGACCCTGCCGGTGCACCGGCACCCCTTCCCCCGCTACGCCTATGTCGAGGCCGGCACTTTGAAGGTCACCAATGTCGAGACCGGCAACAGCAACACCTACAGGACAGGCGATTTCATCATCGAAATGATCGGCCAGTGGCATCAGGCCACCAATGTCGGCGACGGCCCGGTCAAGCTCCTGGTGATCGATCAGGTCGAGGAAGGCGCCAAGAATACGGAATTGCGTCAGTAGCTATCAAGCCACGCCCGGAAGCGGGAAGGCAAGCGCCACACGCCTTCCCGTGTCCTCATGGGCAGCCGCCCTGCCCCGGGGACGCTTGAACCCGCCCGTCAGCCCCAGGCGCCGACCATCTGTCGTGTGGCCGCGTTCAGCCGGTTGAAGGCATTGATCAGGGCGATCTGGATAACCAAGGCAGCGAGCGCATTTTCGTCATAGTGCCGCGCGGCTTCATCCCAGACATCGTCCGGCACGGCATCGGGGCGGTCGGCGAGCCTCGTTCCGGCCTCGGTCAGGGCGAGTGCCGCGCGTTCGGCATCGGTGAAGTACGGCGTCTCGCGCCATGCCGACAGCGCAAAGATACGCTCGTCCTTCTCCCCGGCCTTCTTCAGTTCGCGCGCATGCATGTCGACGCAGACGGCGCAGTTGTTGATCTGGCTGGCGCGCAGATGGATGAGCTTGCGCGTCACATAGGGCACGTCGGCCGCCTCGGTCGACCTGTCCAGCGCCAGCAGTGCCTGCAGGGCGCCCGGAATGAGCATCACCGGGTTCTTGATTCTCGCTTGCATGATCTTCTCCTTTGAAGTGCTTGGTCAGGACGCGTTTTTCCGACCCGGGCGCAGCGCGTCCAGGCTTGGAATTTGACAGAGATGGTCGGCTGCGCCGGCTGTCGGCTGGGCTATCCGCCCTGCTTGGCGGCCACCTGCTCGAGCCGTTCGAGAATTCGCGGCCAGCCGCTTCCCATGCCGATATAGCCCCGCTCGTCGGCGGGCCGGAATCCCGACTGCTCCATCCGCACCCGCGTCACCGGGCCTTCGGGTGTCAGCGACCACGTAACCACGGTTTTCAACCCGCTGTCCGATTCCGTTCCGTCGCCCCAACTATAGGCCAGCAGCCGCGGCGCCTCGATCTTCAGCACCACGCAATTCGTCACGCCGGACCAGCCCGTCACCGGCGCCGCCCGGAAGGTGAAATGATGTCCCTCTTGCGCAGAAAAGTCATTCTGCATGAGCCATTCGGCGACGAGCGCCGGCACGGTCAATGCGCGCCATATCCTTTCCGCCGAATAGGGAATCAGTCTTTCGACGACGATCGATTTGGTTTCGGTCATGCCTTGCTCCTTTTGTTGTCGTCGCACCGTGCATGGGCAATCAATAACCCGTCAGCTATGGGTTAACTCATAACTCTGCGGTTATAAGACTGTCAAGCAGGGAAATGTCATCTGGTCCAAATGGCGGCGCACCGTTCACGCTTTCGCGCTGCCCGCCCGAGTGCTAGGGCTTTCCACAACATCATGGACTGGATCGCCCCTTGACCGCAGAACCTCGCCCGCCGCTGACCGAAATCTGTGTCGAAGGTATTGATGGCCTGCTCGCCGCGCAAGCTGCCGGCGCCGACCGGGTCGAACTGTGCGCCAGCCTTGTCGAAGGCGGCATCACGCCGAGCCTCGGCACGGTGCGCGCCGCGCTGGACCAGGCAACCGTCCCGTTCCACGTCATGGTGCGGCCGCGCGGCGGCGATTTTCTCTACAGCGAGACCGAGTACCGCTCGATGCTCGCCGATGTCGCCGCGCTGCGTGAGCTCGGCGTGCCCGGCGTGGTGTTCGGCTGCCTCAACGCCGACGGCACCATCGACGAGAAGCGCATGGGCGAACTGACCGAGGCCGCGGGCTCCCTGAACGTCACCTGCCACCGCGCCTTCGACATGACGCGCGATCCCATCGAGGCGCTGGAAGCGCTGATCCGCTGCAAGATCGGCCGCGTGCTGACCAGCGGCCAGCGCGACACGGCGATCGAAGGTTTGGCGTTGTTGGCCGATCTGGTGCGGCAGGCCGGCGACCGCATCATCATCCTGGGCTGCGGCGGGCTCGATCTCGGCAACATCGCCGAGGTGCGCGCAAAGACCGGGCTGGCCGAAATGCATTTCGCCGCCCTCAAGAACGTGCCGAGCGCCATGCGCTACCGCAATCCGAAGGTCGGCATGGGCGGCTCCGATCTCGACCGCGAGTACCGCAACACACTGACCGATACGCCGCTGGTGGCGGCAACGATCGCGGCGGCCAAGGCATGACCGCCTCGATAGACCGCATAGCGCAGGACGACGAAGCGGCCATACTGGCGCTCAACAACGAGCATGCCGCTGAATTGTCATGGCTCGAAGCCGAGCGGCTGTCGTACCTGCTCGGCGAGTCCTTCTATGCGCGCCGCATCGGCGACCTTGAAGCCTTCATCATGACCTTCGACCAGGACGCGAATTACGACAGCCCGAACTTCGTCTGGTTCCGCGAACGCTACGAACGCTTCATCTATGTCGATCGCGTCGTCGTGGCGGCGCATGCAAGGGGCCGCGGCCATGCACGTCGGCTTTATCAGGACCTGTTCGACCATGCCCGGCGCGCCGGCCACGCGCTGGTCACCTGCGAGGTCAACACGGACCCGCCCAACCCCACATCGGATGCCTTCCACGCCGCCCTTGGCTTTGCCGAAGTGGGCGACGCGGTGATCCATGGCGGCAAGAAAGCGGTACGCTATTACGTCAGGCAGATCGTCGCCTGACCTCTGTGGCCCTGGCTACATAAAGAAGCAGTACCTAATATAGCGTTCCCCCATCGGAGGAACCGCGATGCCGAGCAACGTCTTCCGCTTCGACGAAAGCTGGCACATTCCCGAAGGCACGCCGCAGGAGGTCTGGGAGGTGCTGTCGGACGCCGAATTGCTGCCGCTCTGGTGGGGAGATGTCTACAAGGAGGTGGTGCCGCTCGACAGGAAGGGCAAGGCGACCATCGGTTCGCGTGCAAGGGCAAGGGCGCGCGGCGCCCTGCCCTATGAGTTGAACTTCATCATCGAGGCCGCGGAACTTGAACCCGCCCGGCTGGTCGTGGTGAAAACCCTTGGCGATTTCGACGGGCTGTGGCGGGCGGAACTGTCGCCGTCAGACACCGGCACACATGTCCGGTTGACGTGGCAAGTCACGGTCGAGAGGCCGATCCTCAAATTCCTCGCCCCGTTGCTGCGACCGGCGTTCGCCTGGAATCATCGCTGGACCACGCCGCGCGGCGAAGCGGGTCTGCGGCGCTATCTGGTCGAGAAGAAGAAGAAGGGGCGATCCGTTTAGTCTTACCATGAAGGTCGGCCTGCCTCCTGGGCAACCCGCCAGGTCGGTCCAACCCAATCGGACGCTGCTGCGGTTGCCACATTCACCAGTTGCGGTTGAGCCATTCGCGCGCCGGGCGCTCGATGACATAGTAGCTGCAGAGTGCGCAGGCAAAAACGCCGGCCAGCATCGGCCACGGGTTGCCGCCTTGCTCATAGACGAATTTGTAGAACGGCTGCTGCCATAGATAGAGCGAATAAGACCACAGGCCGAGCATCGTCATTGGCAGGCAGGACAGCAATCCGCGGAGGTAGCCAGTGCTGAAATCGAGCGCATTCACGGCCAGGGCCAGGAGCGGCACCGCCAGGAGATAGTGGATCGGCGTTGGCACCGCATCCATGAAAAGAAAGATCGCCGTGGCTGCCGCAAGCGGAGCGACATAGGGCCCCTTCAACACCGCCGGCAGCCTGCCGTCGGCTTTGAGCAGGCAGATCGAGGCCGACAGCAGGATCGATGCGATGTGCACATCGGTTCGCCAGTAAGTGGCCTCGTAGTCCAGCTTGAACGCCCAGTACGAGACCGCGCCATTCGCCATGGCGAGCAGGGCCAGCCCCAGCAGCAACGGGATGACGCGATCGCGGCTGACAACGGTCGCGCTGATCAGGGCCAGGATCACATAGGCGTGCTCCTCCACGCAGAGCGACCAGATATGGTCCAGCGCCCCGGCACGGGTGACGAGAATTCCGGCGTAGTTGTAGGTGAAGGTCAGCGCCGTCAGCGCCGCCTTCCATTTGAAGGCGACGAACGTACCGGAGAGCGCGACCATGGCAGCGATGACGAAGACCAGAAGCGCCGGATAGATGCGCGAGAAACGGCGTTTGAAGAATTTCTTCAGCGGGTAGCGTTCGATGAACAGGATCTCGGCCATCAGCCGGCCGCTGAGGACGAAGAAGAATTCGACGCCCAGCACGCCGAGATTGATTCCGGGAATCGGGAAAAAATGCCCGATCAGCACCAGGGCGATCGAGAGGCCGCGCCAGCCATCGAGATAGGCCAGTCTTGTTCTGGCCGATCTGTCGACGACGGATCGGGACGGAACCATTTGGGTCGCGGAAATTTCGGACATGCCGATCCCTTCGCATTGGCATGCGAAAGGGCACGGCGGTACGCATTCCGAACCCGGCTCGCATTCCCGCCCAACCCATACTGCAGTGCAATATAAATTTGTGCAAGTGCGAGATTGCCGCCGACGCAGTTCCGAGGCAGGCAGGGGTCGGAATTGCTTCCAGCAAAAGGATGGTGCGCTGCAGCCATTCCATCAGCAACTGGGGCAGCTACAGGCCGCCGCATACGCGAAAAAGGGGCCCGCGACGGCCCCTTTCCTGTCTGCAACTGGCAAGCAATTCCAGGAAAAGTGTGAAGCGGTTTTCCGTCAGGAATTGCGTCAAAAACAAGGGATAGAGCGGTTCGGCGTTTCCGTGGAAACGATGAGCCGCTCTAATGTCAGGCATTGGCCGCAGCCACCGCGCGCTTGGCCATGACCGTGATCAGATTGGCGCGGTAGTCGGCGGAAGCGTGCATGTCGCTCATCAGGTTCTTGGCCGGCACGTTGACGCCGTTGAGCGCAGCGGCGTCGAAACTCTTCGCCAGTGCTGCCTCGATCTCCTTCGAGCGGAAGACACCCTCATCGCCGGCGCCGGTGACGGCAACGCTGACGCCGTCCTTGCCCTTGGCCACGAACACGCCGACGATCGCGTAGCGCGAGGCGGGGTTGCGAAACTTTTCATAGGCAGCTTTCGCAGGCGCCGTGAAGGAGACCGCCGTGATGATCTCGCCATCCTTCAAGGCCGTCTCGAACAGCCCCTTGAAGAACTTGTCGGCTGACATCTCGCGCTTGTTGGTGACGATGGTGGCGCCCAGCGCCAGCAGCGCCGCCGGATAGTCGGCCGCCGGATCGTTGTTGGCGATCGAGCCGCCGATCGTGCCCTTGTAGCGTACCGCCGGGTCGCCGATCAGCGACGCCAGATGGGCAAGCGCCGGACAGGCCTTCCGCAGCTTCTCGTCGTTGGAGACGTCATAATGCGTCGTGGCGGCGCCAATGGTGATCGTCTTGCCCGATACTTTGACGCCTTGCAGTTCCTTGATGCGCGACAGATCGACGAGATCGGAAGGCGCCGCGAGCCGCGTCTTCATGGCCGCGATCAAGGTCATGCCGCCCGATAGCAGCTTGGCATCGCCGCTCTTGACCAGCTTCGCGGCATCGGCGACCGAGGCGGCACGGTGGTAATTGACTGCGTACATTAGATTTCTCCCCTGGGGTGAAAAGTGCGTAGCCTGTAGTGAGTAGTGGGTAATGGGTAGTCAGTAGTCAGCTGCCCGTTGGCGAAGGCCTTTCTATTCACTACTCACTACTTCCTACTCACTCCGTTTCAGTGCTTCGCGGCGCGGATCGCGGCCCACACGGTGGACGGCGAAGCCGGCATGGCGATATCGGCGATGCCGACGGCATCGGTGACGGCATTGATAACCGCCGGCGGCGAGCCGATGGCGCCCGCCTCGCCGCAGCCCTTGATGCCGAGCGGATTGCCGGGACATGGGGTATTCGACGTCGAGACCTTGAACGACGGCAGGTCGCCGGCACGCGGCATGGTGTAATCCATGTAGCTCGCCGTCAGCAGCTGTCCGCTGGCGTCGTAATGGGCGCCTTCCAGCAGCGCCTGGCCGATGCCCTGGGCGATGCCGCCATGCACCTGGCCTTCGACGATCATCGGATTGATGATGTTGCCGAAATCGTCGGCGGCCACGAACTGGACGATCTCGGTCGTCCCGGTCTCCGGATCGATCTCGACCTCGCAGATATAGCAGCCCGCCGGGAAGGTGAAGTTCGACGGATCGTAGAACGCCGTCTCCTTCAGCCCCGGCTCCATGCCGGCCGGCAGATTATGGGCGGTATAGGCGGCAAGCGCCATCTGGAACCAAGGCACGTTCTTGTCGGTGCCGGCGACCTTCAGTGCGCCATTCTCGATGACGATGTCGCCCTCGTCGGCCTCAAGCAGGTGGGCGGCGATCTTCTTCGCTTTGGCCTCGACCTTGTCGAGCGCCTTGGCAATCGCCGACATGCCGACCGCGCCCGAACGCGAACCGTAGGTGCCCATGCCCATCTGCACCTTGTCGGTGTCGCCATGGACGATCGAGACGCTGTCGATCGGCACCCCAAGGCGCTGGTTGACGAGTTGTGCGAACGTTGTCTCATGGCCTTGGCCATGGCTGTGCGAACCGGTCAGCACCTCGATCGTGCCGACCGCGTTGACGCGCACCTCGGCCGATTCCCACAGGCCGACGCCGGCGCCGAGCGAGCCGACCGCGGCCGACGGTGCGATACCGCAGGCCTCGATGTAACAGCTCATGCCGATACCGCGCAGCAGCCCTCTCTTGGCCGCGTCGGCCTTGCGCGCGGCAAACCCGGCATAGTCCGAGGCCTCCATCGCCGCGTCGAGCGAGGCGCCATAGTCGCCGGCGTCATAGTTCATGATCACCGGTGTCTGGTGCGGGAAGGAGGTGACGAAGTTCTGCCGTCGCAGTTCGGCGGGAGAGACGCCGAGCTCGCGCGCGGCGGCTTCCATCGTGCGTTCCAGCACATACGTCGCCTCCGGCCGCCCCGCCCCGCGATAGGCGTCGACGGGAGCCGTGTTGGTGTAGACGGCGCGCACATTGGCATGGATGGCCGGGATGTCATACTGGCCCGACAGCAGCGTGGCGTAAAGATAGGTCGGCACGCAGGACGAGAACAGCGACATGTAGGCGCCGAGATTGGCGATCGTGTCGACCTTCAGGCCGGTGATCCTGTTGTTCTTGTCGAAGGCCATTTCCACGGTCGAGACGTGGTCGCGCCCATGCGCGTCGGACAGGAAGCTCTCGGTGCGGTCGGCGACCCATTTGACCGGCACGCCGGTTTTCTTGGAAGCCCACAGGCAGACGATCTCTTCCGGGTAGATGTAGATCTTGGAGCCGAACCCACCGCCAACGTCCGGTGCGATCACGCGCAGCTTGTTTTCCGGCGCGATGTTGTAGAACGCGCTCATCACCAGCCGCGCGACATGCGGGTTCTGCGATGTCGTCCAGCAGGTGTAGTGGTCCTCGGCCTTGTCGTAGTGGCCGAGCGCCGCGCGCGGCTCCATGGCGTTCGGCACCAGCCGGTTGTTGACGATCTTCATGCGGGTGACATGGGCCGCCGCCTTGATCGCCGCGTCGGTCGCCTTGCCGTCGCCGAGCTCCCAGTCGAAGATCAGATTGTTCTCGGCCTCGGCATGAATTTGCGGCGCGCCCTTCTCAAGTGCCTTGGTCGCATCGACGACAGCCTTCAGCTCCTTGTAGGTGATTTCGACGGCCTCGGCCGCGTCGCGCGCCTGGCCCCTGGTTTCCGCCACCACCACCACGACCGCATCGCCGACATAACGGACCTTGTCGACGGCCAGCGGCGACCATGCGCCCATCTTCATCGGCGAGCCATCCTTGGAATGGATCATCCAGCCGCAGATCAGGTTGCCGATGCCGTCGGCCTTCAGCTCCTTGCCGGTCAGGACACCGATGACGCCAGGCATGCCTTGTGCCTTCTTGACGTCGATCTTCTTGATCTGCGCATGCGCGTGCGGGCTGCGCACGAAGGCCGCATGCTTCATGCCGGGAACCACCATGTCGTCGACATAACGGCCGGCGCCGGTGATGAACCTTTTGTCTTCCTTGCGCGCCACGCGAGCGCCAACACCTTCGATGCCCATTGCAGAAATCCTCCCGAATTACTGGAGCAGTAGTGAGCAGTGAGTAGATCAGGCCTAGCCAATCACTACTGACTACTGACCACTCACTCTTCTTTCACGCAGCTTGTTTCGCTTTGCCCTTGGTGGCGCCCTTCGACATCGTTTTCGATGCGGCCATGATCGCCTTGACGATGTTATGGTAGCCGGTGCAGCGGCAGATATTGCCTTCGAGCTCGGCTCGCACCGTCGCCTCGTCGAGGCCTTCGGGATGGCGGTTGATCATGTCGGTCGCCGCCATGATCATGCCTGGCGTGCAGAATCCGCATTGCAGGCCGTGATATTCCTTGAACGCGGCCTGCACGGGATGCAGGTCGGCGCCGTTGGCGAGACCTTCGATCGTGACAACGGTCGACCCTGAAGCCTGGACGGCTAGCATGGTACAGGACTTCACGGCCTTCCCGTCGACATGGACGACGCAAGCGCCGCATTGCGAGGTATCGCAACCCACATGCGTGCCGGTCAGGCCAAGATTCTCCCGCAGGAAGTGAACCAGCAGCGTTCGGTCCTCGGCAACGCCACTGACCCGCCTGCCGTTGACCATCAACGAAACGTCCGACATGAATCCTCCCTGGGTATCGACCTTGGTCATCACGCTGCCGACGCGCCGCTGGCACTCGGCCATGCGTTATTCGTACACCGCATAACGGGCAAAAAACAGCGCGACGGAAAAGGCGGATCATTGTACTTTCGGTCATGGCCAGGGCCAAAGGTGCGCTCCCCTCGCCCCCATTGCCAAACCGCCGATTGGAAGCAACAATGCCTTCGACGCTGCGCGCCAGAAGCTTGTAACAGCCGCGCATAAAACAGCGTTGGAGGAAATGCGGGAGAACGCCGCTGACCAGTTCACGGACGCGCTACGGATGCGGCTTGTCGGCGCTGACCACGGACGAGCCGGATCCGGATGCCTTCGCACGCGCGGTGGCCGCAGAGGCCGGCGCGATCGACGCCGGCTTTGCCCTCCTGTTCTTTTCCCAGAGTCTTGTCGAAGCCGGCGCTCTGTCACGGGCGCTTTCGGTCCATGCGCCGGGGCTCCATCACGCCGGCTGTTCCACTGCCGGCGAGATCACGCCGCAGGGGCTCGAGGAAGGTCACATGCTGGCGATGCTGCTTCCTTCGGCCTCGTTCACCGCGGTCAGTGCCATGGTCGACAACCTGTCCTCATCGGGTATGGACAGGATCACCGGCGAGGTCGAGGCGCTTCGGCGCACGCTGCGCGGCCGGGTCGGCGGCGAGAGGACCAGGAATACCTTCGCCCTCTGCTTCATCGACGGGCTGTCCTATGCCGAGGAAGCGGTCAGCTCCGCCATCCACTGGGGCCTTGACGACATCCCTTTGCTCGGCGGCTCGGCCGGCGACGATCTGAAATTCGAAACGACGCGCCTGATCTCCAATGGCAAGGTCACCTCCGACAGCGCGATCATTGTGCTGGTCGTCACGGAAATTCCCTTCCACGTCTTCAAGACCGACAATTTCGTTCCGACCGACGAGAAGCTGGTGGTGACGGCGTCCGATGCCGATCATCGCATCGTGCGGGAGTTCAACGCCACCAACGCGGCCGAGGAATATGCCGCTTCCGTCGGCATCGTGCCGCAGACCCTGACGCCGCTGAGCTTCGCCTCGCACCCGGTGGTGGTGAAGGTGGGCGGCGAATATTACTGCCGTTCGATCCAGAGGATGCACGCCGATGGCTCGCTGTCGTTCTTCTGCGCCATCGACGACGGTGTCGTGCTGTCGATCGCGCAGCCCATGGACATGGTGGAATCGACGCGCGCGGCCTTGCGCGAGGTCGAGGAGAGGCTGGGCGGCATCGACCTGATCCTCGGCTTCGACTGCGTGCTGCGCCGCCTCGATGCGCGCAACCGGCAGGTCTTTCGCGATATTTCGGAACTCTACCGGGTCAACAATGTCATTGGCTTCGGCACCTATGGTGAGCAATACCGGTCGATGCATCTGAACCAGACTTTCACCGGCATCGCTTTCGGCGAGCGCCAAGCGGCTGAATAGGGCGGCGGAATAAGATGCCGCTCAGGGACATAAGCGATCTCGAAAAGCTGAAGAAGATCAACGCCGCACTGGTCAGCCGCGTCGAGCGGTCGATGGACCAGCAAGGCAATGCCTTCTCGCTGTTCCAGACCGCCATCTCACTCGAAAATCGGGTGCGCACGCGCACGGAGGAACTGCACTCGACCTTGCGGCGGCTGGAGCAGTCGAACATCGATCTCAGCGCCGCCAAGGAAAATGCCGAGCTGGCGAACCTCTCCAAGACAAGGTTTCTCGCTGCTGCCAGCCATGACGTGCTGCAGCCGCTGAACGCGGCCCACCTCTCCGTCTCGGCGCTCGCCGAGGTGCAGACCAGCGACGAAGGCAGGAAGCTGGTTCGGCAGGTCGAGCGCTCGCTGGAAACAATGGAGGATCTGCTGCGCACCCTGCTCGACATTTCCAAGCTCGATGCCGGCGTCGTGCGGCCCGACATCGGCGACGTCAGCCTGGAGGCGCTGTTCTCGTCGCTGCGCTCGGATTTCCAGCCGGTCGCGGAAATGAAACGGCTGTCGCTGAAATTCCGGCCGGTCAATGCCGTGGTCCGCTCCGACCGGACGCTGCTGCGCCGCATCCTGCAGAATATTCTGTCCAACGCGTTGGGCTACACGCGTTCGGGTGGCGTCCTTGTCGGCACACGCCATCGCGGCGATACGATCCGCATCGACGTCGCCGACACCGGCTGCGGTATTCCCGAGGATCAGCGCGAGGCGGTGTTCGAGGAGTTCCATCGCGGCACCTCGCAGGCCGGAGCCGAATTCGACGGCGGCGGGCTTGGGCTCGGCCTGGCCATCGTGCGCCGCATGGCCAGCGCGCTTGGCCACCCCGTGACATTTTCATCCAAGGTCGGACGCGGCACAATCTTCCACATCGATGTCCCCGTCGGCATCGGCGCGCCGGCCGATGCCATCGCCAACGCCGCCAGCCTGGAGCGGCCCCGCGGCTACGGCCTGTTCGGCACCAAGGTGCTGCTGGTCGAAAACGACGCCGAGGTTCTGGAGGCGATGACCTTCCTGCTCGAGCGCTGGCAATGCCTGGTGCGATCCGCGACCTCGACTGACGACGCGCTCGATCTGCTCGGCGACACCGACTGGGTTCCGGACATCATCATCGCCGACCAGCATCTCAACGACGGCGATCTCGGCACCGCCACCATATCGGAGGTCCGCGACTATCTTGGCCGCGCCGTGCCGGCGCTGATCGTTACCGCCGACAGTTCCGAGGACGTTGCGAAGGCGGCCCGGGCCGGCGGTATCGAACTGATGCGCAAGCCGCTGAAGCCGGCGCAATTGCGCGCGCTGCTGGCGCATTTGCTGGCATAGCGCCGAGGCAGGTTGACTTGCGCAGCGCGGGCCCCACCCCGCTCCGTTTCGCGGATCAACCCTCCCACAAGGGGAGCGTGAAGACTAAAACCCTGCCTGATCGCGAAACAACTCCGCATTGTCCAGCTTGGACACCTCGATCACCGCTTGCGTGCGGCTGTAGACATTGAGCTTGCGAAGGATTTCCGAGACATGCGCCTTGACGGTGGTCTCGCCCACCTGCAATTCATAGGCGATCTGCTTGTTGAGCAGGCCCTGGCGCAGCATCTGCAGCACCCTCAGCTGCTGCGGCGTCAGCGTCGACAGGCGCTGGACCATGTCGGCGCGGTTGCTGCTGTCGGCGTCCCGCGGCTGGCCCTCATAGGTTTCCGGCACATAGATCGCGCCGTCCATCACCGAGCGGATGGCATTGGCTAGGTCGCTCTTGCGCGCCGATTTCGGGATGAAGCCGGCGGCTCCATAGGAAAGCGCTTCCGAAATGATCCTTGGCTCCTCATGCCCGGACACGATCACCACCGGCAGGCGCGGATAGCGGGTCCTGAGCTGCAGCAGCCCATCGAAACCATGGACGCCGGGCATGCTGAGATCGAGCAGCGCAAGGTCGAAGGGCTTCGCGTCGGCCAGCAATTCCACCGCCTCCGTGATCGAGCGCGCTTCCACCGTGTCGACCTCTGGATAAGCCATCTGCACGGCGCTGTGCAGCGCCTCGCGAAACAACGGGTGATCGTCGATGATCAGGAACCGGGCACAATCAGTGGCTGACGTCATGGCGTTGGTTTCGAGCCCTATTCAGTTTCGGGCATAAGGTAGCCCCGCGATCACGAGCGGATTATTGCCAAATAGTATACCGCCGCCATCTGGATTCCTTGTACGACCTTTTGCGAATTGTTGCCGCGCCAAATGCGGCGGCTTGCCCGCCCCTCGAAATCGACCGAAGGTGCCGTAATTCTCCGATAGTCGTTCCAGGGCTCCACATGACCGCATTCGTCCTACCCGTGCCGCCAACGCCTTCTGTCGCCATCGCCGGCTCAGCCGAGCGCTTTGCCGTGCGGCGAATCTTCTGCGTTGGCCGCAACTACGCGGCGCACGCGCGCGAGTTCGGCAATGACGAGCGCGATCCGCCCTTCTTCTTCACCAAGCCCGGCGATGCCGTGGTCGATTCCGGCACGACGATTCCCTACCCGCCTCTCACCGAGAACCTGCATTTCGAGATCGAGCTGGTGGTCGCGATCGGTGCCGCCGGTTTTCGCATTACCCACGGCAAGGCGGTCGATCACGTCTGGGGCTACGGCGTCGGCATCGACCTCACCCGCCGCGATCTGCAGGATGCCGCCAAGAAGGCGGCGCGGCCATGGGACTGGTCAAAGGCCTTCGACCGCTCCGCCCCCTGCGGCCCACTGGTTCCCGCGCAAAAATCCGGGCACCCGGCGAAAGGTCGTATCTGGCTCGCCGTCGACGGCACGGTGAAACAGGATGCCGATCTGGCCGAACTCATCTGGCCGGTGACCGACATCGTCTCGATCTGCAGCGAAGCAGTCGAGCTGCAACCGGGCGACCTGATCTTCACCGGCACGCCCGCCGGTGTCGGCGCGGTCAAGCCGGGCGAGACGATGACCGGGGGGATCGACGGCATCGGCACGATCGAGATAACCATCGGCCAGCCGAAATCATGAGCGACATCGTCCTGCACAACTACTATCGTTCCTCCACCTCCCACCGGGTGCGGATCGCGCTGGAGATGAAGGGGCTGAGCTATGACTACGTCCCGCATCATCTGCGCCATGGCGAGCATCTGGAGCCCGCCTATCTCGCGCTCAATCCGCAGGGACTGGTGCCGACAATCGTATGGAACGACGGCACGATGCTCACGCAGTCGCTGGCAATTATCGAATTCCTCGACGAGACGCAGCCCGATCCGCCATTGCTGCCGAAGGATCCGTCGGGCCGGGCTCGTGTCAGGATGCTGGCGCAGATAATCGCCTGCGACATCCACCCGGTGAACAATCTGCGCGTGCTGACCTCGCTGCGAACCCTTTTCGGCGCGGGCGACCAGGACATCACCAACTGGTTCCGCCACTGGGTCAATGAAGGCTTCGGGCCGCTTGAGAAGATTCTGGCCTCCTCACCGCGGACCGGAACATTCTGCCATGGCGAAGCGCCGGGGCTGGCCGACATCTGCCTCGCGGCACAGGTCACCAGCAATGCGCGCTTCGGCGTCGACCTGACGCCCTACCCGACGATCGCCCGCATCAACGCCGCCTGCACGGCGCTGCCAGCCTTCCAGAAAGCCGCGCCGCAGAACCAGATCGATGCCGAATAGGGAAGCCTGCGGAGTTGCCGCCGCTCTGGCGGAATCGATTTCCGCTTGACCGGACACGGAATCGGCTATCGTTCCCGCCAGCGTATGCCGTCTCAAGGGTGGAGTTGCCAATGAAAGCCGTCGTCTTCGAGAAATTCGGCGAAGCGCCGACGATCCAGACCGTGCCCGATCCGAAGCCGGCTGCTGACGGCGTCGTCATCAAGGTCGAGGCGACCGGGCTCTGCCGCAGCGACTGGCATGGCTGGATGGGCCATGACGCCGATATCCGCCTGCCCCATGTTCCGGGCCACGAACTCGCCGGCATTGTGGTTGCCGCCGGCAAGCATGTCACCCGCTGGAAGGCGGGCGAGCGCGTCACCGTGCCGTTCGCCGTCGGCTGCGGCCGCTGCTTCGAATGCACGTCAGGCAATCACCAGGTTTGCGAGCATCAGTCGCAGCCCGGCTTCAACGCTTGGGGCTCCTTCGCCGAATATGTCGCCATCGAGCATGCCGACACCAACCTGGTGCGCCTGCCCGACGAGATGGAATTCGCCACCGCCGCCAGCCTCGGCTGCCGCTTCGTCACCTCGTTCCGCGCCATCGTCGATCAGGGCCGGGTGAAACCGGGCGAATGGGTGGCCGTGCACGGCTGCGGCGGCGTCGGCCTGTCGGCGATCATGATCGCCAGTTCGATGGGCGCCAATGTCATTGGCATCGATCTCTCCGACGAGAAGCTGGACTTCGCCAGGAAGATCGGCGCGGTCGCCACCATCAACGCCTCGACGACGCCGAATGTGGTCAAGGCCGTCAAGCAGATCACCAATGGCGGCGCGCATATGTCGATGGACGCGCTCGGCCACCCCACGACATCGTTCAATTCCATCGCCAATCTGCGCCGGCGCGGCCGCCACGTGCAGGTCGGCCTGATGCTGGGCGAGCACGCCCGCCCGCAAGTGCCGATGGACAAGATCATCGCCTTCGAACTCGAGATCCTCGGCAGCCATGGCATGCAGGCCTATCGCTACCCAGCGCTGATGGAGATGATCCGCACCGGCAAGCTCAAGCCCGAACTGCTGGTCGGCAAAAAGATCAGTCTCGAGGAGGCGCCCGCGGCCTTGATGGCGATGGGTGGCTTCGAGGGCATCGGCATTGGGGTGGTGACGAAATTCTAGGTGCGGGAGTCTCTTCCCGACTACCGCGCGAATTTCTTCGCCCCGAACACACATGCCACCACGCCGAGCGTGACGACGATCATCAGCGGGCTGACCTTCTCGTGCAGCAGGGTCGCCGCCAGCGCAAGGCCGAAGAAAGGCTGCAGCAGCTGCAACTGGCCGACCGCCGCGATGCCGCCTTGCGCCAGGCCGCGATACCAGAACACGAAGCCGATCAGCATGCTGAACAGCGAGACATAGGCGAGACCAATCCAGGCGTTGGGGCCGACGCCGGCGAAGGACGGTGGCAGCGTCGCGAAAGTCAGCACCAGCATGATAGGCAACGACAGCGTCAGCGCCCAGCAGATAACCTGCCAGCCGCCAAGCCGGCGCGACAACGCGGCCCCTTCGGCATAGCCCAGCCCGCAAACGATGATGGCGGCCAGCATCAAACTGTCGCCGACCGGTGAAGCGGTCACGCCTTGCATCAGGGCGAAACCCGCGACCAGCGCGCTGCCCAGACATGAAAACAGCCAGAAGGCCGGGCGGGGACGGTCGCCGCCGCGCAGCACGCCAAAGGTCGCGGTCGCCAGCGGCAGCAGGCCGACGAAGATGATGGAATGCGCGGAGGTGACGTGCTTCAGCGCCAGCGCGGTCAAGAGGGGAAAACCGACCACCACACCAAGCGCGATGATCGCCAGGGACAGCAAGTCGCCCCGCTCGGGTCGCTTCTCGCGAAACAAGAGCAGAAGCGCCAGACCGAGCAGGCCGGCTATGGCGGCGCGGGCCGAGGTCAGGAAGATCGGATCGAAATCCATCACCGCCACGCGTGTCGCCGGCAAGGATCCACTGAAGATCAACACGCCGATGAAACCGCTCACCCAGCCGCTCGCAGCCTTGTCCATGAAAAGCTCCTTCTGTTGGGCCTTCTATCGGGCTCACCCCATGGCGCCACCAGAGACAATGCAGTACAATTCCACAAAACTGTAATGGCCACACGAGGAGTACAGATGGAGCTGACCACAAGGCTCGACGGCGGCGCGACGCTTGTCGAAAGCGTCATGGCGACCATCCGTCATAGGATTGCCGCGCGCAGCCTGACACCGGGAGCCCGGCTGCCCTCGATCCGGGCCTTCGCAAAGTCCATGCGGGTGTCGAAATCCACCGTCGTCGAAGCCTATGAGCGGCTCGCCGCCGAAGGCGCGATCCGCTCGCGGCCAGGCTCCGGCTTCTACGCCGCCGGATCGCTGGCGCCGTTGTCGCTGGCCGAGATCGGTCCTCGGCTCGACCGTGCCGTCGATCCGCTCTGGGTGTCACGCCAGTCGCTGGATGCCGGCGGCGAAACCCTGAAACCCGGCTGCGGCTGGCTGCCGGCCTCATGGATGCCCCAGGCCGGCTTGCGCCGCGCCCTGCGCACGGTCGCGCGTGCCGAGGATATCGCGCTTGCCGATTACGGAACGCCGCTTGGCCTGCCGCCGCTGCGGCAGCTGCTGGCGCGGCGCATGGCCGGGCATGGCATCGAAGCCTCCCCCGAACAGATCATGCTGACGGAATCGGGCACGCAGTCCATCGACCTCCTGTGCCGGTTCCTGATCGAACCTGGCGACACGGTGCTGGTCGACGACCCCTGCTATTTCAATTTCCACGCTTTGCTGCGCGCCCATCGCGCCAAGGTCGTCAGCGTTCCCTATACGCCGTCAGGACCGGATATCGAGCTGTTCGCGCAGGCGTTGGCCGAACACCGGCCGCGCCTCTACATCACCAACTCCGCCATCCACAATCCGACCGGTGCGATCCTGTCGCCGGTCACCGCGCACCGTCTGTTGAAGCTCGCCGACCAGTCGGACCTGACCATCGTCGAGGACGACATCTTCGCCGATTTCGAACACACCCCTGCCCCGAGGCTGGCAGCGTTCGATGGCCTCAGCCGCGTCGTCCATATCGGCAGTTTCTCCAAGACGCTGTCGGCGTCGGTCCGCTGCGGTTTCATCGCCGCGCCCCGCGACTGGATCGAGGGCCTGACCGACCTCAAGATTGCCACGACCTTCGGCGGCGGACGGCTGGCGGCCGAACTGGTCCTGACGCTGCTGAAGGATGGCAGCTACCGCAAGCATATGGATTTGCTGCGCGCGAAGCTTGCACGCGCAATGGCCGAGACCGGCGCCCGGCTGAAGGCAATCGGCATCACGCCTTGGATCGACCAGCCGGCCGGCCTGTTCCTGTGGTGCGGCCTACCCGATGGCGTCGCCGCGGCCGAAGTTGCCCGTCGCGCTTTGGCCGATAATGTCGTGCTGGCGCCCGGCAATGCGTTCAGCCTGTCGCAGACAGCGAGCCGTTTCGTGCGCTTTAACGTCGCCCAGTGCGGAGACGACCGGATTTTCAAGGTGCTTGAAACGGCGATGGCGCACTGATCCCGCGCCGCATTCGCTCAGCGGCCGGCGCAGACCTCCCGCACGCACTCGCGCAACCAGCGTTGCGCCGGATCGGCATCCAGGCGCGGGTGCCAAAGCATGGAAATGGTGACTTCCACGGTGGCGACAGGCAGCGCAAAACTGTGCATCCCGGCGCGCGCGCCGGCGCTATGCCGTTCGGGCACGCTGGCGATCAGGTCGGAAGCACGTGCCATGGCAAGCGCCGCCGAGAAACCCGAGACCATGCACACGACCATCCGCTGCAAGCCAAGCGCGCTCAAGGCGTCGTCGATCGGCCCCTTCTCACGGCCATGCCGGGAAACGCTGATATGCCGGCCCGCCGCGTAGCGCTCGGGCGTCACCGTGCTTTCGCCCAGGGGATGGCCTGCTCGAACCGCGCCGATGAAGCGGTCGCGAAACAGCGCCTGGATGCGCACTTCGGGCCCGGTTTCGCCTGCCACGCCGATTTCCAGGTCGATCGCCGCGTCGCGCGGCGACATCGCATCCTTGTCGGACTTCGGCGCGAAACGCAGCCGCACCCCAGGCGCATCGGCCTCGACGCGGGCGACAAGACGCGGCCCGAACTCCTCGACAAAGCCCTCATTGGTGCGCAGCGTGAAGACCCTGTCCAGGCGCGGGAGATCAAGCAACTCGGCAGGACGCAGCAGCGCTTCCGCGTCCTGGACAGCCCGGCCGACCTGTTGCCGCAACTCCTCCGCGCGCGGTGTCGCCACCAGGCCGCGCCCGGCGCGGACCAGCAGAGGATCGCCCGTCGCCTCGCGCAGCCGCGCCAGCGTCCGGCTCATCGCCGAGGGGCTGAGCCGCAGACGGCGCGCGGCCCGCGCCACGCTGCCTTCCGCCAGCAAGGCGTCGAGTGCGAAGAGCAGATTGAGATCGGGGGATGTCATCCGCGGTGCATAACATGATGTGGCGTCTGATGCACGAATATGATGCAAATGCTGCGCCTTCCGCCATATCAGAGACAGGGCTAGATCTCCGGTTGCTCCGGTAGGACGGAGCGAGTGGAAAGGAGATCGCCATGGCAGCCGCTGAGCAAAATCGGGAGAGGCCGATACCAGCTTCGCAGAAAATTCAATCCGCCGGTTGGGCGCTGGCGAGCCTGTCGCTCGCCACCCTGCTGTCATCGTTGGGAACCAGCATTGCCAGCGTCGGGCTGCCCTCGCTGATGCAGGCGTTCGGCGTGTCCTTCCAGGGCGTGCAATGGGTGGTTCTCGCCTATCTCCTCGCCATCACCACGCTGATCGTCAGCGCCGGCCGGCTGGCCGATATGTTCGGGCGCCGGCCGTTGCTGCTTGGCGGCATCGCGCTGTTCACATCGGCATCGGTGCTCTGCGGCCTGGCGCCGACGCTCTCGCTGCTGATCGCGGCTCGCGCCATGCAGGGACTTGGCGCGGCGCTGATGATGGCGCTGACGTTGGCGTTCGTCGCGGAGACCGTGAGCAAGGACCGGACCGGTAGTGCCATGGGCCTGCTCGGCGCCATGTCTGCGATCGGCACGACACTCGGCCCCTCGCTCGGCGGCTTGATGATCGCCGGCCTCGGCTGGCGGGCAATCTTCCTCGTCAACGTTCCGTTGGGCCTGCTGACCTTCGTCCTCGCCTGGCGCGCGCTGCCTGGCGCCAACAAGGCAGCCCAGGCCGCCCAAGGCAAGTTCGACGCGACAGGCACCGTCCTGCTGGGCTTGACGCTGGCCGCCTATGCGATGGCCATGACGCTTGGCCGGGGTAATTTCGGCGTGCTCAATGTCGGCCTGCTGGCTGCCACCGCGACCGGCATCGTGCTGTTCGCTGTCGCGCAGAGGAGCGTGAAGAACCCTCTGGTCCAGCTTGCCAGCTTCCGGGATCTGCGGCTCAGTGCCAGCCTGGCCATGAGCCTCATCGTCGCCACGGTGATGATGGCGACCCTGGTCGTCGCCCCGTTCTATCTGTCGCGGGGGCTGGGGCTCGATGCCGCGATGGTCGGCGTGGTGCTTTCGACCGGGCCGCTCGTCTCGACCCTGTCGGCGCTGCTTGCCGGGCGGCTTTCGGATCGGTTTGGTGCCTACAGGATGATGGTCGCCGGCCTGATCAGCCTCGCCACGGGTACAGCCCTTCTATCCCTCGCCATGACGAAACTCGGCATTGCCAGCTATGTCGTTCCGATCACCGTCACCTGCTTCGGCTACGCCCTGTTCCAGACATCCAACAACGCGGCTGTCATGAGCGGTGTCGGTGCCGGCGAGCGTGGTGTCATATCGGGGTTGCTCAACCTGTCGCGCAATCTCGGCCTCATCACCGGCGCATCCTTGATGGGCGCAATATTCGCGGTCGCATCGGCCGGTGCTCGGCAAGGAACAGGTCAGGACATGCTGAGTTCCGCTTCGGCCGCCCGGGGCATGCAGGTCACCTTTGCGACGGCAACGGCCATGGCGCTGGTTGCGCTGGTGCTCGCGCTCTTATCGTTGCGCATTTCCGGCCGTCCACAGCCCGGGATTGCGTGACCTGCGGGGGGCTTTGGGCGAACGCTGCTCAGGCCCCTGCCCGCTTGCGGCGCTCATAGAGCATGACCAGCGTCTCCGCCGTCAATGCAGGCTTCTCCTCACCCTCGATCTCGACCGTGTTGGCGGCCTTCATCAGGTATTGGCCGGGGCCCCTGTCTTCCATGGAAAGCAGCGTGGTGCGCAGCCTGATGCGCGCACCGACCTTGACCGGCGCCAGGAATCGCACCTTGTCGAAGCCATAGTTGAAGGCGGCCTGGGTGTTCTCCGGCACGATGCCCATGCCGAGCGCCAGCGCGCCGATGATCGACAGCGTCAGGTAGCCATGCGCGATCGTCGTGCGAAACGGGCTCTGCCGCCGCGCCCGTTCGGGATCGACATGAATCCATTGATGATCGCCGGTGCATTCGGCGAACTGGTTGATACGGTTCTGGTCGACCGTGGTCCATTCCGAGACGCCGAGCTCCTGCCCGGACATCGTCCTCAACTGCTCGTAGGTTGGCGGCGTTTTAAGCCGTACTTCAGTCATTCCTGCTTTCCCGATAGCTTGCAGCGCCTCCGGACCACGAACTGACCGCCTCTGTCAATTCGCCCTGCGTGAATCCGTTCCGCCGAATTCCGGCTGAATCGTGCCATGCCTTGCCATGCAATGGCAGGTCGAATTCGGATTTTCGGACCGTCCAAAGCTGCCGGGAGCCTGTGGCGTGGCGCCAATGCAACTATGCGCAAGGTTGCGGAATTGCCAACCGGCATGCTTGGCCGAAGGCGGAACGACAGGGAAGCCTACTTCTGCCCGTAGCCGGCGCGTATCTCCTCCATCGCCTCCTTGATGCGCGCGCGCAGGATGTCGATCGATTCGGTGCCGGATTTCCTGGCCAGTTCGGCCACTTCACCGGCATTTTTGAGCGCGGCCTCGAAGGATTTCCTGGCGAAGTCCGTCTGCCTGGCCATGAGTTCCTGGGGGTTCCCCGGCGCCCGGTAGCTCTGTGCCATGTCGGTAACCTCGCGCAGCGTGTCCTGCAGCATTTCGCGTTGCCTCGACAGCAGCGAGGACGCTCCGGCGGCACTGGCGCGCGCCGATTTCTCCAAGGCTTCGAGGTTCTTGCGGTGATGGGCGAGGATCGCCTCGACATCGACATTGGGCACCTTCAGGTCGCGGCCAAACCTGCCGAACATGTCCATGAAGGAATCGGATTCCGGTTGCTTTGCCATGAGTGTCTTCTCCCCTGTTGCCGCGGATGCGGTGCCCTCATCGGGAGAATAGCACTGGGCTGCCGTATGTCCATTTCGAACACAGGCCTGGCGAGCGAGGCGCATCAATTGACCGGGAGCAGCAGCTCGATCGTGTAGAGCACGATACCCGCCAGTCCGCCGATGATCATGCCGTTGAACCTGATATATTGCAGGTCCCTGCCGATGTTCATCTCGATCAGCCGCGTCAGTTGCGCCAGGTCCCAGCGCTTGACCTGGTCGGCGATGAATTTCGATACGCCGCTCTTCTGGCTTTCGACGAAGGAGGCCAGCGCCACGACGAACCCCTGGTTCATGTCGGCCCGGATCTGCGCATCGCCGGCAAGGTGCCGCCCGACCTCGACGAACATGTTGGCGAGATGCGCGCGGATCACCGAATTCGGCGCCTTGGCGTCCTGTTCGATGAACAGGCTGAGGCTCTCCCACATATCGCCGGCCAGCGCCCTGACTTCCGGTCTGGCGAGGAAATCGTGCTTCATCTTCTCGGCACGCCTGGCATACTGCTTCGACGTCCGCAGCCGCTCGACGAAGCCTTGCGCGAAACGGTCGAACTCGGCGCGCATCGGATGGTTCGGGTCGGCCCGCACCTCGTCGAGCAAGGAGCCCGCCGAGGCGACGATCTTCTTCAGCAGATAGGCGTCGGCCCTGAACAGGTTGAACAGCGACGGCAGTTCCTCGCGGATCTTCTCGCGCATCGTCGCCAGCGCCTGCTCATCGTTGAGGAAACGGCCAATCACCTTGATGAATTCGTCGAACAGCTTCTGATGGCGGCGGTCATCGGTGAGTGCGGATAACAGCTCGGCTGCCAGTGGCGCCAACGGCACCTTTTCGATCTGCTCGAGCATGCGGCTGGTGACGAAGCCGCGCAGCCCAGATTGCTCGACGGCGGCAAGCGTCTGCGGCACCAGGCGCACGACGAAGCGCGACAGGCCGGCGGCGCGCTCGGCATCGGCCAGCCAGTCGGCGACCAGCGCCGAAAAGTCGACCTCGGCCAGCTTTTCCCGCACCGGCTCCGGCGCCAGGAAGTTGACCTCGATGAAACGGCCGAGATTGTCGGCGATGCGGTTCTGGTTTTCCGGAATGATGGCGGTGTGCGGGATCGGCAGCCCGAGCGGCCGCCTGAACAGCGCCACCACCGCGTACCAATCGGCGAGGCCGCCGATGGTCGCCGCCTCGGCGAATGCAGCGACGAACCCCAGCCATGGATAGGTGCCCTGGAACGATTTGGCCAGCACAAACACCAGCACGCAAAGCGCCAGCGCGGCCGTAGCTATGAATTTGGTTCGCCGCAGCGCGGAGAGTTTGGCGACCGCGTCGGTGTCGAAACGGATAGACGCCAGGGACTGGGCCGATTGAGACATGATGAGCCGCTCCTCGTCGATCCCAGCCTATCTAGTGCTTCGGCCGCCAAAATGCCCGCGACGGCCGATTTCCCAAGCTTTCGCACCGCCGCGCACATAAAGTTGACGAGAATATTCATCTATCAAACGATGCCAGTCTGGAATTATTCCAAGGTATAAGCCATATTCGGGTCGAGGCCAGCGTGGCGAATCCGAATTCCGGATAGGAGCCGCGCGGCAAAGTTTTTGGAAACTGGCGTGGGTTGCGCCAGCGTCTAGCGAGGACAAGATGCGGCTAACGCGCCAAACCAACTATGCCATGCGCATCCTGATGTATTGTGCCGCCAACAATGACCGGTTGAGCCGCATTCCAGAGATCGCGGCCGCCTATTCCGTGTCGGAGCTTTTCCTGTTCAAGATCCTGCAGCCGCTGGTCGAGAACGGTCTCGTCGAGACGGTTCGCGGCAGGAATGGCGGCGTCCGGCTTGGCCGGGCCGCCGAGGCGATCAGCCTGTTCGACGTCGTGCGCGTCACCGAGGAAAGCTTCGCCATGGCAGAATGCTTCGAGAACGACGCCGCCGAATGCCCGCTGGTCGACAGCTGCGCGCTGAATTCGGCACTGCGCGAGGCGCTCAACGCCTTCTTCGCCGTGCTTGCCCGCTACACGATCGCCGATCTCGTGGCGGCACGGCCGAATGTGCGCAACCTGCTCGGCATCGACATGCTGGAGCGCCGCGCGCCGGCCGCGTAGTCCACAACACGGCTTTAACGGCTCGATTCTATTGACGCATTGGTGCGCGATGCCGCCCATGATTTCGTCATTCCAGGGCGGAGCAAGGAGCGAAGCGACGCGCGTAGAGGATGGCGAAGTGGGAAGGGTTTGGCAAATCTTTCCTCGTGCCAAGCCTAAGCCAATGATTGCGGCAGCACGAATGGCATGTTGCCGGCCGGCAGAGCGCCGACTCTTAGCCGGCAATCGAACACTTTCTCGATCAGATCATCGCTCAGCACATCCTTTGGCGAACCGTTCGCGGCTAACCTGCCGCGATGCATGACGAAGATCCGGTCGGCATACATGGCCGTCAGATTGAGATCATGCAGGATGGCGATCACGCCGCCGCCCCTTCGTGCGAAGTCGCGGGCGATGTTCATGATGATCAGCTGGTGCTTGATGTCGAGGCTGGAAACCGGCTCGTCAAGGAATAGATAGCGGGGCTTGCCGTCGAACACCGGCGCCCAGACCTGGCACAGCACGCGCGCAAGCTGGACGCGTTGCTGTTCGCCGCCCGAAAGCTCCTGGTAGAAACGCCCGGCGAAGCCGTCGAGATCGACGCGGGCCAGAGCCCGCTCCGGCAACCTCGCATCCTCGCCCGGCAAGACGCCCGAGCGGCCGCCGACAAGGCCGAGCTTGACCACTTCGCGCACCGTGAATGGGAACGACAGCGTCGTTGCCTGCGGCAGCACCGCGCGCAGGACGGCAATTTCGACCGGCTTCATCGCCGAAAGATCGCGGCCGTTGAGGGCGATGCATCCGGTATAGGCAAGCTCGCCGGACAACGCCCTCAAGAAGGTGGTCTTGCCGGAGCCGTTGGGGCCGACGATTGCCGCCACTTCGCCCGGCCGTGCATCGAAATCGACGCCGCCGACAATGCATTTGCCCCCAATCGCCACCGAAACATTTCTTGCCTCGATCATCCAAGCCTCACAGGTTCCAATTTCAGAGATCGACGACGCCGCGCTTGCGCAGCAGGATCCACAGGAAGAATGGCGCGCCTGATATTGCGGTGACGATGCCGATCGGCAATTCGGCCGGCGCCACGATGGTGCGGGCAACGGCGTCGGCGAGCAGCAGCAGCGAAGCACCGAGCAGCGCCGAGGCCGGCAGGAGGTAGCGATTGTCCGGGCCGATCAGCAGGCGCAGCAGATGCGGCACGACGATGCCGACGAAGCCGATCCCGCCGCTGACCGCGACGGAAGCGCCGACCGCCGCCGAGACGCCGACGATGGCCGTGTATTTCAGCCGCTGCACCGGTATGCCGAGATGGCCGGCGGTCGCCTCTCCGAGCGCCAGCGCGTTGAGCCCGCGCGCCAGGAACGGCATCGCAGCCAAGGCGATCACGATGATCGGTCCGACGGACCCGATCTTCGCCCAGCTCGCGCCGCCCAGCGATCCGAGCGACCAGAAGGTCAAGTCGCGCAACTGGCGATCATCCGCCATGAAGATGAGGATGCCGGTCAGCGCCATCGCAAGCGCGCCAAGCGCGATGCCGGCGAGCAGCATGGTGGCGACCGATGTGCGGCCCTGCCGCGTGGCGACTTGGTAGAGCACCAATGTCGCGACAAGCCCACCGCAGAAGGCGGCCAGAGGCAGCGCAAACGTGCCAAGCAAGGCCATCATCGGTGCCAGGATGGTGCCGCCGAGCACGATGATGGCAACCGCGCCGAGGCTGGAGCCAGCGGAAACGCCGATCAGGCCGGGGTCGGCCAGCGGATTGCGGAACAGCCCCTGCATGACGGCGCCACAGACCGCGAGCGCTGCCCCCACCAGCATGCCGAGAATGACGCGCGGCAGGCGGATGTCGTAGACGATAAGGCTGTCGCGGGCGCTCAGGGCAGCGTCGCTTGGAACAGCCCCAAACAGCCGATCCCTGAGAACGTTGACAGCCGACGCGTCCGATGCTCCCGACGTGAGCGACAGCAAGACGGCAACGGCAAGCCCCAGGCACAGCAGAAGAATGACGGCGCGGGCGCGCCCGGAACGGTCGCCTTCGGATGCATCCATCGCCTTCACCGGACCGGCGATCGATTGATCGACCATGATATGCCCCGCTAGTCCGTGACCTGCCCGCCATAGAGCGAGACGGTGAGGTCGTGGATGGCGTCGGCGGTGCGCGGCCCGAAGCCGAGCAGGTAGGCACCGTCTATGCGGATTATCTTGCGCGCGGTTCCAGCCGGCGTCGATGCGATCGCCGGATTGCCGAACAATTCCTCGTCCGACACCGGCGGCCCGGCATTGCTCATCATCAGGACCACATCCGGGCTGGCGGTGACGATGGCCTCGTCGGACATCTGCTTGTAGCCGGAAAAGCCTTCGACCGCGTTGACCGCGCCGGCGAGCTTGACCATGCCGTCGGCCGCGGTCTCGCTACCGGCCGCCAGGATCTTGCCGCCTTGTATCGACAGCACGAACAGGACGCGTTTGCGCTGCTTGATCGAGGCTGTCTGCTTTTCGGCGGCCGCGAGTTTGGCCTCAAGCTCGTTGGCCAATGCGTCAGCCTTGGCGTCGATGCCGAGCGCCTTGCCGACAATGCGGACCTTCTCGAGAATGCCTTCGCGGCTATAATGCTCAGGCACTTCGATGAACGGGATGCTGGTCTTCTTCAGCACATCGATGGCTTCCCTGGGCCCGCTGCCCTGCAGCGCCAATATGCCGGTCGGATTGACCGACAGCACACCCTCCGGCGACAGCTGGCGCATATAGCCGACATCGGGCAGGCCGAGCGCGGCTCTGGGATAGCGGCTGGTGGAATCGCGGGCCACCAGATGCTTCTCCTCGCCAAGCGCGTAGACGATTTCGGTGATCGAGCCACCGATGGCCGCGATCTTGGAAGGATCCGGGAAGACAGCGACGTCCTCAGCGGCGCCAGCCGGTTGTAGCGCGGCAAAAGCAAGCGAAAGGCCGACCATCGGCCCAAGCATCGAGCCGCGCATGACTGGCAGGTTCGGGAAAAACCGCATCACACTGTTCCTCAGGCTGCCGTCGGGCTGGGAATGCGCGGCAAGGTCTCGGCCAGGAATCGCCAGTCGTCGCGCTCGCCTTCGTCTTCATGCCGCTTGCCGAAGAACTGAATGATCATGTCGCCATTGGCGGCATAGACCTCCAGCGAGGTGACATGGCCGTCCTTGGTCGGCTTGCGCACCGCCCAGATTTCATGGATGTGGTCGGTTCGCAAATGCAGGTGGAAGGTCTCGTCCAGCACGTTGATCCACGGCCCCATCGGCTTGATCGACTTGACAGGCCCCGAATGGATCTGGATGCAGCCGCGGTTTCCCACAAAGCACATGATCGGCATCCCGCCTTCGGCGGCATGATCGAACATGGCGCGGACCGCGTCCTTGTCGAGCAGCCAGGCATAGTCCTGGCCGACCATGCGCACCGCCTGGCGGCGGCTGAGCTTCAGTGTCTTCAGCATGCCGAAGAACTGGTGCACATCGGTCAGCCGGCTCCAGCGGTCGCGCAGGTCGTGGAGACTGGCCGTGGTTGCCGCAGCCTCGCTCTCGTCCGGGATTGGCACTGAAATGTCGATCGCCGGCTCCTGGTTCGACGATTCCAGCGAAGCGATCAGCTTCTGGTAGGCGTAGAGGCTGGAAGCCGGCCGCAGATGCACCTTGTGCACCGCCTCGCCCGCCACATCGAAGAACTGCAGGCTGCGGCGGATGTCGTCGCCGTCGCGCTCTTCCACGGCAAAGCCATGCGCCCAGACTTTCGGAAAGATGCGCAGGTCGATGTTCTCGCCGAGCACCATGGCATTATGATTGCCGGTGACAACCTTGTCGTAGACGCCGATCTTCTCGTGCACGGCACTTTCATTTCGGGTCAGTGCCATCACCTCGCCGACGGCCTCGAGCCCGGTCAGAAGATCATTGACGCGCGGCTCGATGCGAATGACGCCGTCGCCGCAATGCGCGGCGACGAGTTCGGCTTCGGAAATGCCGATCTGGACGGCCAGGTCACGCTCGCGCGCTTTCGGATTCTCCCTCCGTGCCCGCCGGATTTCATGTGCGGTGGGTTTTACGCGCTGATCCATCTCTTACCCCTGATGCCTTGTCTTACTTGTTGAGAATGAGCTTGCCCTGCCGGGTGATCTTCAGCCGATAAAGCGCGCCATGATGTTCGATGCCGATCTCGTGCTCACCCTGGAACAGCGTGTTGCTGGAGAGCGTTCGCACCGCCATTGGGATCCGATCAAACCGGGTGGAGGCATCATCGGAGCGGCGGGTGCGATAACGAAAATCGTTCGGATTGTGCGTGTTCATCTGGGATCGATCCCTTTCCTGTGCCGGGCATCTGGCTAGGCGTTGCGCTATTGCCGATTCATTTCTTGACTCGAATAATCATGTTTACTAGTCAGTGCAATACCGGAGTAATCGAGTCAACATTTAAACCCCGGCCATGATCAAAAATGCGAGCCAGCCCCAAGCCAGCCAGCGCGCAACCTGGAATTTGGAGTTGGGGCATGGGATTGATGAATTGGGAATGGCGCGGCCGGGCCGCGACCAACGGCGGAGCGGCTTTGTTGGCGAGCGTGGCGGCGATCGCCCTGTCCGCGCCATCAGCGCACGGGCAACAGGCGGCGCAGCCGGCGGCGGGACAGCAGGCTGATCAGTCGAAAAAGATTGACGAAGAAAAGGCCGCACCGGCAGGTGCGACGCTCCTCGACAAAGTTCTGGTCATCAGCCGCACCGGTGAGACCGCGATCGAATCGCTGGCCTCGGCCAGCCATGTCGGCCAGGAGCAGCTTGATCGCCGCATGGCGACGACGCCGAACGAGATGCTGCTCGGCATTCCGGGTGTCGCCGCTCAGGCCGACGCCAGGCGCGTGAGCACCAGCATCAACATTCGCGGCCTGCAGGATTTTGGCCGTATCGCGGTGATCGTCGACGGGGCACGTCAGGATTTCCAGCGTTCCGACCATGGCACGCAATCGACCTTCTATATCGATCCCGAGCTGGTCAAATCCGTCGATGTGATCCGCGGTCCCGTCGCCAACACCTATGGCTCGGGCGCCATCGGTGGCGTCGTTTTCTTCGATACCAAGGACGCCGAGGATTTTCTCAGACCCGAGGAGACATGGGCAGGCTCCGTCACCGGACGCTATGAGAGCAATGGCAAGGGCTGGACCACCAGCGCCACCGGCGCTTATCGCTTCAATGAGAACTGGGACGCATTGGCCAACATCGTCTACCGCAACTATGATGACTACAGGCATGGTGGCGGCGACGCCGTTAAGGGCACCGGCTTCGACGTGCTGAGCGGCCTGCTCAAGACCACCATCCGGCCGACCGACAACAGCGAGCTGAAGCTCGGCTGGGTGGGCTCAAGCGATGGCTGGAACGAAACCAGTGGCGGCGTCCCGGTCAACGATGTCGACCTGAAGTCGAACACCTTCACGGCCCGCTACAACATCACGGATGAAGACAAGAGCTGGCTCGACCTCCATATCAACACGTCGTACAATAAAACCAATCTCGATCTGACCAGCCTTGTCCCGCAGAACCGCTTCGATCCGGCGACCGGCCTCCCCATTGTCTTGCCGGCAGGGTCGCAATCGACTTTCGACGTCGGCACAACGGGCATCGATATCTGGAACACATCGCGCTTCGAAACCGGCGGGATCGCGCACGAACTGACCTATGGCGGCGACTGGGTCGGCGACAACGTCAAGACCGGTGGCGCGGCTGGCGGCGACAGCTTCTACACGCCGTCGGGCAAGCGCAACGTCTCTGGCGCCTACGTCCAGGACAAGCTCACCTGGGACTGGCTCGAAGTCATCGCCGGCCTCCGCTACGACAGCTACAGCCTGAAGGACGATACCCACGAAACGTCGGGCGACCGGGTTTCTCCGCGCGTGACCGTCGGTGTTTCACCCTTCGAGACCGCCGGCCTCGCGGGTCTCCAGATCTACGGCACCTATGCGGAAGGCTACCGCTCACCGTCGATCACGGAGACATTGATCAGCGGCAATCATCCCGCGGGAGTGAGCTTTCCGTTCCTGCCCAACCCCAATCTGCACCCTGAGACCGGCAAGACGACCGAGTTCGGCGTCAACTACAAGCAGAACGACATTGTTGAGGCCGGCGACGCGCTTCGACTCAAGGCGGCCTATTTCAACAACAATGTCGACGACTTCATCGATGGCGTGACGCTGTCGCCGTTCGCTCCCGGCAGCGGCTGCCCGTTCGGCCCCGGCATCCCGATCTGCTTCCAGTATCAGAACTTCGCCAAGGCCAAGATCGACGGCTTCGAACTGGAAGGCGTCTATGACGCGGCCTGGGGCTATGCCGGCCTCTCCGCATCGTTCATCGATGGTCGTACCATATCCTACAAGGGCGCCGAGGCCGATCTTGCCACGATCCCGTCCTCGCAGGCGACAGCCCAGCTTGGGCTGCGCTTCCTCGAGGACAAGCTCACCTTCGGCGGCGAAGTGCAGTACAACGGCAAGCCGAAGGGCAATTTGGTGGCCAAGGATTACACGCTGGTCAACGCCTTCGCCAGCTATCAGGCGACCGACGCTTTGAAGGTCGATTTCCGTGCCGACAATCTGTTCGATGTCAAATACGCCAACCCGCTGAACGGCAGCACCACGGTCGCGGTCTACGAGCCGGGCATCACGCTGAAGCTGGCCGCGACGATGCGGTTCGGAGGCTGACGACCATGACGACGACATCCCTTCGTCTGCTGACCTCGACGCTGGCGATGTCGCTTGCGACGGTTCCGGCGTGGGCCGAAGGGTCCGCGCCGGGGCCTGTCCTCACCTTGGAGCTCAACGCCGCTCAACCTTCCGACAAGGGCTGCCGGCTGACCTTCCTGATCAACAACAATCTCGGCGCCGACCTCTCCAAGGCGGCGTTCGAGATCGCCCTGTTCAACGAAGCCGGCGTCGTCGACCGGCTGACCGTGCTCGACTTCAAGGACCTGCCGTCCGGCAAGACCAAGGTGACGCGCTTTGATCTGGCCGGCGCGGATTGCGCCAAGGTCAGCCGTGTGCTGATCAACAGCACGACCGAATGCGCGGGCGCCGGTGTCGAGCCCGCCGCCTGTATGCGCAAGCTGAAGACCGACACCAAAACCAGTATCGCTTTCGGCGTCTAAGGCATTGGGACTGCATCCCTTGTTCGGGCAAGACACCGTGGTCCGGCCGCTGGCCAGCACCGGCATCCCGCCATTTGGGGCAAGCGATCTTGATTTGACTTTTGCCCGTTGGTCGCTGCAATTTCCGGCCCGCCACATGCAGGAAATCAGTCCCCTCCCCGACGCTGGCAGCGAACTGGCGATAGCGCCGGCCGAGCGGCTTGCATCCGCACGGCCAGCCCGTAACGGCAAATGGCCGGCAGCCATTATCGCGTCCTGCCTGCTCCATGGCGCAGCGGCGGCATTTTTTCTGATGTCGCCGTCCGGCATCTTCAATTCGAGGGATGCGGAGCAATCGGAAGGCAGCGATCACACAGGCGACAAGGTGGCCGGCAGCGCGCTGGACAAGGACCCGGCGGCAATGAACGTCACGCTGGTGCCGAACCCGCAACCGGCCAGGCCCGAACCGGCAAAGGCTGTCAAACCGGTGCCGCCGTCAAAACCTCCGCAGCCGCCCAAAGAAGTTGACCAAACCCCCAAACCCACCCAGGATGCAGCCAAGCCGCAGCCTTTGCCGGAACCTGTCAGGCAGCCGGTGGCAACGCCGGACATACTGGCAACGGCGACCCCTCGCCCGGATAACAGCGTGGCTGCCAGGACCGAAACGCCGGCACAGCCAAGCGTCCAGGCCGAAAGCACCCAAATGCCTGTCGCCGTTCCAGACCAGCCACCGATCCCGAGCGCCCGGCCAACTGCGGCAGCCGCCTCTGCGACAGCGACGGATGAGAGAAGCGGCACGGCCGATGGCCTGGACCGGCTGGCGCAGACCGCCAGCAAGGGCAAGAGACAGAAAGAGGCAGGCAGCGCCACGGAAGACAGCTACCGGGGCGACGTCTTCAGAAAGCTCGGCAGCGTCAATCGCACGCTCCCGCCTTCGCTGCAACTGACCGCACGGAACAATGCGGTTGTCGCATTCGTCATAGGCAGGAAGGGCAACATAGATGAGTTGCGCATCCTGGAGAGCTCGGGGTCGGCGGCTTTCGATCAGGCCGCGCTCGGCATCGTGCGCAAGGCCGCTCCCTTCCCCCCAATTCCGGCACGAACTGAAAGCCCAGGTTTGGAGTTCGAGGTTGGAATCGGCCCATTTTGAATGGCACGGAACTGCGACGACTATCGCCCATCCGCATGAAAGGACCCCCGTGTACATCGCCATGAACCGCTTCAAGGTGCGGAACGGATCGGAGGCCGATTTCGAGGCCGTGTGGAAGAACCGCGATTCCAGCCTCGCCGAAATGAAGGGATTCCGGGAATTCCGTCTGCTGCGCGGCGCGCTCAACGAGACCGAGGGCTACACGCTTTTTGCGTCGCACACGGTGTGGGCCAGCCAGGACGATTTTGTCGCCTGGACCAGATCGGAGAATTTTCGTGCCGCCCACAGGAATGTCGGCACGACCAAAGTCCATTATCTCGGCCACCCGCAATTCGAGGGCTTTTCCGTCGTCGAAGGCGCCTGACGACGCCAATGCCCGGGAGGCAGCGCCGGCTCAGGCCGCCGCGAGCAGGCTTGCATTGCCGCCCGCCGCCGTCGTGTCCACGCAGACGGCCCGCTCATGCGCATACGCCGCCGGATAGAGCACCTCGCTGACCAGCGGAACGATCGGCCCGCTGCGCTCGGCAATGACCTTGCGCACGATGCGCGCCGCTTCCGGCGTACCGGAGAACGCGACGACATCGACGCGCAGCGAACGTGCCTCGACCGGATCGGGCCGGCCATCGATCGCCGCCAGAGGCAGGCCCTTCCCAGTCAACGCGGAAAGTGCCGCGGGAGCTCCCGGCGCCACGGCCAGCACCGCATTGCCGGCGGCGAGCGCCTGGATCGTCTGGGCGAGCAGCGTATCGCCATCTGGACCGAGACACAGCACCCGCCCGCGCGGCGACAGCGACAGCGTGTTGGCCTCGCCGGTCGGCCCGGGCAGATCGACCTGGCCGAAATCGATAGCAGCGGCAGCCCCGATGGCTGCAGCGCCCTTGCCGCGCAGATGCTTGCGCAGGATGGCGATCCGGTCCGGCCGGGTCGACCAGCCGCCAAGCGTCGGATCCGGCAGATTGTCGGCGAGCTCGGTCGCCGTCACCTTGTGACCATCCTGAACATGAGTGCCGGCCTCTGCCGCCTTGCGGAAGCGCCTGAGATAGTGCGGCCCGCCGGCCTTCGGTCCCGTGCCGGATAGCCCCTCGCCGCCAAAAGGCTGTGATCCAACCACGGCGCCGATCTGGTTGCGGTTGACATAGATGTTGCCGGCATGGATGCCGTCGACGAAATGCTGCGCGCGGCCCTCGATGCGGGTGTGGAGGCCGAAGGTCAGGCCATAGCCCTTGCGGTTGATGGCGGCGATCACGGCGTCGATCCCGTCGGCGTCGAAAGTGGCGACGTGCAGCACCGGCCCGAACACCTCGCGCTCCATCTCCTCGATGCCCTTGACCCGGAAGACATGCGGCGCGACGAAGCGGCCGTCCTTCGGGACTTCGAGCTTGGCGATCAGCCGGCCCTCGAGGCCCTTCTTGATGCAATAGTCGCGGATCGAGGCCTGCGCCTCGTCATCGATGACCGGACCTACATCGGTCGAGATCAGCCAGGGATCGCCGACATTGAGCGCTTCCATGGCGCCCTTCAGCATCTCCAGCATCTTCTTCTCGACGTCCTTCTGGACATAGAGCACGCGCAGCGCCGAACAGCGCTGGCCCGCGCTCTGGAAGGCCGAGGCCAGGATATCGCGCACCGCCTGTTCGGGCAGCGCGGTTGAATCGACGATCATGGCGTTGAGGCCGCCGGTCTCGGCGATCAGCATGGCGTCCGGCGCCGCGGTCTCGGCCAGCTGCTTTTCGATCAGCTTGGCGACTTCGGTCGACCCGGTGAAGCAGACACCGGCAATGCGCGGGTCGGCGGTCAGCGGCCCGCCGACCGACGGGCCGTCGCCTGGCAGAAGCTGGATGACGTCTTCCGGCACGCCGGCCTCGCGCAGCAATTCGACGGCGCGGAAGGCGATCAGCGGCGTCTGCTCGGCGGGCTTCGCGATCACCGAATTGCCGGTGACGAGTGCCGCCGCGATCTGGCCGGTGAAGATGGCGAGCGGGAAATTCCACGGTGAAATGCAGACGATGGCGCCCCGCGCCTCGGTGCCCGCTTCGGCATTTGCCGCCTCGGCGGCGTAATAGCGCAAGAAGTCGACCGCCTCGCGCACCTCCGCCACGCCGTCCGCCAGCGACTTGCCGGCCTCGCGGGTGGCCAGCGCGAAGAATTCGACCGCATTGGCCTCATAGAGATCGGCGGCGCGACTGAGGATGGCGGCGCGCTCAGCGACGGGACGCTTGGCCCAGGCCGGCTGCGCTTCCACCGCGATGCGCACGGCGGTCGAGACCTGCTTGGCGGTGGCCTCATGAACCGTGCCGACCACCTCGTCAGGCTTCGCCGGATTGACGATCGGGCGCTGCTTGCCGTAACCGGCGGCGCGCGTGATCGGCTTGGCGTGCCAGCGGTCCGGCCCGGCAAAGGCCGCCCTGGCCTTGTCGATTGCCGCCAGCGTCACCGTGTCGGTGATGTCGAATCCCTTCGAATTGCGGCGGCCGGCACCGAATATCTGGGAAGGCCGGACAATCGCCGGATTGGCGGCCGGCCCCTGGTGCTCGATCGTCTCGAGCGGATCGCGGGCAATGTCCTCCGGCTCGACATCCTCATCGGTCAGCTGGTGCACGAAGGAGGAATTGGCGCCGTTTTCCAGCAGCCGGCGCACCAGATAGGCCAGCAGGTCGGAATGCGCGCCGACCGGCGCATAGATGCGGCAGCGCGTGCCTTCGGCCTTGCGCACCGTCTCGTGCAGCGCCTCGCCCATGCCATGCAGGCGCTGGAACTCGAATGAATCGCGATCTCCCGCCATGGACAGGATGGCGGCGACGGTGTGGGCGTTGTGCGTGGCGAACTGCGGATAGATGCGGTCGGTCATGCCAAGCAGTTTTTTCGCACAGGCGATGTAGGAGACATCGGTGTTGGCCTTGCGGGTGAAGACGGGATAGCCCGACAGTCCAAGCGTCTGCGCCCGCTTGATCTCGGTGTCCCAGTAGGCGCCCTTGACCAGCCGCACCATGATGGTGCGGTCGTATTTCTTCGCCAGCGCGTAAAGCCAGTCGATGGCAAACGCGGCGCGCGGCCCATAGGCCTGAACGACGACACCGAAACCGTTCCAGCCGGCGAGTTCCGGCTCGGCCAGCACCCGCTCGATCACGTCGAGCGACAGATCGAGACGGTCGGCCTCCTCGGCGTCGATATTGAGGCCCATGCGCGAATGCCGCGCGGCCAGTGCAAGCGACAGCAGGCGCTCGGCCATGACCGGCAGCATCTCTTCCTTCTGCGCCACCTCATAGCGTGGATGCAGCGCCGAAAGCTTGACCGAGATGCCGTGGTTCTGGCGGATATCAGGTCCGTTGGAGCCGGAATCGAGCGAGGAAATGGCGTCGGCATAGGCCTTGTGGTAGCGCAAGGCGTCGGCTTCGGTGCGGGCAGCCTCGCCCAGCATGTCGAAGGAATAGAGATATCCCTTCTGGATCATCGGCCTGCCGCGCTTGACGGCTTCCGCGATGGTGCGGCCGAGCACGAACTGCTCGCCCATCTCGCGCATGGCGGCGGCGACCGCCTTGCGGATAACCGGCTCGCCCAATCGCCGCACCATCGAACGCAACGTGCCTTCGATGCCGCCCTCGCCCTCGTCGAGGACACGGCCAGTCAGCATCAGCGCCCAGGTCGAAGCATTGACGAAGATCGAGCTCGAACCGCCGGAATGCGCCGACCAATCGTGCGGCGCAATCTTGTCGGCGATGAGATCGTCCATCGTCTCGGCATCGGGTACGCGCAGCAGCGCCTCGGCCAGGCACATCAGCGCCACGCCTTCCTTGGTGGAGAGGCCATAGGCGGAGAGGAAGACCTCCATGAGCCGTGGATCCGACGAGCCGCGCACCGCCCGCACCAGGTCGGCGGCGCGGGCCGAAATCGCCCGGCGGTCCTCGGCCGAGAGCCCCGTCGCCTCCGCCAGACGCTTCAGCGCCTCGTCTTCATCGGGCAGGTAGTTGGCGCGGATCTGCTGGCGGATAGCGTCGAGCGGCATGGCGGTCCTATGAGCAAGCACAACGGAGCGGCCCGGCGATCACCGGACCGAATGGCGCAAGCTAGCACAGGCGTGAATTTTCGTCGGTCCGAAGAAATCGACATTATAGCCCATTTGGTCTATCATGGCGCTATGAATTCATCAAACGGACTATGCTTTTGACGACAGAAGACCAATTGGACCGGATCGACAGGAACATCCTGTCGGCGCTGGCGAGCAACGGCCGGCTTTCCATGTCCGAACTGGCGGCAAAGGTCGGTCTTTCCAAGACACCCGTGCAGGCGCGGGTGAAGCGGCTGGAAAAGGACGGCTATATCAGGGGCTACCAGGCGATCATCGACCGGGAGCGCATGGGCGAAGGCCATGTCGCCTTCGTCCAGGTGAAATTGTCGGACACCCGCTCCGCCGCGCTGGACGCTTTCAACCGCGCCGTCCAGGGCGTGCCGGAGATCGAGCAGTGCCACATGATGGCGTCGAGCTTCGACTATCTGCTGAAGGTTCGCACCAGGGACATTGCCGCCTATCGCCGCGTGCTCGGTGAACGCATCTCGGCCCTGCCCCATGTCGCGCAGACCTCGACCTTCGTGGCAATGGAGACGGTGAAGGACCGATGACCATGATCCCGAAAAGTGGACGCCGGTTTTCGGACGAGATCATGGTCAAACAAGAAAACAGAGCCTATTCCGAAAGCGTCTTCAGGAATGCCACCAGCGCCGCGCGCTCGCGACCAGAAAGCTGCAGCGGATGGATTTCGGATACGCCTTCGACGCTCGGTGCAGCCTTGGCGTAGTGCGCAACCACCTCATCGAGTGACGAAAACTGACCGGCGTGCATATAGGGCGGGCGTGTTGCCGCGCCGCGCAGCGACGGTGTCTTATAGGCGCGCATCAGTTCCGGCGCGTCCTTGACCATGAAGCGCAACTCGCCGCAGGCGCTGACGTCGCCATCCCGATACGCGCCGAAGCAGTTGAACGGGTCAGCCTCCGCCTGCGCCACCGCGTCGATGCGCCCGCGGTCCGGCGGCAGGCCCGCAACGGGCGGCACGCCCGTGTTGTGAAAGCCGTTATCGGTGAAGCGCGGGCCGTTGTGACAGGTCACGCAATTGGCCTTGCCGATGAATAGTTTCAGCCCAAGGATCTCCTCCCTGGAAAAGGCCGCGTCGTCTTTCGGCTCGGCGCCGGTGACGAGGTCCAGCGCGAAGCGGTCGAAGCGCGCCTGTGCCGGTTCGATCGAGCGTTCGAAGGCCGCGATCGCCTTGCCTATGTTGGCATAGACGCGGTTGACGGCGTCGCGCTGCGCGTCGCTCATCGCGTTCCAGGCAGCCTTCTCGGCATCAGTTCCAAGCGGGCTGGCATTGAGCGGAATGCCGGAGAAATCGGGCAGCGGCCCGAAGATGCGCTCATAACGTTCGCCGAAGCGCGCCTTGATGTAGTGCGCATAGGCGGCGCGGTTTCCCGCCTGCTCCAGGGGATTTTCCAGCGGCGTCAACGCTTGCGCCCACAGGCTGTCGCGACGGCCGTCCCAGAAGAACCAAGGGTCGCGCGCCACGCCGGCCAGCGGCATTGTGCGGCGGTTGGTGCGGCCGACGCCCACCGCCTGCGGCAGGTCGTCCTGGAACTGCCGGTCGATCTTGTGGCAGGTCGAGCAGGACACCGCGCCGTCGCGGCTCATCCCGACATCGAAGAACAGCGTCGAGCCAAGTGCGGCGGCGGCCGGCACGTCGGCAAAACGGTTGGTGGTGTCGGGCTTCAGAAGCGGCAGCGTGTTCAACGCCAGAGAGGCGATGGTCTTCTTCTCGGCGTCGGAGAAATCCGGTTTGCCGCAACCGGCGAGGATGGCCGCCACCGTTAACGCCAAGAAGCAGAGAAGGCGCTTCATCGGTCGCTCACAGCACCACGTTGAACAGCACCGTGTCGGATCCGGCGGTGGCCGAGATGGCGAAGTGCAGCTGCCACCAGCCGCTCATCGTGAATTTCACACCCTCGATGCGATAGCGCCCGTCGCCGAGATAGTCGGTCGCCTGCGGGCTGGTCGGAAGGCCGTGATTGTGCTGCGGCATTCCCCCGGAGATCGTGATCGCGGCCCCCTCCACCGGAGCACCGGCCTTTGTCTTCAAGGTCAGCAGCCAGGATTGCAGTTCGCCCTGCCGCACGACGCCCCGCTCCGGCGCGAAGCTGGCCACGAACAGCCCGTTGTCGGTGTTCTTCGTCCGCGAGACGTCCGGGGCGATGGGCCGCGCCGATTGCGGTGCGGTCAGATAGACGACCGCGAGAACGCCGACCAGCAGGGCAGCCAGACCAAGACCTGCCAAGAGATAACGCCATAACGATGCCAAACCGGTTCCTCTTCTGCGGACAACGTTCTGCCGGACGGATCGCATCCCGCCAGCCTGTGGGAAAACGCTGTGGCGGAAAAAAGCCTGCTTGCCAAGCATGGCGCTGTCGCCGGCAAAAAGCTACAGCACCAAGATCACTGGAGGATTGCAGATGGCGGGAAACGGCGTCGCCTCGATCGGCGAATGCATGCTCGAACTGTCGGGGCAGACCGGCCCCAACTGGCGCATGGGTTTCGCCGGCGACACGTTCAACACGCTATGGGCGCTGCATGCGTTGAGTGAGGACCGGCCGGCAACCTATGTCTCGGCCTTCGGCGACGATCCCTTCTCGCAGGGCCAGATCGGCTTCTTCGCCGAAAACGGCATCGGCATCGGCTCCAGCCCGGTGATACCGGGCGCGCGCCCCGGCCTCTATGCGATCACGCTAGCCGGCGCGGAGCGCTCCTTCACCTACTGGCGCGGCGACGCCGCCGCCCGGGAGCTCGCCTCGGACCCCGAGGCACTGTCGAAAAATCTGGAAAATCAGGCGCTTGTCTACTTCAGCGGAATCACTTTGGCAATTCTGGACGAGGCCGCGCGCAAAACGCTGCTGTCGGCCGTAGCAAAGGCACGGGCGGCTGGCTCGCTGATCGCCTTCGATCCCAATTACCGGCCACGCCTGTGGCGCAACCGCCAGGACGCGCAGGCGGCGATCGTCGAAGCGCTTGATGTCACCGACATCGCGCTGCCGACCTTCCCCGACGAGCAGATGCTGTTTGATGATGCGACGCCACGGGCAACCGCCGAACGGCTCGGGCGACAGGTCGGCGAGGTCGTCGTCAAGAATGGCGAGCAGCCGGCGTTGATTGCCGAAAACACAATGTTGCAGAACGTGCCCGCGATCCATGTCGCAGCCCCCACGGACACGACCGGCGCTGGCGATTCTTTCAATGGCGGCTATCTCGCGGCTCGCCTTGCCGGTTATGAACCGCAAGAAGCCGCTCGCCGGGCCCATCGCGTCGCCGCCGCCGTGGTGCAGGTCCGCGGCGCACTGGCACCGTTCGAGACGCTACGGGCGGCGTTCGCCGGCTGAGGTCCGGCCTGATTCTCAGAGACTTAAGGCAGGCGGAAACGGTATTCCGTCACATGATGGTAGATCGCCCCGGGCCACAGCGTCGCCTGCGGGAAATACGGCCGGTTCGGTGCATCAGGCCATATCTGCGGCTCCAGGCAGAAGCCGCAGAAAGGCTTGTAGCCGCGCCCCTCCAGCCCGGTGCGCGGCGTCACGTACTGACCAGTGTAGAGCTGAATACCGGGCTCCGTGGTCCAGACCTCCATCTCGACACCTGAACTCGCCCCTTGCGTCCATGACGCCTGCTTCAGCGGCCCGCGCGTCGAGGCGAGGCAGAAATTCCGGTCGTAGGGAAGCTGCTCGCCCTCGGTTTCCATGCGCAGCGGCCGTGCCTGACGGAAATCATAGGGCGTGCCGTCGACCGGCTTGACCACGCCGGTCGGGATCATGTCGCCATCAACAGGCAGATAGGCACCGGCATTCAGCATCATCCGGTGGTCGAGAATGTCGCTGGCACCACCATCATCCAAGTTGAAATAGGAGTGCTGGGTGAGATTGCACAGCGTCGGCTCCTCGCAGGTCGCCGTCAGTTCGACGCTGAGCGTGCCGGGAATCTTCAGCCGGTAGGTGCAGGTGACGTCGAGCGCGCCGGGAAAACCCATTGCACCATCCGGATCATGCAGTGTCAGCGTGACGAAGTCTCTGCCATGCAGCGCAACCGCCCATGACCGATGCGAATAGCCTTGCGAGCCACCATGCAGCGTATGCTTGCCGAGGAAGTTGCGTTCCGTCTGGTAGCGGTTGCCGCCGATTGTGAAGCGGCCATCGCCGATGCGATTGGCATAGCGGCCGACCACCGCGCCGAAGAAGGCGGCATCGGTCTCATAGGCTTCCAGATTGCCGTAGCCGAGCACCAGCGGTGCATCGTGTCCGGTCAGGCGCAAATCCTGGACGATGGCGCCAAATCCGATGATATTGGCGGTGAGGCCGCCGCCCCTGATCGTGAAGCGGCGCACCGGCTCGCCTGCCTGCGTCGTGCCGAAAACCTCGCCGTCCTTCATCGCCATGCCCGCAAACGCCAGTTGATCCAGAGGAGTTCGGCTGGTCTTCCATGAGGGATGGGAAGGCTATTAGCCTTCCCATCCCGGAAGTGGTCTATCAGAGTCCAAGGCCGCCGATGCAGACATACTTGGTATCGAGGTAATCCTCGATGCCCTGGTGTCCGCCTTCCTTGCCGAGGCCCGATTCCTTGACGCCGCCGAACGGCGCCTCCGGCGTGGTGATGAGACCTTCGTTGACGCCGACCATGCCGTATTTCAGGCCTTCCATGACCCGGAAAGCGCGGCCGAGATCGCCGGTGTAGAAATAGCAGGCAAGACCGAACTCGGTGTCGTTGGCGAGCGCGACCGCCTCTTCCTCGGTCTCGAATTTGAACACCGGTGCGATCGGTCCAAAAATCTCTTCCTTCATGAAGCGCATCTTGGGCGTGGCGTCGGCGATCACCGTCGGCTGGAAGAACGAACCGCCAAGCGCATGGCGCTTGCCGCCGGCAACGACCTTGCCGCCCTTGGAGGTGGCGTCGGCGATGAATTCCTCGACCTTCTCGACCGCCTTCTCGTCGATCAGCGGTCCCTGCTGCACGCCCTCTTCGAGGCCGGAACCGACCTTCAATCCGTTGCTGGCCGTGGCCAGCTTCTCGACGAACTTGTCGTAAATACCCGCCTGGACCAGGAAGCGGTTGGTGCAGACGCAGGTCTGGCCGGAGTTGCGGTACTTGGCAGTGATGGCACCGGTGACGGCACGGTCGATGTCGGCATCGTCGAAGACGATGAACGGCGCGTTGCCGCCAAGCTCCATCGACACCTTCTTGACCGTGGTCGACGACTTCTGGATGAGGATCTTGCCGACCTCTGTCGATCCGGTGAAGGTGATCTTCTTGACCAGCGGATTGGCGCAGATTTCATCGCCGATCTCGCCGGCGGAGCCGGTCAGGATGTTGACGACGCCCTTGGGGAAGCCGACTTCCTCGACGAGCGCGCCCCAGGCGAGACCCGAATATGGCGTCTGCGAGGCTGGCTTGACGACGGCGGTGCAGCCGGCGGCCAGGGCCGGGCCGAGCTTGCGGGCCAGCATCGAGGACGGGAAATTCCACGGCGTGATGGCGGCGATGACGCCGACCGGTTCCTTCGTCACCAGGATGCGGCGGTCCGCCCATGGCGACGGCACGATGTCGCCGTAGGCGCGGCGGCCTTCTTCGGCAAACCACAGGATGTAGGCAGCGGCCGAACCGATCTCGCCCTTCGATTCGAACAGCGACTTGCCCTGCTCGATGGTCAAGAGCTCGGCCAGCACGTCCTGATTGTCCATCATCGCGTCATGCAGCTTGCGCAGCAGCTTGGAACGCTCGAGCGCGGTCGTCTTGCGCCAGGTCTTGAAAGCCTCGTCGGCGGCTTCGATGGCGCGGCGGGTCTCGGCCTTGCCCGACTTCGGCACCGTGCCGATCTTGAGGCCGGTGGCGGGGTTGGTGACGTCGATCGTCTGGCCGCTGTCGGCCGCCACCCATTCGCCGTTGATGAGATTGGCCTGCCGCATGAAATGGCTGGTTTTCTGAAGCATGGTCTATCCTCCGTTCGGCGCGCTGAGGGGCCGGTCTGTGAATTCTGCGTGAAGCGTGCGCCATGATCCGAAAGAGCCGGCACGCCGGAGCCACTGCTCTTTACCTAGGGCAAGCCCCGCAAGCAATCGCAAGATGGCATATAGGGGTTGGGCCAGCCCATAACGAGAGCAATCCTGCTTCGCTCAAGGGCATATCGACATACCTACCCGAAGACATGCAAAACAATCGTCAGCCAGAAGGCCGTGGTAACGGCGGCAAAAGCGGTGGCGATTGTCATCTGGTTCGATGCCAGCGCCTGGCCGGTGTTGAACTGCACGGCGATAAGATAGGAATTGATGCCGGACGGCAGTGCCGCCACCACGACGGCCACCTTGGCCGTCAAGGGCGGCAGGCCGAGCAGCCAGACGAAGCCCAGAACCAGCGCCGGCATCAGGAACAGTTTCAGCGCCGAAAGCGCCAGTGCCGGCCGCACATTGCCCGATATGCCGAAGCGGCGCAGGCTGAGCCCCATGGCAAACAGCGCCACCGGCCCGGCGGTGTTTGCCAAGGCCTCGACCAGCCGCATCACGAGGGCTGGCAGCGGAACGCCGCCGAGCCGCCATGCCAGCCCCAGGAGAATGCCGATGATCAGCGGGTTGATGAACAGCCGTTTCAGGAAACTGTGCAGTATCCGCAGCGGATGCACATGTTCGCCACTGCCGCGGCCGAATATCTCGAACAGCACGATCGACGCCATCATCATGATCGGCAGGTGCACGGAAACCAGCAACGACAGCACTTCGAAGCCGTTCGGGCCGAATATGCCGAGGATGAAGGGAGCGCCGAGCAGCACGATGTTGGAAAAGGCGGACGAGACGCCTCCGACGACGCCGGCGCGGGCATCCCGTCCGAATATCCGCGTGATGACGACATGGCCGGCGGTCCAGGTGATCGCCGCCGCCGTGAAGTAGGCACCCCACAGCGGCCAGGGCGCCACGCCGTGGAAATCCGCCTTCACCATGGTCTGGAAGAGAAGCAGCGGCATCGCCACCGAAACCGCGAAATCGGATATGCCTTCGCCACTTGACGGTCTGAGATAGCCTGTGAACCCGGCGAGATAGCCGAGCGCGACCAGGCTGAAGACGAAGAGGACGGTTTCTGTGAGCGGAGACATTTTTCAGGGATAGGCGAGCCATGCCCGGGGCGCAATCGCGGCAATATCCACAGTAGCCGCCCCAGCGATGACCACCGGAATATCTGAAAGTCGGCGAACTCTTCTGGAAACGCAACGTATGGTTTGTCATCCTGCGAATCGTCGGAGGCCGATGCCGGGCTCCTGGAAGGTGACGATGATCCGATTGGCCTTGGCGTTGTTCCTGCTTGTTGTGCCTGTGGCGGCCCACGCAACGGATGCCGGGTGGGCGCTGCTGCGTGACGGCGGACATGTGGTTCTGCTGCGCCACGCCATGGTCACCGGCACCAGTGACCCCGCCAATTTCGACATCGACAACTGCGGCACCCAGGTCAACCTGTCGGCGCGCGGCAAGCAGCAGGCGAGCAGGATAGGCGCCCTGTTCGCCGCCCGCGCGGCGCCCGTCGAGCGCGTGCTCTCCAGCCGCTACTGCCGCTGCCTCGACACAGCGCGCATCGCCTTCGAGGCCGAGCCGAAGCTGTTCGCGCCGCTCGACCTCTTGAAGGGCGACGATGCGCAGAAGGCCGCGCAGATCGCCGGCATCCTGAAGGAAATCCGCGCCTATTCCGGCTCCGACAATCTGGTCATGGTTACCCACCTGGAAAACATCGTCGCGCTCACCGGCATCTCGCCGCGCGAGGGCGAGGCCGTGGTGGTCGAGCCGCAGGGCGACGGTCTGCGCGTGCTCGGCCGCGTCACTTTCTGAGGACCGGCCCGAGGACCGGCAAGACGGCGGCGGTTTGCCATCACCGGCAGCTGCCGGAACGTCAACCGGCGGAACTGCCGCTTGACCGGCGGGCCTTCTTGCCTTTCTTGGGCATGCTTCCCATCCGTGCCCGGCTCATCAGGCCTTTTCCTGCCGGGAAAAACCGATTAGACAGCGCCCAAACAAGCTGCGGACAGATTCCGCCCGCAAAGAAGGAAAAGCCCTTGTCCACCACGTTCGACAAAGTCGCCAAGATCATTGCCGACACCAGCGAGATCGATATCGACACCATCACGCCCGAAAGCCACACGATCGACGATCTCGGTATCGACAGCCTCGACTTCCTCGACATCGTCTTCGCCATCGACAAGGAATTCGGCATCAAGGTGCCGCTGGAAAAGTGGACCCAGGAAGTCAATGACGGCAAGGCTTCCACCGACGATTACTTCGTCATGAAGAACCTGTGCGCCAAGATCGACGCGCTGGTTGCCGCCAAGACCGCCTGACGTCAGTTGAGCGCGCGACCTTGACGCGCTCCGCCGCCTGACCCACAAAGCCGCTCATGAGCAGCCCCCGCGACGTCGTCATCACTGGAATCGGCCTTGTCTCCTCATTGGGAGAAGGCCCGGAAGCCCATTGGCAGAAGCTCGCGCAACCAGGCCTGCAGCCGATGCTCGAAGCGGCGCGCTTTGCGCCCTACACCATCCATCCGCTGCCGGAGATCGACTGGAACCTCCAGATCGCCAAGCGCGGCGACCAGCGGCAGATGGAAACCTGGCAGCGGCTCGGCACCTATGCCGCCGGGCTTGCGCTCGACGATGCCGGCATCAAGGGCAATGATGACCTCTGCGCCACCATGGACATGGTTGTCGCCGCTGGCGGCGGCGAGCGCGACGAGGCGGTCGATGCCGCCATTCTTGCCGCCTCGGAAAGCCGCAATGACCGCGACGTGCTGCTCAATGAGAAGCTGACTACCGAATTGCGGCCTACCCTGTTCCTGGCCCAGCTTTCCAACCTGCTCGCAGGCAACATCTCCATCGTCCACAAGGTGACCGGCTCGTCCAGAACCTTCATGGGCGAGGAAGGCGCCGGCGTCGCCGCCGTCGAGACGGCCGCCGCGCGCATCCGCTCCGGCCAGTCGACACACATCCTGGTCGGCGGTGCTTTCCAGACCGAGCATTCCGACATGTTGCTCGGCTACGAATTGGCCGGCTACCTGCATCGCGGCCCGTGGAAGCCTGTCTGGCGAAGGCAAGGGGCCGATGGCGGCGGCGTGGTGTCTGGCTCCGGCGGTGCCTTCCTGGTGCTGGAGCAGCGCGAACACGCGATGAGCCGGGGGCGCAAGATCTATGCCGAGCTGGGACCGGTCGTTTCCGGCCGCGCCAGGCGGTCGCGCGGAGAGCTCGCCGCCGAGATCAACGCACTGCTCGCCCAGGCGGCGCTGCCGAACGGCGAGTTGCTCGCCATGTCGGGGGCGTCCGGCGCGCATGCGGCAACCACCGCCGAGAAAGCCGCGCTCGATGCCAATCCGGCAATCGCCGCGCGCGGCTTCTCAACGCTGACCGGGCACATGAAGGAAGCGCAGTTTCCGTTCGCCGTCGCGCTGGCCGCATTGGCCGTCGACCGCAAGGCCGCCTACCCCGTCTTTGATGCCGCCACCGAGAAGCCGTTTCAAGGCATTCCCGGAACCGTCCTTGCAACGGCGATCGGCTATCACCAATTCGAGGGCATGGCGCTGGTCAACGCTGCGTAAGGCGGCATTCTTTCGGCGATGCTGTAATGATAAAAGGTTGAGGGCTTCTGCATGGCCAATCTCAGAGATCACATGGGCAGGCCGATCGTCGCCGTCACCGGCATCGGCGTGGTGACCTCCCTTGGCGTCGGCAAGGCCGATAATTGGGCTGCGCTGACGTCGGGCAAGTCGGGTATCCACCCGATCACCCGCTTTCCGATCGACCACCTCAACACTCGAATCTCCGGCATGGTCGATTTCCTGCCGTCGAGTTCGAAGGGCGCCAGCCCCCTCACCTACGAATTGGCCGAGACCGCCGCGCAGGAAGCCGTGGGCGAAGCTGGCCTGAATTCCGGCGATTTCGGCGGGCCGCTGTTCCTCGCCTCGCCGCCGGTCGAGCTCGACTGGCACGAACGCTTCTCGCTCTACAATTCCGACAAGGACGACGCCGGCGCCGAAAGGCTGCTGCGGGTGGCGCGCGGCCTGAAGGAACTCGACATTTTCGAGACCACCCAGTTCGGCTCGATCGCCGACCGGCTCGCCGACCGGTTCGGCACGCGCGGGCTGCCGATCACGCTGTCGACCGCTTGCGCCTCCGGCGCCACCGCCATCCAGCTCGGGGTCGAGGCGATCCGCCGCGGCGAATGCGACCGGGCGCTGTCGATCGGCGCCGACGGTTCGGCGACCGCCGAGGCGTTGATCCGCTTTTCGCTACTGTCGGCGCTGTCGACCCACAACGACATTCCGGAAAAAGCCTCCAAGCCGTTTTCCAAGGACCGCGACGGCTTCGTGCTGGCCGAGGGCTCCGGAGCGCTCGTGCTGGAATCGCTTGAAGCAGCGCTCGCCCGCGGAGCCGCCGTTCTCGGCATCCTGCGCGGCTGCGGCGAAAAGGCGGACGATTTCCACCGCACCCGCTCGAAGCCGGACGGCTCGCCGGCGATCGCGGCGGTCCGCGCCGCCCTCGCCGACGCCGGCCTGGGCGAAGACGAGATCGACTACGTCAACGCCCACGGCACCTCGACGCCGGAAAACGATAAGATGGAGCATCTGTCGTTGTCGACCGTGTTTGGCGAGCGGATCGGCTCGATGCCGATCTCGTCGAACAAGTCGATGATCGGCCACACGCTGTCGGCCGCCGGTGCGGTCGAGGCGGCGTTCTCGCTGATGACGATGCGCGAAGGCGTCATTCCGCCGACCATCAATTACGACAATCCCGACCCCGCGATCGTGCTCGACGTGGTACCGAACAAGAAGCGCAATGCCGAGGTTCGCAGCGTTCTGTCGAACTCCTTCGGCTTCGGCGGCCAGAACACTTGCCTTGTCATGGCGCGGGAACCGGTCTAAGCGACCTTTTTCAGTCCCACTGAACCGACAGGCCCAATGCGCGCATTGCAACTTATCGAGGACCGCCGTCTTGAAACGGTGGACCTGCCGCCTCCCCCGCCCCCCGCACTCGGAGAAGTCACGCTGCGCATCAAGGCGGTGGCGCTGAACCATATCGACGTCTGGGGCTGGCGCGGCATGGCCTTCGCCAAGCGCAAATTGCCGCTGGTCGTCGGCGCGGAAGCCTCGGGCGAGGTCGAGGCGGTCGGCCCCGGCGTCTCCAGCCTGCTGCCCGGACAATTGGTGTCGATCTACGGCGCCCGCACCTGCGGCCTTTGCCGTGCGTGCCGCGAAGGCCGCGACAATCTGTGCGAACATGTTTCCGGTGTCCACGGCTTCCACCTCGACGGCTTCGCGCAGGAGAAGATCAACCTGCCGGCACGCCTGTTGGTCCCAGCGCCGCCTGGCGTGAGCGACATCGGCGCCGCGGTGGCTCCCGTCACCTTTGGCACGGTCGAGCACATGCTGTTCGACAATGCGAAACTTCAGCCCGGCGAGACCATCCTCATCCATGCCGGCGGCTCCGGCATCGGCTCCGCCGCGATCCAGCTGGCCAAACGCATGGGCTGCACGATCATCACCACGGTCGGGTCGAACGACAAGATCGAAAAGGCCAAGGCGCTTGGCGCCGACCATGTCATCAACTACCGCGACGACCGTTTCGAAGGCGTCGTGCGCAAGCTGACGAAGAAGAAGGGCATCGACGTGGTGTTCGAACATGTCGGCGCCGATACCTTTGCCGGCTCGATGCTGTGCCTGAAGCGCGGCGGCCGCCTGGTCACCTGCGGCTCGACGTCCGGCGTGTCGACGCAGATCAACCTGATGCAGCTGTTCCAGCAGCAGCTGAAACTTCTGGGATCGTTCGGCTGCCGCATGGAGAACATGGCCAACGCCATGCAGAAGATGGCGACCGGACAGGTCGCGCCGGTCATCGATACCGAGGTCGGCTTCGACGATATCGATGCGGCGCTGAAGCGCATGGAAGGCCGCGACGTCTTCGGCAAGATCATCCTGCGCGTCGCCTAGGTCCTGATCTCCGTGCTCAAGAAGCTTCGCCGCGACCTGAAGTTCCGCTATGGCCGGCAGCTGCGCCAGGTGAATTACTGGCTGGTTGCACGCGCCGCGATGATCATCATGTCGATGCTGCGCCTGCTGCCGGTCGACAGCGCGCTGAATTTCGCCGACCGCGTCGCACGCCTCATTGGTCCAAGGGTTGGGCGTCACCAGGTCGCCATCGACAATTTGCGCAAGGCCTATCCGGAAAAGAGCGAGGGCGAAATCCAGGCCATCGCTTCCGATATGTGGGGCAACATGGCCCGGCTTGCCGCCGAATACATTTTCCTTGACGCCCTGTTCGACTATGATCCGGCCGCCAGCAAGCCCGGCCGCATCGAGGTCAGGGGCATTGAGCACTTCATCGAGATCGCGGCCGAAAAGCAGCCGCATATCGTCTTCACCGGCCATCTCGGCAATTTCGAGCTGCTGCCGGTGGCCGCAGCCACCTTCGGCATGAACATCACGGCGCTGTTTCGCCCGCCCAACAACCCCTACCTCGCCGACTATATCCTTTCGACGCGCCGCTCGACCATGGGATCGCTGCTGCCGTCGATGGCCGGTGCCTCGTTTGCCTTGGCCGGGGTGCTGGAAAACGGCGGCAACATTGGCGTTCTCGTCGACCAGAAATTCTCCAATGGCCTGGAGACGACCTTCTTCGGCCGTCCCTGTCAGAGCAATCGCGTGCTCGGCACCCTTGCCCGCCACTACGATTGCGATGTCTATCCGGCGCGCTGCGTCAGGCTGCCCGGCAACCGCTTCCGGCTCGAAATCGAGGACAAGCTGGTCTTGCCGCGCACGGCTGACGGCAGCGTCGACGTCCACGCCACCACCCAGATGCTGAACGACGTGGTCGAGCGCTGGGTGCGCGAGGACCCCGGCCAGTGGATGTGGTTCCACAAACGGTGGGAGATCAGCAACTGGCGGCGCAAACGGCGGCCCAAGCCGGCTCCCGTCTCAACCGCTTGAGCCTGCCGCCGGCGAGAACGCAGGTTCTACGCCGGACGACGAAGCCGATTTGGACGACATTAGTTGCTGACGACAATGCGTGTGTTGCCGAGGCCCACTTCCCGCACCATCGCATAGAAGGTCGCGGCATTGGCCGTGTGCAGCCGCACGCAGCCATGCGAAGCCGGACGGCCGAGTTGCCTGACGGCGCCCGTTCCATGGATGGCGTAGCCACCGCGGAAGAACACGGAATAAGGCATCGGCGACATGTCGTATTTTCGCGAATACCACATCCGCGCGGTCCGCTGCGGCCGGTAAGTGCCGCGCGGCGTGAAATAGCCCGGACGGGCGGTGGATACGGCCCACCGGTAAACCGCCGAGCCATACCGGACGGTCATTGTCTGCGACGACACGTCGATATTCGCCACCAGCATGGCCGCCTGACTTGCGATCGATGTACCAAACAGCGCGGTTGCCAGCATCGCTGCCACAAGAAAGAACTTTTTCATGCGATCAAACCCCTTTGATTGCCCCTTGCCTGCCCGCCATCACGTTGTTTTCACTTTTTTAATGGCGGTGAACAGATAGCACGTACTCCTTGACCAATTCGCCAATCCAAAGCAGCGAATTTGAACGATTTCCCGCAATAGTTGCCGCAACGCCACGCCGCACGGCTTGATCGAGGGGCTTGCAAAACCACGGGGATCGCTGCTCAACTCACGGCATGAACGAGCGACTCCTCAAGGCAATCGACATCAGGCGCGACGAGATGGTGGCGCTGACCGGCGACCTGATCCGTTTTCCGACCATCAATCCACCGGGCGAAGCCTACCGGCCTTGCGCCGAATATATCGGCGCGCGGCTGAAGAAGCGCGGCTTCGAAACCGAGTTCATCCGCGCCGAAGGCACGCCTGGCGACACCGATCGCTACCCGCGCGTCAATGTCGTGGCCCGTTTCGACGGAAGATCACCCGGCGCCTGCGTCCACTTCAATTCGCATATCGACGTGGTCGAGGCCGGCGATGGCTGGACCGTCGATCCCTTTGCCGGCATCGTCAGGGACGGCAAGGTCTACGGCCGCGGCGCCTGCGACATGAAGGGCGGCCTGGCCGCCTCCATCATCGCCGTCGAAGCCTTCATGGAAGTCTTCCCCGATTTTCCCGGCGCCATCGAAATATCGGGCACGGTCGACGAGGAGTCCGGCGGTTTCGGCGGCGTCGCCCATCTGGCCAGGCTCGGTTATTTCTCGAAACCCAGGGTCGACCACGTCATCATCCCCGAGCCGTTGAACAAGGATCGCATCTGCCTTGGCCATCGCGGCGTCTGGTGGGCGGAGATCGAGACCAAGGGTGAGATCGCCCACGGCTCGATGCCCTTCCTCGGCGACAATGCGGTACGCCATATGGGCGCCGTGCTGCGGGCCTTCGAGGACGAACTGTTCCCGGCACTCGACCGCAAGATGACGCGCATGCCCGTGGTGCCCGAAGGCGCCAGGCGCTCGACCATGAACATCAATTCCATCCATGGCGGCCAGACCGAGGACTTCCGGCCCGGCCTGCCCTCGCCCAACGTGCCCGATTCTTGCCGGCTGACCATCGACCGCCGCTTCCTGATCGAGGAGGATCTCGCCACGGTCAAGGGCGAAGTGACAGATATTCTCGACCGGCTGAAGCGCGAACGCAAAAAGTTCGATTACGAGATCCGCGACCTGATGGAAGTGTTGCCGCTGATGACCGAGCGCGACGCGCCGGTGGTCAAGGCGGTGGCGCAAGGCATTCATGCGATCTTCGACCGCGAGCCCGATTACGTCATCTCGCCCGGCACCTACGACCAGAAGCACGTTGCGCGGATCGGCCACATCCACGACTGCATCGCCTATGGGCCGGGCATTCTCGACCTGGCACACCGGCCGGACGAGTGGGTCGGCATATCGGACATGGTGGAATCGGCCAAGGTAATGGCGATCGGCCTCAACGTGCTGCTGCGCGGCACGGCTGCATGACCAGCCCGCGGCGCAAAAACATTTCACTTCGCGTGACGCGACAGCACGAAACGCAATTTACTCCCGCGCGAAATCACGCTTCTATCCGCCGGCTTGAGCATCTGAGCACATGGGGAGTTCAGCGATGAAACTGTGGAAGACCCTTCTGGCCACTGCCGTGCTGGCGTTCGCAACCGCCACGTCGGCGTTTGCCGCCCGGACCGATCTGGTCATCGGCATTCCGCTTGAGCCCCCGCATCTCGATCCCACGGCAGGAGCGGCCGCGGCCATCAGGGAGGTCACATACGCCAACGTCTTCGAGGGCCTTACCCGCATCGGCCCGAACAGCGAAGTTCTGCCGGATCTGGCCGAGAGCTGGACCGTTTCAGACGACGGCAAGGTCTATATTTTCAAGCTGCATACCGGCGTGAAATTCCACGACGGCACCGATTTCAGTGCCGATGACGTGAAGTTTTCGCTCGACCGTGCCCGCGCGGAAAACTCCATCAACGCGCAGAAGCAGCTCTTTGCAGCCATCGACAAGGTCGAAGTGGTCGATCCCGCCACCGTGAAGGTCACGCTCGCCCACCCGCAGGGCTCGTTCCTCTACAATATGGGCTGGGGCGACGCGGTGATCGTTTCGCCGAAATCCGCCGACACCAACAAGGAAAAGCCGATCGGCACCGGCCCCTTCAAGTTCGAGAGCTGGGCCAAGGGTTCATCGATCACCCTGGTGAAATCGGACCATTACTGGGGCGCCCCTGTTTTCCTCGAAAAGGCCGAATTCCGCATCGTTCCCGATGCCGCCGCCGCGGTGCCGGCGTTGCTTTCCGGCGACATACAGGCTTTCCCCTTCTTCGATCCCGACAGCGTTTCTCAGGTCAAGGATGATCCGCGCTTCAAAATCGTGGTCGGCGCGACCGAAGGCGAGACCATCCTGTCGATCAACAACAAGAAGCCACCCTTCGACAAGCTGCAGGTGAGGCAGGCGATCTCCTACGCGCTTGACCGCAAGGCGATCATCGACGGCGCCTCGGCCGGGCTCGGCCTGCCGATCGGCTCGCATATGTCGCCGGCCAACAAATATTATGTCGACCTCACCGGTCTCTATCCGCACAATGTCAACAAGGCCAAGGAACTCTTGAAGGAGGCCGGGCTGGAGAACGGCTTCAAGGCCACATTGAAACTGCCGCCACCCTCCTATGCGCGGCTCGGCGGCGAGATCATCGCTTCGGAACTTCGCGAGGTCGGTATCAATCTCGAGATCATTCCGGTCGAATGGGCGCAGTGGCTGGATCAGGTATTCACCAAGAAAGACTACGACCTGACCATCGTCTCCCATACCGAGCCGAACGACATCGGTATCTATTCGCGCAAGGACTACTACTTCAATTACGACAACCCGACCTTCAACAAGATCATCGCCGATCTGGATCTGACCTCGGACGAGGCCAAGCGCAAGGAACTGTATGCCGAAGCGCAAAAGATCCTTGCCGACGATGCCGTAGTCGGCTTCCTCTACGAACTGCCCAAGGTCGGGGTCTGGGACGCCAAGCTGCAAGGGTGGTGGGAAAACGCGCCGATCCCTGCGAACGACCTGACAAAGGTGAAGTGGAGCGAGTGAGGCTCTCACAACGGTTCGTCATCCTAAGGCGGAGCAGATAGCGCAGCGAACTGCGTAGACCCTAGGATCCATTCCGTGACTTATGAGCGATGCTGCGACGCAGAACCTGGGGGAACGTGAGTTGGAGACAGAAAGAGGCAACGCTGGTTTTGGACCGCCGCGCTCTTCGACTTCTGTCACGGCATGGATCCTGGGGTCTTCGCGACGTCGCTTCGCTCCTGCTTCGCCCCAGGATGACGAAGTTGCGGTTCCCCACCTCCCATGACCGCCTACCTTCTCAAGCGCCTCGCAATAGCCATCGCCACGCTGGTGCTGGCTTCCATCGTGGTGTTCGCCGTGCTGGAAGTCCTCCCCGGCGATCCGGCGCGGCTGATGCTGGGCATGAACGCCAGCGCCGACCAGGTGGAGCTGTTGCGCAACCAGATGGGTCTCGACGCACCGCTTGCCTGGCGTTACCTGCACTGGGCCAGCGGTCTGCTCAGCCTCGATTTCGGCCGCTCCTACACCTATTCGGTGCCGGTTATCGATCTCGTGCGTGAACGGCTTGCCGTATCACTGCCGCTGGCGCTGATCGCGCTGGCGCTCTCCACCATCATCGCCATTCCGATCGGGCTGTTTTCCGCCAGCCGGCGTGGACGGGTCGGCGACATGGTGGCGATGGGCGCGGCGCAGCTTGGCGTGGCCGTGCCCAATTTCTGGTTCGCACTGATGCTGATCTATGTCTTCGCCGTCTGGCTGCACCTGGTCCCGGCCGGCGGTTTTCCAGGCTGGGCCGCCGGCGCCTGGCCGGCGCTGAAATCGCTGCTGTTACCGGCGGTGGCGCTTGCTTTGCCGCAGGCCGCCATCCTGGCGCGTGTCACCCGCTCGGCGCTGATCGAGGTGCTGAACGAGGACTATATCCGCACCGCCCGCGCCAAGGGCCTGCCCTACCGCGCCGTGTTGTGGCGGCACGCGCTGCGTAACGCCATGATCCCGGTGCTGACCATCCTTGGCCTGCAATTCGCCTTCCTGCTCGCCGGCACCATCATCATCGAGAATGTTTTCTACCTGCCCGGCCTCGGCCGGCTGGTGTTCCAGGCGATCACCCAGCGCGACCTGATCGTCGTCGAAAGCGTGGTCATGTTGCTGGTCGCCGCCGTCATTGCGGTCAACCTCGTCGTCGACCTTTCCTATGCGGTGGTCGATCCCCGCCTGAGGACCCGGCAATGACGCTGCACATCGAAATCCCCGAGGATACTTTCAGCGGCATCCTGGCCAAGGCATTCAGGAACACCGCTTTCATTACCGGTTTCATCATCACCGCGCTGATCCTGGCGATGGCCATCGTCTCCTATGTCTGGACGCCGTACGATGTGACGAAGCTGGTCATAGCGGACAAGACCCAAGGCTCCTCGCTGGCGCACTGGTTCGGCACCGACCATTTCGGCCGCGACATCCTGTCGATGATCATGGTCGGGGCGCGCAATTCGATTGCCGTGGCGCTGGTCGCGGTCGGCATCGGCATGGGTGTCGGCGTGCCGCTCGGCGCCTTTGCCGCGGCCCGCGGCGGCCTCGTCGACGAAGCGCTGATGCGCGTCAACGATCTCGTCTTCGCCTTCCCCGCGCTGCTGTCGGCCATCATGATCACCGCCATCTTCGGGCCGGGCGCCATCAACGCCATCATTGCCATCGGCATCTTCAACATTCCGGTGTTTGCCCGCGTCGCCCGCGCTGGCGCACTGGCGATCTGGCCGCGCGAATTCATCCTTGCCGCGCGCGCCGCCGGCAAGAGCAGCACGCAGATCACTGTCGAACATGTCCTGCCAAACATCGCCACGCTGCTCCTGGTGCAAGGCACTATCCAGTTCGCGCTGGGCATCCTGGCCGAAGCTGGGCTTTCCTATCTCGGCCTCGGCGCGCAGCCGCCAATGCCGAGTTGGGGCCGCATGCTGTTCGATGCGCAGACGCGCATGGTGGTGGCGCCATGGATGGCGATCTTTCCCGGCATGGCGATCGTCATCACCGTGCTTGGCCTGAATTTTCTGGGCGACGGCATCGCCGACATCCTCGACCCCAAATCGCGGCGGCAGCGATGAGCCTGCTTGAGATCGACAATCTGTCGCTGACCATCGGCGATACGCAAATCCTGAAGGACATGGAGCTTTCCGTCTCGCCTGGCGAGGTCATGGGACTGGTCGGCGAATCCGGCTCCGGCAAATCGATGACAGCGCTGACCGTGATGCGGCTTCTGCCGCACGCCGCACGCGCCAGCGGGCGCGTCACATTCGACGGCGTCGATGTCCTTGCGGCGACCGAGGACCAGATGTGCGCGCTGCGCGGTGACGACATCGGCATGGTCTTTCAGGAGCCGATGACTGCCCTCAATCCGGTCAAGACCATCGGCGAACAGGTGGCCGAAGGCATACGCTGGCACACCAAAGCGACGCGCGCCGAGGCCGAGGAGCGGGCGCGAAAGATGCTGGACCGTGTCGGCCTTCCCTCGGCGAAATTCCCGCTGTCGCGCTATCCGCACGAACTCTCCGGCGGCCAGCGCCAGCGCGTTGTCATCGCCATCGCCTGCGCGCTGAAACCGAAGCTGCTGATCGCCGACGAGCCGACGACGGCGCTCGATGTCGTGCTGCAGGCGCAGATCCTCGATCTCCTGCGCGACCTCGTCGCGGAGAGCCGCATGGGTCTGCTGCTGATCTCGCACGACCTCGCCGTGGTGACCGAGATGGCGGATCGCATCACCATCCTTCGCCGCGGCGAGGTGATGGAGGCCGGCGACACCGCGCGCACGCTGTCGGAACAGCTTCATTCCTATACGCGCCAGTTGGCGCAAGCCTCGATGCATGTACCGGCACGCGCCAGGCCACGCAGCGCCGGGCCGGGCCAACCCTTGCTTCAGGTTGAAGCCGTGACCCGCGACTATCCCGGCCGGCGCACTTCGCTGTTCCGGCGCGCGCCTGATATCCGTGCCGTCGACGATGTCTCCCTGTCGATGGCGCCCGGCCAGTCGGTGGCGCTGGTCGGCCGCTCCGGCTGCGGCAAGTCGACACTCGCGCGCATGATCCTGGCGCTGGACCGGCCGAGTTCGGGCACGATCCGGTTTCGCGGCGACACCATCACCGGCAAGAGCGAAGCCGAGCTGAAACCGGCAAGGCGCGACATGCAGGTTGTCTTCCAGGATCCCTATGGTTCCTTCGACCCGCGCCAGAAGGTCGAAAGACTCGTCGCCGAACCCTTGCATGTGCTGGACAGGAAACCGACGCGCGCCGAGCGCCGTGAAATGGTGGCCCATGCGCTGCACGAGGTCGGCCTTGGCCAGCAGGACATTGACAAGTATCCGCACGAGTTTTCCGGCGGCCAGCGCCAGCGCCTGTCGATCGCCCGCGCCATCATCACTCGCCCCAAGCTGGTCGTCGCCGACGAACCGGTCTCCGCGCTCGATGTGTCGATCCGTGCCCAGATCCTGGATCTGTTCGCCGAGCTCAACCAGAAGCTTGGCATCGCCTACCTCTTCATCACCCATGATCTGACCGTCGCTCGCGCCATCACCGACGAGGTGCTGGTCATGCATGAGGGCAAGATCATCGAGCGCGGCAAGACGAGCGAGGTTCTGGATCGTCCGCAGTCCGAGGCCGCCAAGTCACTGGTTGCGGCGGCTCCGGATTTGCATCGGGCAATCGCCAGGAGAATGCAGGAACAGGGGTGAGCGGACCGCGGCGAAGCAGCGGGGACCCGGCCGAACAGCGTTCAAGCTTGGCTCTGGCCTTACTCTTCCGGCTTCACCACATCGACCGGGCTGATGTCGAGCAGGTCGAGCGTGCGGCGCAGCAGGCGCACCTCGGTCTCGGCCAGTTGCGAATCCGCCTTGGCGATCTCGGCCATGTGGCGGGCCAATTGCTTGCGGCGTTCGATGTCGAGATCGCGAAACAGCGCGATCGCCTGCGAGCCGTTGGTCTCGTAGCCGAACTCATTGAGATATTCGATGACGGCGTCGATGCTGGTCTCAGGAATGCCGAAGGCTTCCTTGCAGATGCGCCGGAAAGCAACCATCTCGCTCTCGCTGACCGTGCCGTCGGCCAGGATCATGCGAAACAACATCAGGAGTTCCGCCGAAAGTACCGGATCGTCCGCGACCTTGCGCACGCCAGGATCGCCGTCGAAGATCGAACGTATCTGGTTCAGCAATGCGAAGGCCATGGGGCGTCTCTTTCCGATTCTCTCCACTAGAGTTAGCGCGGAATCGGCCTTGCGCAAACGGGGTGGTCGTGGTCGAAGGCCTGATATCTCAGCGAAGTGACGCTTCCTCATCTCAATGATCGACCTCAGCCTGCAGACCGTCGCCATACTCGCTTTCGCCGCTTTTGCCGCGGGCTTTGTCGATTCGATTGCCGGCGGCGGCGGGCTGATCACCATTCCGGCGCTGCTGCTTGCCGGCTTCTCACCGGTCGAGGCGCTCGGAACCAACAAGCTGCAAGGCATGTTCGGCTCAGGGTCGGCGACGATCCACTATGCCTCCAAGGGCCATGTCGACCTGCGCCGGCAATTGCCATCGGCCCTGCTGGCGCTTGCCGGGAGTGCCGTCGGCGCCTTGCTGGCCACGATCGTTCCCGGCGATCTGTTGCGCGCCCTGCTGCCCCTGGTGCTGATCGCCATTGCGCTCTACTTCGCGCTCAAACCCAACATGAACGACGTCGACCGGGCCGAGCGCCTGTCGCCCTTCCTGTTCGGACTGACCCTTGTGCCGGCAATCGGCTTTTATGACGGCCTGTTCGGGCCGGGCGCCGGTTCCTTCTATATGCTGGCCTTTGTCGCCCTTGCCGGCTACGGCGTGCTCAAGGCGACGGCGCATACCAAGCTGCTCAACTTCGCCTCCAACATCGGCGGCTTCATCGTCTTCGCCGCCGTCGGCGTCATCTCCTGGAAGATCGGCCTGATGATGGGCGTTGCCCAGTTCCTGGGCGCCCGCCTCGGCGCCAGCCTCGCCATGCGCATCGGCGCCAGATTGATCAAGCCGCTGCTGGTGATCGTGTGTGTGGCACTGGCGGCGAAACTGCTGGCCGACCCGGCCAACCCGCTGCGTGTCATGATCGGCGTTTGATAGACAGCCACTGTTCGAATAATATTGGATTGGCCGAGCGGAAGGATGGCCAATGCCGATCGAGATGCAGCGCCGAACGGAACAGGACCGCTCCATATCTGGACGCTTCGAGATGCGCCGACGTCTTCCCGATCCCGCGCTTGAGGGCGTTGTCACCGACATTTGCGGCTACCGCGAAACCGCTGCCGGCCATTTTTGCAATGTCGAATACGCCTCGCTGACCGTGCCGCTGGTCATCAGCTTCGCAGAGCCCTTCGCCATCGGCCTTGGCAAGGCGCCTGACGACAATGACCGGTTCGCCAGCTTCGCCGCCGGCCTCTTCGCCGGACCTGTGATGATCGAATCCTTCGGCGCCGCCTGCTGCGTCCAGATCAATTTCACGCCGCTTGGCGCGCGCCGCTTCTTTCGCCTGCCGATGAGCGAGCTGACCGACAGCATGGTCGTGCTCGACGACGTGCTGGGCACCGAGGGCATGGCGCTGCGCGAGCGCATAGGCAACGCGCCGGACTGGACGGCGCGTTTCGATATCGCGGAAGCCTTCGTCACCGCCCGTCTTGCGAGCGCCACCGAAACGCCGCCGGAGATCGCATGGGCCTATGACCGCATCGTCACATCGGGCGGACGGACACGGATTGCGTCGCTCGCCGAAGGACTCGGCTGGAGCCGCAAACATCTGGCTGGCAGCTTTTCCAACGCCATCGGCATCGGCCCCAAGACGCTGTCGCGCATCGTGCGCTTCAACCGCGCGCTCGGCCTGTCGAAACAGGAGGCCAGCGGCTGGGCCGATATTGCCGCCGATTGCGGCTATGCCGACCAGGCGCATCTGGTGCGCGAATTCCGTGACCTTGCCGGCGAGACGCCGACGGCACTTTCGGCCAGGTAACATTTCTTCAAGACGCTGGAAGGGCCTTCGCCCACAGTGGCATCGACCAATCCAACCGAAGGAGATCGATATGACCGACAGCACCGAACCACCCCGCCTCTACCCCGCCCTGCGCTACAGAAATGCGGCGAAAATGATCGACTGGCTGTGCGAGGCCTTCGGTTTCAGCGTCCGAGCCCGCTATGGCGAAGGCGATGTCGTGCACCATGCGGAACTGGTGTTCGGCTCGTCCATGATCATGCTGGGCACCGTGCGCGACGACGATTACGGCAAGATGGTCGGGGAGCCAGGTTCCGGCGGCGGCAAGTCGATCTATATCGCCGTCGACGATGCCGATGCCGCCTACACCAGGGCAAAGAGAGCCGGCGCCACGATCATCCAGGAACTGACCGACCGCGACTATGGCAGTCGCGAATTCATCTGCCGCGACCCCGAAGGCAATGTCTGGTCCTTCGGCACCTATTGGCCGAAGGCCGGCGAGAAAAAGGCCTGAGCAAACCTAAGGCGTGCTGAGATTCAGGTCAGGCCGAGCCGAAAATGACGGGTTCCGAGAACCGGAGCGAAGCTACTTGAAGTACGTGAGCACCGGAAGCGCAGGAAACCGGCGTTTGCAGGCCGGCATCACCTGAATATCGGCGCGCCTCAGCGCGCCAGGGCGAAAATCGCATCGCAGTCGAGATGGGTCTCCAACTCGGCCGCGACCTCGTCCAGCGCCCGCTCGACCTCGGCCCGGTAGTCGATGCCGCCACCCTTGATGCCCAGGCTTTCGAGAAATTTTCCTCGAAAGCCGTCGGCGCCGAACAGGCCGTGCATATAGGTGCCGATCACTTTGCCATTGGCCGAGATCGCACCATCCTCGACGCCATTGATGATCGCCGACGGCCGCGCTGTGTCCGGGCCGGTGGTGCGGCCGAGATGGATTTCGTAACCCTCGAGCGGCAGGTCGAACGGGACGGATCGCGCGCTGACATTGCGCACGGTCTTCTCCGGCTCCATCACCGTTTCGATGTCGAGCAGGCCGAGCCCCTCGGCCTCGGTGACGCGGCCTTCGATACCATCGGGATCGCGCACCATACGGCCAAGCATCTGAAAACCGCCGCAAATGCCTACGATATGGCCGCCCCGCTTGCGGTGCGCCAACAAATCGCGATCCCAGCCATTCTCGCGGAATTTCAGAAGATCGCCGATCGTCGACTTGGAACCGGGAATAACCACCAGTCCCGCGTCCTGTGGCAGCGGCTTCCCAGGCGGCACGAACACCACTTCGACCTGCGGTTCGGCCTTGAGCGGATCAAGATCGTCGAAATTGGCGATGCGGCCAAGCATCGGCACCGCCACCTTCAGCGCGCGCGCCTCGCCGGACGCAAGCCGCTCGAGCACCACTGAATCCTCAGAGGGCAGCCTTGCCGCCGCCTTCAGCCACGGCACCACGCCAAAACAGCGCCATCCGGTGAATTTCTCGATCGCCTTCAGACCATCGTCGAACAGCGATACATCGCCTCGGAATTTGTTGATGAGGTAACCCACGATCATGCGTCGGTCCTCTTCCGGCAGGATCAGATGGGTACCGGCAACCGAGGCGATGACACCGCCGCGGTCGATATCGCCGACCAGCACAACCGGCACATTAGCACGCGTGGCAAAGCCCATATTGGCGATGTCGCGGCTCCTCAGATTGATTTCGGCCGGCGAGCCGGCACCCTCGACGATGACAAGGTCCGCGTCCTCGCCGACCTTCGCCCAGGAATCGAGCACCGCGTCCATCAGTCGGCCCTTCAGCGCCTGGTAGTCGCGCGCCTTCGCCTCGCCGAACACCTTGCCCTGCACGATGATTTGCGCGCCGACATCGGTCTGAGGCTTGAGCAGCACCGGGTTCATATGGACGGACGGCGCGACGCCGCAAGCGATTGCTTGCAGCCATTGCGCACGGCCGATCTCGCCGCCGCCATGCCTGTTGTCGCCGGGAATGTCGGCGACCGCGGCGTTGTTCGACATGTTCTGCGGTTTGAACGGCCGCACCTTCAGGCCGCGTTTTTTTGCGGCGCGGCAGAGGCCGGCAACCAGCACCGTCTTACCGACATCCGAACCCGTGCCTTGCAGCATGATCGCCCTGGCCATCAGTTCCGGCCCTGCGTCGCGGTTCCGGTGATCGTGGATTTCTGCGCCAGCGGCCCGCCGCGCCAGAGGTAGAGCGCCAGCAGCGGCTCCTTGCCCGTCCGCATGGCGTGGTTGACGTTGGAAGCGTGGTGGACGACTTCGCCGGCTTCCCGCTTGCGAAAGCCGCCCTCGCCCATGCGCCACTCTGTGCCACCGGTCAGCGGAATATAAATCTCCTCGGCGACATGATGGTGGTCGGGGTAGACGATATCGGGTCCGAGGATCAGCAGGCCGGCGGCCACTTCGTCATTGGCGAAATGGCCACGCGTACCGAACATTTCCAGCCAGCCGTAATTGTCGATGAAGGCCTTGCCGAAATCAGCCTCCGTGTAGGTCTGCCCCCAATGCAAATCGTTGCGCTGCCGCGCCAGCAATTGCACCAATGGCTTCGCATCCGGCGGCCTCAGTTCGGCGGCGCGATCGAGATGGCGCAGACAGCCGAGCGTATGCGGCTCCAGTGCGCGGGCCGGCATGTCCCAGCCAATGCGCGCCACGGCGTCTCGCACCAGGGCATCGTTCACCGAAGCGAGATAGGCGCGGAACTGTTCGAGCAGTTCGCCGAATTTTGTCGTCACATCTGGCTCCGAACATGCATTGATGCACAGCCGCTCCGCGATCGGTTGGGTTGCGCGGCGGCATCATTGGTCTAGATTGGTGCGCGCGCAAAGCCAAAAACGACAGGCCAGCGGGCTAGCTGGCCAGCATATAGGGAGCACGCCATGGACGCCGCGGTCGATGCGAGCACCAGCCAATTCGAACTCAACGAGGAACAGCGCGCCATCCAGGAGATGGCGCAGGCCTTCGCGGCCGATCGCGTCGCGCCGAACGCGCTCGACTGGGACCGCAGGAAACATTTCCCCGCCGACGTAATCCGCGAAACCGGGCCGCTCGGCCTCGGCGGCATCTATATAAGGGATGATGTCGGCGGCTCCGCGCTCGGCCGACTCGATGCCGTGCTGATCTTCGAGGCGCTATCGCACGCCGACCCGGCCTTTTCGTCCTTCATCTCGATCCACAACATGGTGGCCTCGATGATCGACCGCTTCGGCAATGAAGAGCAGCGCCAGCGCTTCCTGCCCAAGCTGACCTCGATGGAATGGCTGGCGAGCTACTGCCTGACCGAGCCGGGCTCGGGATCGGATGCGGCTGCCCTGAAGACACGCGCGGTGAAGAGCGGCGGCGACTACATCCTCAACGGCGCCAAGCAATTCATCTCCGGCGCCGGCGACAGCGACCTTTATGCCGTCATGGTGCGCACCGGTGCCGACGGGCCGAAAGGCATTTCCACCGTCATCGTGCCGAAAGACGCGCCCGGCCTCTCCTTCGGCGCCAACGAGCACAAGATGGGCTGGCACATGCAGTCGACGCGCCAGGTCATCTTCGAGGATTGCAAGGTGCCGGCCGAAAACCTTCTGTCGGGTGAAGGCGCCGGCTTCGGCATCGCCATGGCCGGCCTCGACGGCGGCCGGCTGAACATCGCCGCCTGTTCGCTGGGCGGCGCGCAGTCGGCGCTCGACAAGGCGCTGTCCTACACGGCCGAGCGCAAGGCCTTCGGCTCGAAAATCAATCAGTTCCAGGCTTTGCAGTTCAAGCTGGCCGACATGGAGACAGAACTGCAGGCCGCGCGCATCTTCCTCTATGCCGCCGCCTCCAAACTCGACCGCAAGGCGCCGGATGCCGGCAAATGGTCCGCGATGGCCAAGCGCTTCGTCACCGACACCGGCTTCAACGTCGCCAACGACGCGCTGCAGCTGCTTGGCGGCTACGGCTACCTGCATGACTACGGCATCGAGAAGCTGGTGCGTGACCTGCGCGTCCACCAGATCCTCGAAGGCACCAACGAGATCATGCGCGTCATCATCGCGCGCGCCCTGATTGGCCGCTGACGACAGCAACTGCGGGAGAGAGACAATGACGACGATCGCCTTCATCGGCCTCGGCAATATGGGCAATCCAATGGCCGCCAATCTGGTCAAGGCCGGACATACGGTGCATGGCTTCGACCTGGTTCCGGAGAACCTGACCGTCGCGAGGGAGCACGGCGTCGTCGTCATGGCCAACGCGCCGGCCGCAGTGAAGGACGCCGACGTGGTCATCACGATGCTGCCGGCCGGCAAGCACGTGCTGTCGGTCCATGAAGACATCGCGCCGAAGGCCAGGAAAGGCGCGCTGTTCATCGACTCCTCGACGATCGACGTCGATTCGGCACGCAAGGCGCATGCCATCGCGGCGAAACACGGCCTGCTGTCGATCGACGCCCCTGTTTCCGGCGGCACCGGCGGCGCCACGGCCGGCACGCTGACCTTCATGGCCGGGGGCTCCGACGATGCATTCGCCACGGCCGAACCAATCCTCAAGCCAATGGCCGGCCGCATCGTCCATTGCGGCGGCGACGGCGCCGGCCAGGCGGCGAAGATCTGCAACAACATGATCCTCGGCATTTCGATGATCGGCGTCGCCGAGGCCTTCGTGCTGGCGGAGAAACTGGGCCTGTCGCATCAGGCGTTGTTCGACGTTGCCTCGACATCTTCAGGCCAGTGCTGGTCGCTGACCACCTATTGCCCGGTGCCCGGCCCGGTGCCCACCTCGCCCGCCAACAAGGATTACAAACCGGGCTTTGCCGCCGCCCTTATGCTGAAAGACCTGAAACTGTCGCAGGAAGCAGCACTTGGCGCGGGCGCGGTGACGCCACTTGGTGCTGAAGCGGCACAACTCTATGCCCTGTTCAACGCCCAGGGGCATGGCGGCGCCGATTTCTCCGGTATAATTAATTTTCTGCGCGGCACCCCTGCGTAACTAACGGATTTGATGGGCTTTTTCCTGATCCATCCGGCGGGACGGCCGTAAATTTAGATTTGCTTAAGCTCTCGATAACTCCGCGGTAACGATGTCCCTATAAAACGAATTGCGAGGCGGACATATCGCATCCGCCCGGCGCTCCGGATCAGGTCTCGCGTACCGGAGCCCGTAGGTTTCGCCAAGTGTTGAGTAGCGAAACGCCATGCGTATCTGGCAAAGCCGCGTTCCCGACGGAGCGCGGTTTTTGCATTTCCGCCGCGCCTGATCCGGGCTGGAGCCTATATTCCGATCGCGGCGTTCGGGATCGGCACGTGATCTTCATTGGTCAACACGATCGGCGCATCGAAACCGTCCACCCTGATCACGAGCAGGCGCATGCTCCATATGCCTGCATTGCGAACCAGGTGGGAGAACACTGTCCCCTTGCCCTTGGCGCCGTGAACGGGAATGCTGAACTGGGCATCGCCCGCCCCATTCGCATTGACGTTGAGATGGCCGCCGACCCAGAAATTGTCGGTCACATCGTCACCAATGGCGGCCTTCACACGGCCGTCGGCGCGAATGGCATCCATGGTCATGTGATAGGCACCATTACCTTTGAGCATAAACGGGACGCTGCCGACCATCGTCGCGCAGCCGCCTATACTGACCACCCAGACGGCAAGGCCGGCGATTGCCCAGTTGCGCTGCGTCCTGCGGAATTGTTCCGCATCGCGCCAGGTCCTGTTCTGCCAGGCCCAGCGGCTGCCGCGTGCCCCAAGCACGAAGATCATGATGAGGTTGACGACCGGGATCAGCGCCAGCAGAGCGATGAAAGTGTTGTTGCCGATGCCCCAGATCCAGTTGAGGAAGAAGGCGCCCCAATTCCAGCGATCGAGCTTGGCCGGGATTTCGGCTGGCTGATTGAGCGGTTGTGCTGCCATGCTGTCTCCCGTCGGTGCGTGTGCCGACCGGTTTTAAAGCAACTCCAGGAAAAGTGTGAAACGGTTTTCCGCCCGGAATCGTGCCAACGCAAAAATCAAGGTCCGCCGCCCCGTTTCAAGCCTTTGACGAAAGCCGGCGAAAATTCGCCTTCACCGCCCGGCTGGCCGGCTTCAGCGCGGCGCTGATCGACCGTTCAGCCGCGACGCCGTTGAGCAGCGACGGTGTGTGGCCGGAAAGAACCTCCGGCCAGAAACGGGACGCCGACTGCAGAAAAGACATTTGCGCCGCAACCGCGCCCTCGGCCATTGCGACGGTCTTCTCGGTGACCGCCCTTGCCGTCTCCGCGCTCCAGGGCTCGCCGCTCCGGGCCTCCATGGCCATCAGTGGCAAGCGCATCATCGCCACCATCGGCGCCAGCATCAGGCCCGCGCCGATGCTGTTCGCTTCCTGCACGCGTCGACGTCTGGTCTTTCTCATGGAAGCCCCCTTTGCGGCCGGATCGACCGCCGCTCACACTACGCGCCAAAAGTGAGATCGTTCCCTGGCCAGGATGGTATCTTCTCGATACCGGGCGTCTCCTTGGAGAAACGCCCGGTCGAGCCTCGCTCTTACCGCTTGCGCAGATCCGCCTGTGCCAAATCCAGCGCTTTGCCGATACGTTCGCAGGCCATGTCGATGGTATCGCGGGTCCAGATCAGCGGCGGCGACAGGATCATCGTGTCGCCGGTGGCGCGCAGCATCATGCCGTTGGCGATCGCATGGTCGCGCACCGTCACCGCGGCACTTCCCGACGGCAGGAACCTTTCCTTGGTTGCCTTGTCCTGGACGATTTCGATCGCGCCCATCAGTCCGATCGAGCGCACTTCGCCAACCAGATCATGCCCGGCAATACGCTCTTGCAGAGCCTTGGCGAAATAGGGCCCGGTGTCGTTCCTGACGCGGTCGACAAGGCCTTCCCGTTCGATGATCTCCAGGTTCTTCAACGCCACGGCGCAGGCCACGGGGTGACCCGAATAGGTGTAGCCGTGATTGAACTCGCCACCCTTCTCGACCAGCGTCGAGGCAATGCGATCGCCGACCAAGAGTGCCGACAGCGGCTGGTAGCCCGAGGTCAACGCCTTTGCCGTGGTGATGGTGTCGGGCTCGATGCCGAAGGTCTGCGCGGCAAACCACTCGCCCGTGCGGCCGTAGCCGGTGATGACCTCGTCCAGCATCAACAGCACATCGTATTTGCGGCATATGCGCTGCACTTCGGGCCAGTAACTGGCCGGCGGGATCTTGACGCCGCCCGCGCCCATCACCGGCTCGCCGATGAATGCCGCGACCTTGTCGGCGCCGGCCTCGATGATCGCATCCTCGACCGATTTGGCCGCGCGCAGGCCGAAATCATGATCGCTCTCGCCCGGCAGCGCCAGTTCGTAGGCATAGGGCATCATCACATGGACGATGTTGGGCACGGCCCCGTTGAGCTGCTTGTGCATGGCATCCATGCCGCCGAGCGAGGTGCCGGCGATGGTCGAGCCGTGATAGGCCATCTTGCGCGAGATGACGCGGTTCTTCTCCGGCTTGCCCTCCAGCGCCCAGTAATGGCGCACAAGACGCAACGCGGTGTCGTTGGCCTCCGAACCGGATGACCCATAGAACACCTGGTTGACATTGCGTGGCGCGATTTCGGCCAGCTTCTTCGACAACAGCACCGGCGTCGGCGTCGAGCATTTGAAAAAGGAATTGTAGTAAGGCAATTCCTTCATCTGGGCATAGGCGGCCTCGGCCAGTTCGTCGCGGCCATAGCCGATGTTGACGCACCACAGGCCGGCCATGCCGTCGAGCAGTTCCGCCCCTTCGGAATCGTAGATGAACGGGCCGTTGGCGTGGGTGATGACGCGCGAGCCGGCATCGCGCAATTCTTTGTGGTCGGTGAAGGGATGCAGGTGATGCGCGGCGTCGATCTGCTGAAGCTGCTTCAGCGAATAATTTTGATAGGTCATGTCTGGATCTTTCCTCTGGATTCAATCCGGCTGGCGCCGGGGCGAATGCATCAGAGGCTGGCAGGCGGCGAATAGCCGATGCGGGCGCACAGCCGCAAAAGCTCGGCACGCAGCGTGCGCGGTGACGGTGTCACCGCGACCCTGAATGCGCGAGCCCCAACTGCGCTGACCGATATCCTGACGAGAGCCATGGACCGGCACCTTAGAGCAAACGCTGGTCGACGTGAACCACCCTTCGCTTGGCCCATGAGGGAATGTGTCTAAGCCGTGCCGCTCAGCGCCCTCTGCAGGAACACGTATTTCATCGCCGTCTGCGCGGCTTGTGGCCGGCGGTCACCGCGCCCGCCGTGGCCGCCCTCGGTCTCCTCGAAGAACAGCGCCTTTGCATGACCGGCTTCTTGCATCCGCGCCGCCATTTTGCGCGCATGGCCGGGATGGACGCGATCATCGGCGGTCGAGGTGGTCAAGAGCACCGGCGGATAAGCGGCATCCGCCGTCACATGCTGGTAGGGCGAATAGGCGGAAAGCCATTTCGCGTCTTCCGGCTTCGACGGATCGCCATATTCGGCCATCCACGAAGCACCCGGCGGCAATTCGGTGTAGCGCAGCATGTCGAGTAGCGGCACCTCGACGATGACCGCGCCGAAAAGCTCGGGATGCTGCGTCAGGGAAACGCCGGTCAGCAGGCCGCCATTCGAGCCCCCCTGGATGCCGAGCGAGGCAGCCGTGGCGATGCCGCGCCTGACGACATCCTCAGCCACAGCGGCAAAGTCATCGAAGCCGTTCTGGCGCTTGCCTTTCAGCGCCGCCTGATGCCAGGCCGGCCCGAACTCGCCGCCGCCACGAATGCAGGCCTGCACATAGGCATTGCCCTTCTCCAGCCACAGCCTGCCGCGCACGCCGGCATAGCCGGGCAGCAGCGGCACTTCGAAGCCGCCATAGCCATAGAGCAGCGTCGGCACCGGGCCCTTCTGGTCGCGACGCCTAACGACGAAGTATGGGATCATCGTACCATCCTTCGAGCGCGCCTCGAACTGCTCCGAGATCAGCGGCGAGGCATCGAAACGCGCCGGCTGCGACTTCACCGTCGCAAGCGTCTTGCCATCGTCATCGGACCAGATGATCGAACTCGGCGTCAGGAAATCGGTGAAGGAGAAGGACACGCTGGAGCCGAAATGCTCGGCATGGCTGATGCCGACGGTGCCGTTTTCAGGCAGTGGGACGGGCTTCAGCGACCAAGCGCTGTCCTTGCGCTGGCAGACGAGCACCTTACCCCGCACATTGTCCATCAGGCTGATGAACAGCCGGTCCTGCGTTCTGGCGAGCCCGGCAATCGACACGCGATGTGCCGGCGCCAACAAGGTTTCGATGGCGCCAAAACCGCCGGTTTCGATCCAATGCGCGAAGTCGAGCGAATAGAGCCCGTCGGGCTGGCACACCGTGCTGTCCGGCGCCGTCCAGGGCGTGCGCACTCCGAACACCAGCTGATCCTTGAAAAGTGCGGTGTCGGTGACGTCGTCTGGCAGCGGAATGCGCCTGTTTTCGCCTGATGGGAGATGCAGGAAACTGTGCGATGCGAAGAAATTGAGCGTCCGCGCCAAAAAAAGATGACGCTTGTCGCCGTCGAACTCGACGCCGGCGCCAACCGCGAGATCCTCGGTCTTTCCCTCGAAGATCGGCGTCGCGTCTTCAAGTTTCGTGCCGCGCTTCCAGAGTTTGACCACGCGCGGATAACCGGATTCGGTCTTGTCCGCGTCCTCGAAGGCCGCCGAGACGATGACCGTGTCCTTGTCCAGCCAGCCGAAACCCGACTTAGAGGCCGGTGCGTGAAACCCACCTTCGATAAACGATTTGGTATCGATGTCGAATTCGCGCATCTCGCTGGCGTCGCCGCCATCCGGCGACATCGAGAGCAGGCAGCGGCTGAAGTCAGGATAGAGCCGGCTGGCGCCGCTGAACACCCACTTTATCCCCTCCTTCGCCGCGAGCTGGTCGAAGTCGATGATTGTCTCCCACTCAGGCTTGTCGGTCTTGTAGGAAGCGACCGTCGTGCGGCGCCACAGGCCGAGCGCATTGGTCTTGTCCTGCCAGAAATTATAGACATGGCCGGCGATGGCCGCACCGACAGCGATGTTGTCCTCGGCCGTCATCAGGTCGAGCGCCGTCTGGAACGACGCCTGATAGGATGGATCGCCCTGCAGTTCGCCAACCGTGATCTCGTTCTGGCGGTGCACCCAGTCAAGCGACTGCTTGCTCGTCCTGTCCTCCAGCCAGAGGAAGGGGTCTTCATGAGCGAATTCTGGCTTGGCGATGGGCTTGGTCATGGAATCTCCGATTGCTTCGGCATGCAACATCGACATGCCATGTCCGATATTCAATAGCTGCCGCATATCGGAAGAGGATTCAGGCCTTCCCAGGACCGATGACAGTGGCGAGCGCCAGTGCAAGGCAAAGCAAGCCAAGCGTGATCGGCAGGCCTGTGGCGCCGAGCACATCCATGGCGCTTCCCGCCACCGGCGGCACGGAAATGCCGCCAACGCCCCACATCAGCGAGAATGCGGCATTGCCGGCCACCAGTGTCGAGCCGCTAAAGCGCTCGCCGAGTTCGATGATCGACATGGTGTAGATGCCATAGGAAACAGCGCCCCAGATGAAGATCGTCGGCCATATCAGCGGCGTCTCGATGAGAAGCGGCAACAGCATGCATCCGAGCGTCGTGACAACGGTGCAGAAGAGCCGCACGAGCCGTGCGGTCAGCCTCTCCGCCAGCAGGCCAAGTGGCACCTGCATGGCGATGTTGCCGGCAATCATCACCGACAGCAGCGCCGACATGCGGGTTTCGGCGATGCCATAATGCGTGCCATAGACCGGCAGCAGCGCCAGGGACGCCTGCTCGAAGCCCGCCGCGACGATCACCGCAAACAAGAGCAGCCAGGCCAGCGGCACGAAGCCGAGGACCGAAACCTGGTGACCGGCTTCGTCCACCTTCGGCAGGCGCGGCAGCACCGAAGCCAGGCAGATGCCGCACAGCATGAAGGCGCAAATGCCGACGAGGAATGGCGGCCAGCCTTCCGTGCCGACGGCAAGCAGGCAGAGCGGGCCAGCGGCGAAGCCGGCCGAAATGATCGTCGAATAGACGCCCATGATGCGGCCGCGCCGCGCCGGCGGCGCCAATGCGATCACCCAGATTTCGCTCAGCACGTAGAGCGGGTTGGTCACCACGCCAATCAGGAAGCGCAGCAGAAACCAGAGATAGACATTCTGCGTCCAGCCGATCAGCGCCAGCACGACAGCCGAAAGTGCAGCACAAATGAGCGCCGTGCGCCCCGCCCCGAACCGCCGCGCCAGCCCTGGTATCAAAGGCGATGACAGGATGAAGCCAATCGGCGTCATGGCAGCCGACAGGCCGATCATCGCCGGCGAGACACCCTGCCGCTGCAGGATGAAGCTCAGCAGCGGATAGGACAGCCCTTGCGCGAGGGCGAACACGGAGACGGTCGCGATCACGCCGGTGATGGCGGCCCACTGCAGGGCTTCCTCGCCCTTGTCCGAACCCGCCACCATCAAGCCTTGCCGCTCTGGCGCGCGGACGAGCGATAGAGCGCGAAGATCACCAGCAAGGCGTCAAGGCCCGCGATCACCACGGGCAGGCCCAGCGGGCCGATGCCCTGCATCAGCAGGCCGGCGCCGGGCGGGCCGACAATGCCGCCGACGCCCCACAGCAAGGCGAAAGCCGCATTGCCGGTGACGAGCAGCGTGCCCTTGAAGCGGCTGCCGAGCTCGACCAGCGCCATCGTGTAGACGCCGTAGCCGACCGCGCCCATCACCAGCAGCACCATCCAGATCAGCGGCGTCATGATCAGCAGCGGCAGCAGGGCCGCGCAAATTGCGGTCGCCATGGCACAGGCCAGGATCATGGGGCGGCCGCCGAAGCGTTCGGCGAGCAGGCCAAGCGGGATCTGCAGCAGGATGTTGCCCAGGGACAGCGCCATCACCAGCGCGGCGAGCACGGCTTCCGGCAGGCCATAGCCGGCGCCGAAGACCGGAACCAGCGCATAAGTGCTTTGCTGGACGGCGGCCGACACCAGCACCGCCAGCAGCAGCGCCGGCGCCAGCCGGGCAAAACCGACAAAGCTGCCGGCCGGTTGCCCGTCGTCCTCGAAACCGGTGAGCCTTGAAGAGACAAGGCGCAGGATGACAGCGCAAAGCACGAAGCCGCCAATGCCGACGCTGAAGGGAGCCCAGCCTTCCGTCCCAACCATGGTCAGGGTGAAGGGACCCGCCGCGTAGCCGGCGCCCATCAGCGTGTTGAACACGCCCATCACGCGACCGCGCCGCGAGGGCGGCGCCAGCGACAGCGCCCACACCTCACCGAGAATGTAGAGCGGATTGATGACCACGCCGATCAGAAAGCGGATGACGTACCAGGCCACCCAGTTCTGCAGATAACCGATGCCCAGGAAGCACATCGCTCCGATCAGCGAGCAGCCGACCGCCAGCGTGCGCGCACCGACCAGCCGTACAGCCGCCGGCACGAACGACGCCGACAGGATCAGACCGAACGGCATCATCGCCGCCGACAGGCCGATCAATCCCGGCGACATGCCTTGCTTCTGCATCAGGAGCGTGAACAGCGGCGAGCTCAACCCCTGCGCGGCGCCGAACATGGCGAGTGCCGCGGTGACGCCGGCCAGCGCTGCCCACTGCGTTCCCGCTTCGCCTTCGCTCGAGCCGGTTGCGACCATTCCGTCAATCCATGTGAAGTGCCGGCTGACCTCCCGGCCGGCAAGGTCATTAGCTACTGGTTCGATCGGAGGAAAGAAAGGGCCGGCAAGCCAAATCCGCTTGCGCCAATGGATCCGCCCGCTCTGCCGCGATGGCGGACCGGAATGAACGGCAAGTACCCAGCGCTACGGAAAATAGCGGGCGATCGCGCCCTTCTTGCCGTCGGCGTAAGGCTTCAGCCACTGGTCGTCGGTGGAAAGCCCGTCATCGTCCGAAGGCCCCTTGCCGATCGTCCTGCGCCAGGCGCGGAACTTGTAATGGTCGAACACGTCGAGCATGTGCACCGCGTATGCGGCCGCGAAGGTCTTGTCGCCTTCGACGATCACAAGGTTCTCGTCATTTTCGTAAGAGGCCTTGTAACCGAGATTGTGGCTGCCAGTGATGACCGTGGCGTTCTCCTCCATCGGATCGATGATGACGATCTTGTCGTGAACGATCGCATGGCCGACGGTCAGCACCTCAGCCTGGAAGTCGCGGGCGATGGTGGCGCCGGTCAGGTTCGCCGCCCGCACGATGGAGACGTTCGGCGCCTCCCAGACTTTTTCCGGATAGACGAAGGGCGCCTTGCCGTCCTTGTTCGACTTATGGGTGACCGGATCCTTGGTCGGCGCGACATAGTTGGGCATGGCGGTTTCGTCGCTTATCGCGCCCTGCACGATCAGCTTCGGATCGGCCTTCGCCGCCGCGACGGCCTGGTCGACGATCGAGTTTTCGCCGAGCAGCGAGGGATTGAACACAAGAAACAGCACCGCCCGCTTCGCCGCCCTGATGCGAGCGAAGACATCCTCGAGATCCACCGGCCGCACCGAGATGTCCTTCTTGTTGCGGTCGGGATCGTTCGGCGAAAACCAGATCGTCATGCCATCCAGCGCCGTCGTGGCGCCGTTCAGCGGGTTTGCCACGTGGTTTTCCTTGCGAAACGGCACGCCTTGTGTCTGCGCCACGCGGCCGGCAGCGCTTTCCGAGGCCGGCGGCGGAAAGACGTCGGCCTTCATGCGATCCCAGTAGGCGTCGAAGATTTCGGCCATTGCAGGATCGTCGCGGATGAAGGCGTTGTTGGACTGCCCGCAAATGCCCGTCGACGTCCAGTTGGTGCTGCCGGTCATCACCGCTTGCGGCTTCCCCTGGGCGTTGCGGTAGACGGCAAACTTGTTGTGGCCGATATGGTTGTTGTTGAAGAGGCGATCCGTCACCACGACGCCCGCGTCGTGCAGGCGCTTCCTGTAGGGCGCGTTGCCGGCGTCCCAGGCCTTGGTCTGGTCGTCCTTCCCCGAATTGGAGAGAATGACCTCGACGACGTCCTTGGCGGCGATGATGGCGTCGCACAGCTCGTCGTCGCCAAGCTCGTAAAGCGCAAGCCGGACGGTGCCGCCGTCCGTCTTGGCCCGTTTCAGCAGACTGGTCAGCACGTCGGGCACATCGCCATGCAGATAGGCGCGTATCTTGCTGGTCGGATCCTGCAGCACCGCCCTGATCTTGTCGCGCTGCCCGACCTTGATGCCGGCTTCCGCCAGTGCATGCGACATCCATTGCGTCGACAGCACGCCATTGGTGAAGGCCACACGCGCCTTGCCGAACATCTGCCCCAGGAAGATCGGCGGGCTGACGGCGCCCTGGCCAAGGTAACCCAGCGGCCGCGCCGGCCCGGTGTAAGCGGGCTTGCCGTCGACGACCTGCTCGGGTCGCACCGGCACTGGATCGAGACCGGGCTTCATGTCGCCTACCGGGCGCACCCGATAGGCAATCAATTCACCGTCCGGTCTGACGTCGATGCTGTCGCGGCGCCGCCGCACGGTGAGATCGCGCCAGAACGTCTTCTGCACCGGCCAGACGCCGGTATCCTGGGGAATCCAGTCCTTGTTGCTCTGGCCCTTGAAGGGCACCCAGGACGCCAGGCAACGCTCTTCGCCTGTGTCGGGATAGAGGCGCACGATCTCGAAACCCAGGCAGTCCGGGATCATCCCGTCTATGTCCCAGGAAAGGAATGCGACTTCATTGTTTGTCGCGGCACGCACTTTGACGACATCAGGCATTGACTGTCCCTCCAAGGACGTTCAGCCAGCAAGTATATCAAAAGTAAAAGACGGTACTGTAACGCGCGCCCCGTCGGCATCCATTCGCTCGGCCGCGCTCAGCACTTGCTGGCGCGTCACGGTGACAAGGCGAGGTCCCCGCCATGCAACTGCCGTTCCGGCATGTCGCTTCCCTCGCTCTAGTGGTCGCCGCCTCCGCAATGGCCGGACAGCCGCCGGTCCATTATGCCGCCCACTTTCGCATCCTACGAGGCTCCTCATGACCGCCGCCCTTCAACCCGCCGAACCGGCTCCGGCAACCGATCGCGCCCGTCGGGGCGGCCGCGCCGGAAAGCGCGCCGGTGGCTCGGCCGCGTTCGAGCAGCCGGCCTTCCGCCAGCTGAAAAACCCGTTGCAGCCGACCAGGCTGGTATCAGAGGACGAGCTGGAATCGATCCATCTCGCCTCCTTGCGCGTGCTCAGGGAAATCGGCGTCGACGTGCTGCACGACGAAGCCCGCCGCATCATGAAGGCGCATGGCGCCGACGTGCGCGAAGGCAGCGAGCGGGTTCGCTTCGACAGCGACATGATCCTCGAGCTTGTTTCGCACTGCCCGTCCGAATTCACCATCCATGCCCGCAATCCCGCGCACAATGTGCGCTTCGGCGGCGACAATCTGATCATCTCGATGATGGCGTCGGCGCCCAACTGCTCCGACATCGATCGCGGCCGCCGGCCCGGCAACCAGGCGGACTACCGCAACTTCCTGCGTCTGGCGCAGATGCACAACATCCTCAACTGCACCGGTGGCTATCCGGTCGAGCCGATCGATATCCATCCATCGGTTCGCCATCTGGAATGCGTCCGCGACCTCGCCACGCTCACCGACAAGGTGTTCCACATCTATTCGCTGGGCAAGGAGCGCAATGTCGACGGCATCGAGATCACCCGCATCGCGCGCGGCATCAGCCGGGAGCAGCTGATGGCGGAGCCTTCGGTCTTCACCATCATCAACACCAATTCGCCGCTCAAGCTCGACGTGCCGATGATGGAAGGCATCATCCAGATGTCGAGCATGGGCCAGGTCGTCATCGTCACGCCGTTCACCCTGTCGGGCGCCATGGCCCCGGTCACCATCGCCGGCGCGCTGGTGCAGCAGAATGCCGAGGCGCTGTCCGGCATCGCCTTTGCGCAGATGGTCAAGAAGGGCGCACCGGTCGGCTATGGCGGCTTCACCTCCAATGTCGACATGAAATCCGGCGCGCCGGCCTTCGGCACGCCGGAATACATGAAGGCGCAGCTCGTCGGTGGCCAGCTTGCCCGCCGTTACAAGATCCCCTACCGCACCTCCAACACCTGCGCCGCCAACACGGTCGATGCACAGGCGGCCTATGAGAGCGTGTTCTCCCTGTGGGGCGCGGTGCAAGGCGGCGGCAATCTGATGATGCACGCGGCCGGCTGGCTGGAAGGCGGCCTGCGGTGCTCCTACGAGAAGACCATTCTGGATATCGACCTGCTGCAAATGGTGGCCGAATTCCTGACCCCACTCGACCTTTCCGACGAAGCGCTCGGCTTCGACGCCATCCAGTCGGTTGGCCCCGGCGGCCACTTCTTTGGCACCCAGCACACGCAGGACCGCTACAAGACCGCCTTCTATTCGCCGATCCTGTCGGACTGGCGCAATTTCGAGACCTGGGCGGAAGCCGGATCGCCGACAGCGATGGAAAAAGCCAACAAGGTGTGGAAGGAACGTCTGGCCTCTTACGACGAGCCCTACATGGATCCAGCCATCCGCGAGGAGCTCAACGCCTTTGTCGCGAAGCGCACGGCCGAAGGCGGCGCGCCTACGGACTTCTGACCAATGTTGTTGATGAACGGTCGACCCCCACTCCGTCGAGCTTCGCTCGCCACCTCTCCCCCGATCGACGGGGTAGAGGAAGGGCGCGAAGCGATTCCAGCTGGCATCTTTCCTCTCCCTCCGGAAGGGGGAGAGGTGGCGCTACAAAGCGGCGACGGACTGGGGGAAGCCATCCTTGCCGCGCTTGACGGCAAGCTGACCGGAAACATCGTCGCATTTGACTTGCGCTTTGTTTTCACGCCCCGCTCTCACGATTAAATCTCTTTAAGAACGGACCCATCTTCATGAAATCCCATGTAAAAGCGGTTGTTATTGGCGGCGGCGTCGTCGGCTGCTCGGTTCTCTATCATCTGGCCAAGGCCGGCTGGACCGACATCATGCTGATCGAGCGTTCGGAGCTCACCTCCGGCTCGTCCTGGCACGCGGCGGGCGGCTTCCATACGCTGAACGGCGATCCCAACGTCGCCAAGCTGCAGGCCTATACGGTCCAGCTCTACAAGGAGATCGAGGAAATATCCGGCCAGTCCTGCTCGCTGCACCTGACCGGCGGCGTGATGATGGCCGATACGCCCGAGCGCATGGATTTCCTGCGTCTCGCCCACGCCAAGGGCCGCTATCTCGGCATGGACACCGAACTGATCACCCCCTCCGAAGCCAAGGCGATGTTCCCACTGATGGACGAGACGAATTTCGTCGGCGCCATGTGGGATCCGGTCGAAGGCCATCTCGATCCCTCGGGCACCACCATCGCGTACTCCAAGGCGGCCAAGAAACTCGGCGCCGAGATCGTGCTGCGCAACCGCGTCGTGGACCTGACTCAGCAGCCGGACGGCACCTGGAACGTCGTCACCGAACAGGGCACGGTCCATGCCGAGCATGTCGTCAACTGCGGCGGCCTGTGGGCGCGCGAGATCGGGCGCATGGTCGGCGTCGAACTGCCGGTGCTGGCGATGGAGCACATGTACCTGCTCACCGAACCGATGCCGGAGGTCGAGGAGTTCAACAAGTCGACCGGCCGCGAGATGATCGGCGTGCTCGACTTCAAGGGCGAGATCTACACCCGCCAGGAGCGCAACGGCATCCTGCTCGGCACCTATGAGAAGGCCTGCAAGCCGTGGTCGCCGGTCAACACGCCGTGGGATTTCGGCCATGAACTGCTGCCGCCGGACCTCGACCGCATCGCGCCGTCGCTGGAAATCGGCTTCAAGCATTTCCCCGGCATCGAGAAGGCCGGTATCAAGCAGATCATCAACGGCCCCTTCACCTTCGCGCTCGACGGCAACCCGCTGGTCGGCCCGGTCCAGGGTCTCACCAACTTCTGGTGCGCCTGCGCCGTCATGGCCGGCTTCAGCCAGGGTGGCGGCGTCGGCCTCGCTCTGTCGAACTGGATGGTGCATGGCGACCCGGGCTTCGACGTCTGGGGCATGGATGTCGCCCGCTTCGGCGAATGGGCAGGCCTGCGCTACACCAACGCCAAGGTGCGCGAAAACTATTCGCGCCGCTTCTCCATCCGCTTCCCCAACGAGGAACTGCCGGCCGCGCGCCCGGCGCAGACGACGCCACTCTACGACACCATGCTCGCCAACAACGCGGTCATGGGCGACTCCTGGGGTCTGGAAACCCCGCTCTGGTTCGCGCCCAAGGGCAAGGAGCCGAAGGACATCGTCTCCTTCCACCGCTCGAACGACTTTGGGCCGATCGGCGAGGAAGTGCGGGCCACGCGCGAGAAGGTCGGCGTCACCGAGATTGCCAACTTCGCCAAGTATGAGGTTTCAGGTCCGGGCGCCGAGGACTTCCTCAACCGGCTGATGACCAACCGGATGCCAAAGATCGGCCGCATCGTGCTGACGCCGATGATCAACGAGTTCGGCAAGCTGATCGGCGACTTCACCATCGCCAAGGCCGGCGAAGACCGCTTTATGATCTGGGGCTCGTCGGCCGCGCAGAAATACCATATGCGCTGGTTCGAGAAGCACCTGCCCAAGGATGGCCCAAGGGGGTCGGCGGTGCGCATCCACCGCTTCGACCAGACGCTGGTAGGCCTGTCGATCGCCGGCCCGAAATCCCGCGACCTCCTGCAGAAGCTGGTCGATGTCGACATCTCGACCGAAGCCTTCCGCTTCATGGATTTCCGCGAAATGGCCGTCGGCGGCGCGCCCTGCATGGTCAACCGCATCACCTACACCGGCGACCTCGGCTACGAAATCTGGATGGCGCCGGCCTACCAGCGTCTTGTCTATCGTCAGATCAAGGAAGCAGGTGAAGAGTTCGGCCTGGTCGATTTCGGCATGCGCGCTTTGCTGTCGATGCGCCTGGAAAAGAACTTCCCGACTTGGTTCCGCGAGCTGCGCCCGATCTACGGCCCGTTCGAAGGCTCGATGGACCGCTTCATCAAGCTCGAAAAGAACGACTTCATCGGCCGCGAGGCAGCCGCCAAGGAACAGGCGGAAGGGCCAAAGCTGCGCCGCGTCTCTTTCATCGTCGACGCTGCCGACGCCGACGTGATGGGCGACGAGCCGATCTGGGCCAAGGTCAGCAAGGACTATGGCACGGTGGAAAAGCCGCATGGCTATGGCGCGCCGCGCTTCGACGACCAGGGCAAGGAAGTGCGTGGTTCCCAGGCCGCTGAAGGCGCGTCCGCCGTGCGCGGCATCGTTGACGGCGACTGGCGCGTGGTCGGCTGGGTGACGTCGGGCGGCTACGCGCATTACGTCCAGAAGTCGATGGCGCAGGGCTATGTGCCGGCAGCCCTCGCCGAGGATGAAAGCGCCGGATTGTTCGAGATCGAGATCCTCGGCCATCGCCGTCCGGCCCGTATCAATGTCGAGGCGCCGTTCGACCCGAGCGGCGAGAAGATGCGGACCTGAGGGTTCAGCGATGGACAGCGCGGCGCCAAAGGGAAGCTTCGGCCGCCATCGCAAGATCATGCCGTTCGAGCCGGGCTCGATCGAGGCGCTGCGCGAAGCCTCCCGTGAGAAGGCGGCTTCACTCAACCAGCACGTGCTGGGCTATGGCGCCCAGGCTGAAGCGGAATGGGCGGCGGCAGGCGTTGCCGCCCCCGATCTGCCGGCGATGCGCCAATACCGGCTGGAGCGCATCCGCACCGAACTGAAGCGCCGGGACTATGCCGGTGCGCTGCTCTACGACCCCGTCAACATCCGCTACGCGACCGACTCGACCAACATGCAGCTGTGGGTCGCGCACAACCCGACGCGGCATTGTTTCGTCGCCACCGACGGACCGGTTGTGCTGTTCGACTATTTTTCCTGCGAGCACCTGTCCGACCATTCCGGCGTCGTCGACGAGGTACGGCCGGCGGTGTCATGGATGTATCTCTACAGCGGCGACCTGACCGAGCAGAAGGTCCGCCGCTGGGCCGCCGGCATCGCCGATCTGGTGAAGGAGCATGGCGGCGGCAACAGCCGCATCGCGGTCGACCACATCAACCCGGAAGGCGTCGAGGAACTGGCGCGCCTCGGTGTTTCCATCGGCAATGGCGAAGCGGTGATGGAGAATGCCCGGCTGATCAAATCGCCGGATGAGGTTCTTGCCATGCGCCGGGCCATCGTCGCCTGCGAGGCGGCGATGGGTGAGATGGAGCAGGCGCTGAAGCCCGGCATCTCCGAAAACGAATTGTGGGCGGAACTGCATCGCGGCAACATCGCGCGCGGCGGCGAATGGATCGAGACGCGGCTGCTGGTGTCGGGCCCGCGCACCAATCCGTGGTTCCAGGAATGCTCGTCGCGCAAGATTGAATCAGGCGATCTTGTCGCCTTCGACACCGACCTGATCGGCCCCTACGGCTTCTGCGCCGACCTGTCGCGCACATGGCTTTGCGGAGATACTAAGCCGACCAATGAACAGCGCGATCTGTTCCGCATCTCCGCCGACCAGATCGAGCACAACACCGAACTGATGCAGCCGGGCATCTCGTTCCGCGACCTCGTCGAACGCTCGGTGGTGCCGCCGGGCGACTGTTTTCCGACCCGTTACGGCGTGCTCTACCACGGCGTCGGTCTCGCCGATGAATACCCGACCTTGCCGCATGCCGGCGACTGGACATCGGACACGCCTGACGGGGTGCTGGAACCAGGCATGGTTTTGTGCGTGGAAAGCTATATCGGCCGGCTCGGCGGGCGCGAGGGCGTCAAGATCGAGGAGCAGATCCTGATCACTGAAAGCGGCAACCAGCAGCTTTCAACCTACCCGCTGGATGCGAGGCTGCTCGGCTAGCCCGGCAAGAGCGTCGCGCATGGCCCGGACCGTGTTTTCCGGCGTCGTCCTGGCTGTAATGAAGGGCAGACCTTTGCGTCGTGCCGTCCAGCCGACGGTCACGACCTTGCCAGCAACCGGCTCGAAACGCTGCGCCAGCGCCCAGCTTTCACAATCGATCGCGGCGACATCCGCCCTGCCTTCGGCAACAGCGATGACAGAATCGCGATGGCCGCCGCTTTCGGTGCGCGATGAAAATATATCGAGACTTTGGCCGGCCGCCAGCAGGTCGCGCGTCAGCGCAACGATGCCCGACATCGAATCCAGGCTGTTGAAGGTGAAGCGCTTGCCGCGGATGAGATCGAGCGGCAGCAAGGCCTTCCCGTCCGCGGGTGACCGCACCTCCGGGCCCTCGCCTGCCCGCATCACCAGCGCGCTCGAATAAAGCTCGCCCTGCCCGCCCTCATAGGCGTCGTAACTCGGCTGGCCGACCACCTGCACATGGCTCGACAGCCCAAGCTCCATCGGCCCCCAGCACGTCTGCGCGAACAGTAGCGCCGGGTGCAGCCATATCTCGTGGAAATCGAGTTCGTCCGCCGGCAATGTCGCCGGGTCCGGTGCGATCAAAGCGCCCTGGGGATCGCGTATGCCGTCCGGAACCGGCGGCAGATCGCCATTGCGCCGCACGATGGTTTTCGGCGCACCGATCCCTTTTTGCCGGAAGGCATCACGCAACCGAGCCCATTGGGCATCGACCTCGCCGCGCGCTTCAGGCCAGTCATACATCGGCAACGCCGCAATCAATTCGCTCATGCCGGCACTCAATCACCATGTCTGGAGAAAGGATCGCAGAAACACGGCGCCCAATCAGAATTGGGCGACACGGATCCCGGGCTGTCCAGGGACTATTCCTTGGGCGGCTCGGCGGGCACCGGCGCGGTGCCGAGCCCATTGATGTTGCGCGCGCGGATACGCGGCTTGAAGGCCCGGCCGTGCTCAGGCGCGCGCCGCAGAACCGGATGCACGATCGGCTCCTTCGCCTTGAAGGCATAGGATTTGATCAGCGCGAAATAGTTCGGATAGGCATAGCCGTTGTTCATCCGCAGCCAGTCCTCGCGGCGATCGCGAAACAGTTTCGGCAACCGATACCAGGCAACGGTCGGGCTCTTGTGATGCACGAAGTGCAGATTGTTGTTGAGGAACAGGAACGACAGCGGCGAGCGCTCGACGATCACCGTGCGGCCTTCGGGATGCTCCGACCACTGATGCTCGGCATAGGTGCGGATCGAGATCAGCGACTGGCCAAGCCACACCGGCACCAGCACATAAAGCCAGAGCGGTATGCCGAAACCGAACTGGACAACCGGCAGCACGATGGCAAGGCCGATGACATGCAGCAGCCAGGCCTTGCGGATCGCCTTGTCGCCGGCGATCACATGCTTGGCGTCATCGATGAAGAAGCCGATGCACGACAGCCACGGCCCAAGCACGAGGCGACCGGCCATGGTGTTGTTGACCTTGAGCAGGAATTTCATCAGCGGCGGCATGTCTTCATGCATCCAGAGCGCCTTGTAGTAGCTCTCGGGATCATCCAGCGGATCGGTCAGCCGCTCGTCGGCATGGTGGCGCAGGTGAATGGTCTTGAAGCGCCGGAACGGCCAGGCAAGGCCGATCGGCAGAAAGACAAAGGCCTCGTTGACCAAGGCATGGCGGGTCGGATGACCATGCAGGACCTCATGCATGATCGAGGACTGCAGTGCCAGCGTGACAGCCATAACGATGAGGGCCAGGATGGGATAGGATGGCCAGAGGAAGAGACCGGCGGCGAACCATGTGCCATAGCAGAAGAAAGCGAGGACCACGGTCGGCCATTCGATGGCCGGTTTGCTGCTTCGACGGATGCTCTTGCCTGGTATGCTCATGCTATCGACCACTGTCCCTCAGTCGCCGGAACTCCAACCGGTTCCTGACAGCATTGTGTCAGGAGACGTGATTCCACTCAACGCGACAAAGTATACAAAATGTTGCGTCTGCGCATTTTCGGCCGCATATGTTGTACTTTGTAAACACCCATAGGGATTCATTTACGCCTGAAGTCCCCCATAAGGCTTCTCGGCGCAAATTTTTCCTTCCGAAGCAAGGAGCGAAAGGATGGATAAACGCGACTTGTCGACGACCTTTCGGGAACGCCTGAAGCTGCTCCTGACACGGTCGGACCTTAACCAGTCGGCGTTCGCGACAGCCGTCGGCATCGATCGATCGGCTCTGTCGCAGCTCATGTCGGGCGCCTCGACACGCCTGCCGAGGGCCGAAACGCTGCTCAACATAGCAGCCGAATTCAAGGTCTCCCTGGACTGGCTGCTTGGCCTTAGCCAGGACGAAGGCGTCACCGGTGAAATCCGCGAAAGCCTCGAGATCGAGGAAGCGCCGGACGGTTTCGACCGCACGCTGCTCGCCAAATGGTTCGCTGAAGCCGCGGGCACCAAGATCCGCTATGTGCCGGCCGGCATTCCCGATCTCCTGCGAACCCAAGCGCTCGTCGATTACGAGGCCAATATCACCAACAGGAGCCGTCTGGCACAGGCCAGCGAGACCCGATATCGCATAGAATACAACCGGCGCCCGGAAACCGACATGGAAGTCTGCATGCCGCGTCACACGCTGGAGATCTTCGCACGGGGTCTCGGCGTGTGGGACCGTTTTCCGGCGGCCGACCGTCAGCAGCAGCTTACCCATATGGCGACGCTGCTCGACGACCTCTACCCGACCTTTCGCCTGTTTCTTTATGACGGCCGCATGCGCTATTCGATCCCGCTAACCATCTTCGGCCCCTATCGCGCCGCCATCTATGTCGGCGACATGTATGTGGTGCTGAACGCCACTCAGCCGGTCCAGGCACTGACCCGGCATTTCGACAATCTGATCCGTGCCGCCGACATCAACCCGCATGAGGCCGCCGCCTTCGCGCGCAATCTGGCTGGCATGCCGTTCGCATCAGGCTCTGTCTGAGCGGCATGAGGAACGGCACCCGCCCGAGCGATGGTCCGGTTGCTATTTCATTGACTGGACATAAAGACTTCTTTATATCCTTATTCGAATTCGAAACATGAAAGCCAATCCGATGACGACCACCAATCCGATCGATGCGCTGCTGGCTGAAAAGGGCGTGCTGCTGGCCGATGGCGCCACGGGCACCAATTTGTTCGCCATGGGGCTGGAGGCTGGCGAGGCGCCGGAACTGCTGAACGAGACGGCGCCCGACACCATCACCAGCCTGCACCAGAATTTCGTAGATGCCGGCGCCGACATCATCCTCACCAATTCCTTCGGCGGCACCCGCCACCGGCTGAAGCTGCACCATGCGCAGGACCGCGTGCACGCGCTTAACAAGCGCGCCGCCGAAATCGCGCGCGCTGTCGCCGACAAGGCCGGCCGCAAGGTGATTGTCGCGGGCTCGATCGGCCCGACCGGCGAATTGCTGGTGCCGCTTGGCGCCATGACCTATGACGAGGCGGTCGACGCCTTCGCCGAGCAGATCGAAGGTCTTAAGGAAGGTGGCGCCGAAGTCGCCTGGATCGAGACCATGTCTGCGCCAGACGAGATTCGCGCCGCGGCGCAAGCCGCCATCCGCGTCGGCCTGCCCTACACCTATACCGGCTCCTTCGATACGGCGGGCCGCACCATGATGGGCCTGCTGCCGAAAGACATCCATGGCGTCGTCGATGGCTTGGCGCAAGCGCCGCTCGGCGTTGGCGCCAATTGCGGCGTCGGCGCCTCCGATATCCTGGCGTCGCTGCTCGACATGACCGATGCGAAGCCAGAGGCGACGGTGATCGTCAAGGGCAATTGCGGCATTCCCGAATTCCGCGGCACCGAAATCCACTATTCCGGCACGCCGGACCTGATGGCCGACTATGTGCGCCTCGCCGTCGACGCCGGGGCAAAGATTGTCGGTGGCTGCTGCGGCACCTCGTTCCAGCATCTTGCCGCCATGCGCAAGGCGCTCGACGCCCACACCAAGGCGGATCGCCCGACGGTTGAGAAGATCGTCGAGCGTATCGGCCCGATGCGCAACAAGGTGGCGACGGAGAACACCGCCGAGACCAGCGAAGCCCGCCGCGAGCGGCGTCGCGGCCGGGCCTGATATCTGCTCGGGCCTGGTATCTCTTCGGGGCCACTGTCTCTTGGGATTATTCGCTGTTGTCGGCGTAGCTCGACTGCGCCGACTTGAAGTCGACGAGGTTGTCGCCGCGCATCGTCATCAGCGCACCCGACGTGCCGGGGTCGGTGATCTGCTCCAGCATGGCATGAAAGCGATCATTGGTCAGCGCCGACATAGCGGTATGGCGCGCCTGCGCGACATTATCGCTGATGCGCCTGGATTCGGGCGACGGGGCCGATGAAACCGCCGAAGCGTCCCGCGCCGGCGGTATTGAACTGATGAACGTGCTGATCTGCAATTCCGGCTCCCTCAAGCCCGTGGATATGACGGGCTTAGCAAGGAGGGGTTGCGATCCGGTACCGGAAATGCCGCGCAATTTAACAACCTGGAACATTCCGCGAAAAAAGGCCGGCAAGGGAAATGTCCCTCGCCGGCCTGCCTTCACCCGCCCGTGGGTCGGTTTCCGCTGTCAGAACGAACCCATCTGAAAGAAGCCGGCCGCATCGCCACTACCGTTTACCGCCCAGTGCCGAGGCAAGGCGCACAAGCGAGAGGAACTCGGACCTGTACCCAAACGGGTCGGCGCCCCGGGCGGCAGTGGCGATCTCCATGATCTTGTCGTAACCGAACTTCGCGGTCGCATCCTCGTCGCGCAACTTCTGGCCGAAGGCCGCGACCGCGACCGAGAAGCGCTGGTCGGTGCTCGCCTGGTCGAAGGACGACACCTCGTTGGCCGAGGTCACCGGCGTGGTGATCAGCTTCGAGACGTCCTCATTCGGCAGCTTGTAGCGAATCTTGACGAAGGCATATTCGTCCGCGTTCGCGACACCGCCATTGTTGACCGTGGCCTGGCCGTAACGCAGCGGATCGATCTGCTCGCCACCGCTACCCTTGGGCGTGATCTCGTAGATCGCGGTGACCGAATGGCCCGAGCCGATATCGCCGGCGTCGACGCGGTCATTGTTGAAATCCTCGCGGTTGAGCGCCCGGGTCTCGTAGCCGATCAGACGGTATTCCGAGACTTTGTTGGGGTTGAACTCGACCTGGATCTTTACGTCCTTGGCAATGGGGAACAGCGTCGAGGAGGCATCCTCGACCAACACCTTTTCGGCTTCGGCCAAAGTGTCGATATAGGCGGCGGTGCCGTTGCCGTTCTGCGCGATGGTCTGCATCATCCGGTCGTTCAGATTGTCGCGGCCAAAGCCGAACACCGACAGGAAGACACCGGTCTTGCGTTCCTGTTCGATCAGGCGCTTGAGGTCGTCGTCGTCGCTCTGGCCGACATTGAAGTCGCCATCCGTGGCCAGCATCACCCGGTTGACGCCATCCTTGACGAAGGATTTTTGCGCCAGTCTGTAGGCTTCCTTGATACCCGCCTCCCCGGCCGTGCTGCCGCCGGGCGTCAGCTTGTCGATGGCAGTGAGTATCTTGTCCTTTTCCGATGCCTTGGTCGGCTCCAGGACGGTGCCCGCATCACCGGCATAAGTAACGATGGAAATCGTGTCGTCGGCCTTGAGCTTGCCGACCAGCAGGCGGAATGCCGACTTGAGCAGCGGCAGCTTGTCCGGTTCGTCCATCGAGCCCGAGACGTCGATCAGGAACACCAGATTGGCCTTTGGCTGCTCGGTCGGCTTGATGTCGAACCCCTTGATGGCGACATGCATCAGCTTGGTGTGCGCGTTCCACGGCGTCGGCATGACGCTGACGGTCGAATTGAACGGCGTCGACGCCGAGTCCGGACCCTTCCAGTCATAGGGGAAGTAGTTGATCATCTCCTCGACACGGACCGTGTCGGCCCGCGGCAGGGACCCTTCCTTCAGCGAACGGCGCACGAAGGAATAGGAGGCGGTGTCGACGTCGATCGAAAAGGTCGAGACCGGATCCTGCACGGTTTCGTGCACCGGGTTGGTCTTGAAGTCCTCGACGCGGTTGCGGTTTTCCTCTTGCGGCGCGATCTGGTCGGCCGGGTTGGCCGCCGGTTGCTGCACCATCAGTTTGGACTCGCCAGCCTGCATGCGGGCAACCCGCGAGGCGCTGGGTGCGCCAGCGGTGTTGTTCAGCGGTGCCGGCGCGGGCTCTGCCAGAACGCCACGCTCCTGAGCGCTCTGCTGTGCCGATCCGGCAGCGGCGGATTCGGACTCCGGCGGTGCGGGCGGCGCCGCAAGCGCATCGGCGGCATCGCGGCTTTCCGTATTCGCGTCGGCCTTCTTGTCCTTCGTCGGCGCAGTGGCCGCGAGCGGCTCGTTGATGGCCTGATCTCCCGGTGCCTGCTTGGCCAAGGGTTTCAGCGTCGCCGGCTTGTCGGCCAGCGTCTCGGTGACCTTCTGGTCGCCGCCAAACGGCGACGGCTCCCTCAGCAGATGGAAAGCGGCGTATCCAGCGATCGGCAGGGCGACGAGGCCGGCAAGAGCCGGCGTGGCGATGAGTTTCTTTTGCATGATTTCGCTCCAGAGCTTTTGTGCTCGCTCTGTGAGACGAAGCCCTGCAGCCGATCCTTGGGCGACGGCGGAAATATTTTCCTTGTCATAGGCGCGCATGGCGGCCTCGAATGCGCGTGCCTTCGCGCTCTCGCCCGGCGCCGGTACTGCTGTGTCGCGCAGCTTTCTGAGTTCGTTGTCGTCTGCCATGGTCACACTTCCCCGGCCGAGCGCATCAGCGTCTTCAGCCGTTTCTTCGCTTCATGGATGTGCCAGGAAACCGTCGTCTCCGAGATCGCCATCGCCTCGGCGGCGGCCGCGTGGCTCAAGCCTTCGCCATAGACAAGCAGCACGGCGTCGCGCTGCTTGTCCGGAAGCTGCCTCACCGCCACCCACAGCGCCTCGGCCGGGTCTTCCGGTTCGGCCGAGGCCTCGCCGGAAATCAGCGCATGAACACCGTAGGCTTCGGTCTTCACCGTTTCGCGCGCGGTCTTGCGCATCATGTCACGCGCCGCGTTCATCGTCATGGTGTAGAGCCAGGTCGTGAAAGCACCGCCGCCGCGATAGTCGCGGATCGCCCGGCCCAGCCGGACACAGACTTCCTGGGCGATATCCTCGGCATCGGCCTTCCTGCCGCACCAGCGGTAGGCGGCGCGATAGACGAAGTCGTAATGACGCTCCAGCAATTTGCCGAAGGCCCCCCTGTCTCCGTCCTTCGCCCGCCCGATCAGTTCGGCGTCGGAGGCTTCGCTCTCATCCAGCATCATCGCCATCATTTGCCTGTTGGACGAAGGCTAATGGCTAATCCTTGGGGTGATGGAAAGATTTTTGTGAGGTCGTTCTTCCTTCTTCCCTTCACAGGGAGAAGGTGCCCGAAAGGCGGATGAGGGGCGGCGCCAACTCTCGAGGGTTATCTGCCTCGCCGGGCGCTCTCCTCGCCAGTAGAACTCTAACCCAGCGTCTCCAAAAACAGCGCCGTCAACCGCCTCCAATGCCGCTCGGCGCCAGCTTCGTCATAAACGCTATGGTCCGGCACGCACCAGCCATGCGCCATGCCGACATAGTTCTCGATCGTGTGGTCGACTTCAGCATTCCGCAGTGCCTCCTCCAGCCGCGTCGACTGTTCGGGCGGAAAACTCCGGTCGACACCCGCCATGCCGACATAGACACGCGCCTTGAAGGCGGCCGCCTTGCGGTGCGGGCTGTCGGCGGCATCGCTGGCCAGATTGCCGCCGTGGAAGCTGGCGGCCGCCTTGATGCGGTCCGGATAGGTCGCGGCGGCGTTCAACGCCCGCGCACCGCCCATGCAATAGCCGACGGTGCCGATCGGGCCGGTGACACCTTCCGCCGACAGCGCCTCAAGAAAGGCGCCACTGTCGCTGATGGTCATCTCCTGCGTCGTGCCGGTAACCAGCGCCATCAGCGCTGCCTTGGTCTTCTCGTCGGCGAAGGCGGTCTTGGCATCGAACGGACCATAGGGCGCGTTGCGGTAAAAAAGATCGGGAACCAGCACCGCATAGCCCTTACCCGCCAGCCGCTCGGCCATGCCATCGAGCGCCGGACGCGGACCGAAAGCGTCCTGGTAGAGAATGACCCCGGCCTTGGTCGGCGAAGCGGCGGACGAGCGGAACAGTCCTGCTCTTGCGACACCATCGCTGGTCCTTATCTCGATACCGCGCTTCGCCATGGCCGGGTCCCTTCTGATCGTCGCACATACATATCGGCGCCGGTTGGAAGGGCAAGGCCGGGCTGACGGGTGGCGTTCACAAAAACGTATTGACCGGCCACGAAGCACCCGCAAGAGGACCCAATCGAGGTCATTATGCGGCAAGCGGTTCTCTGTGCATTTCCGCCGGCATTTCTGCCGCCAACGGCGTGCCGCTAGCGCATGAAGCTCACCATATGAAAGGCCTGAACCTCCGGCGGATAGCGGTAGTACGTGCCTTGGGGACAGGCATTTCGGTCAAGGCAACCGCCGCTGCGGCAGGGCTCACCATTCGCTCCCCGCACATGCGCCAGACAGGACTGGTAGGCGAATCCCTCGATGGAATAGGCAGCGACCGGACAGGATTTCAGGCAGGGTTTGTCCACACAGTTGTCGCAGAGGTGGATCGCGGGATCGGCCGCTTGAACCGGAAGCTTGTCCTCGAACAGCAGCGCACCGCGATAGGCATGCCAAAGCCCGTATTGCGGATGCATGAGGATACCGAGCGGTGACGGCCTCAATCCCTCCGCCCGCGTCGCCCATTGCTGGAAAGGCAGATAAGGCTTGTCGGAGGGCGAAACGGCACGCGCGCCGAATGCCTCCGCCACCGCGCCGATCACCTGCCGTGACCATGTATCGAGCGGATTGGCGATTGCCTGTGGCTGTTTTTTGCGCCAGCGCAGGAAATGCGGCCAGGGTGCCGCACCCGCCTGCCCTACCAGCAACGCGGACCTCGCCTGCGCGCCCGAGGCGCCGCAAGGGGCATCCTCGTCATCGGGAAAAACAAAGCCGCCGCGCAGGATGAGGCCGTGGGCGCCAAGCGCGGCCGCGATCTCTTCGATCATGCCGCGCACAGACTCATCCCTTCTTGTCCGGATCGGAGAACGCGCTCCGCCAGACTTCCTTGTGGATGATGTTGGCGACTTTAGCCCCGCCTGACTCGGGCTCCTTTCAAGTGAAGGCGTCGGGCATCGACCCCTTCTTCCTGGCGATGAAGTCCTTCAGCGCTTCGTCGATGCTCGGGTCGAGATGCGGCGCCTCGTAGCTTTCCAGCCAACGGCGGGCGAGATCGTTGGCACGCTGCGGTGCGGTCTTCTCGCCCTCGGCCAGCCACTGCTCGTAGGAATTGTTGTCGGCGATGTTGGAGCGGTAGAACGCAGTCTGGAAATTGGCCTGGGTGTGGTCGCAACCGAGATAATGGCTGCCCGGCCCGACCTGGCGGATGGCGTCCATGGCCTGGCCGTTTTCGGACAGATCGACGCCTTCGCAGAATTTCTGCTGCATGCCGAGCTGGTCGATGTCCATCATGAATTTTTCGTAGCACGAGGCCAGCCCACCCTCGAGCCAGCCGGCAGAGTGGAGGACAAAGTTGGTGCCGGCAAGAATGGTCGAGTTCAGCGTGTTGGCGCTTTCATAGGCCGCCTGCGCATCCGGAACTTTCGAGGCGCACAGCGAGCCACCGGTACGGAACGGCAGGCCGAGCCGGCGGGCGAGCTGAGCCGCGCCGTAAGACACCAATGACGGTTCCGGCGTGCCGAAGGTCGGCGCGCCCGACTGCATCGAGATCGACGAGGCGAAGGTGCCGAACAGCACCGGCGCGCCCGGCCGGATCAACTGCGTGAACGAAGCACCCGCCAGCACTTCGGCCAGGACCTGCGTTAGCGTGCCGGCGACGGTCACCGGGCTCATCGCGCCGGCCAGGATGAACGGCGTGACGATGCAGGCCTGATTGTGGCGCGAATAGACTTTCAGCGCGCCGAGCATGGTCTCGTCGAACACCATCGGCGAGTTGGCGTTGATGAGGCTGGTCAGCACCGTGTTGTTCTCGACGAAGTCGTCGCCGAAGACGAGCTTGGCCATCGCCACCGTGTCCTCGGCGCGCTCCGGCGCCGTCACCGAGCCCATGAACGGCTTGTCGGAATATTTGATATGCGCGTAGACCATATCGAGGTGGCGCTTGTTGACCGGCACGTCGACCGGCTCGCACACCGTGCCGCCCGAATGGTGGATCGACGGCGCCATATAGGCGAGCTTCACGAAATTCTGGAAATCCTCGATCGTCGCGTAGCGCCGGACGCCATCGAGGTCGCGCACGAAGGGCGGGCCATAGACCGGTGCGAACACCGTGGCATTGCCGCCGATCTGCACCGAGCGCTCGGCATTGCGGGCATGCTGGGTGTAGATGGATGGCGCGGTCTTCAGCAGCGAGCGGCAAAGACCTTTCGGGAAATGGACGCGCTCGCCCTTGACGTCGGCGCCGGCCTCTTTCCACAGCTGCAGCGCTTCGGCATCGTCGCGGAAGATGATGCCGATCTCTTCGAGAACCGTATCGGTGTTCTTCTCGATCAGGGCCAGCCCTTCCTCGTTGAGCACCTCATAGACGTTGATCTTGCGCTTGATATAGGTGAGTTGCGTGCCGGGCCCGCCGCCGGAGCGCGCCGCACGCCTGGCCGCCGCTCCACCGCTGGCGCCGCGCCCACGCCGTGAGTTTGACGCTTCCTGGTCGATTGCCGCGTGTTCGCTCATGATCGCTCTTCCCTGAATATGGCCTTGCCCGACTATGGCTGGCCTCTAACCGTTGCGGCCGCATGGCGCGGCTTTCGCCGGATCGTAGCCATGCACCCTATTCGAAACGGCCAGTCCGCGCCAACGCCTGTCGCAAAATCGACAAGAAAACCAATAGATTTTCCAGTCGCTTTCCTTTTGCGGGAAGTCGCAAATCAGCTATGGATACACAGCCGTTGCGGGTTAGGTATGAACGCCAATATTTTGTGCCTTGCGACACAGTCGCGATGCCGTAGGGAGCTGGGTAAAAAATGTCCGACGACGAGATCATCCTTTCCGAACTTTCCGACGACGAGTTGGTGCAGCAGATGCACGACGACCTCTATGACGGGTTGAAGGAAGAGATCGAGGAAGGCACGCGCATCCTGCTCGAGCGCGGCTGGGTGCCTTACAAGGTGCTGACCGAAGCGCTTGTCGAGGGCATGCGCATCGTCGGCGAGGATTTTCGCGACGGCATCCTGTTCGTTCCCGAGGTGCTTTTATCCGCCAATGCGATGAAGGCCGGCATGTTCATCCTGCGCCCGCTGCTCGCCGCCACCGGCGCGCCCAAGCAGGGCAAGATGGTGATCGGCACCGTCAAGGGCGACATCCACGACATCGGCAAGAACCTTGTCGGCATGATGATGGAAGGCGCCGGCTTCGACGTCATCGACCTCGGCATCAACAACGCGGTCGAGAAGTATCTCGACGCGATTGAGCAGCATCAGCCGGACATCATCGGCATGTCGGCGCTGCTCACCACCACCATGCCTTATATGAAGGTCGTCATCGACACGATGAAGGAAAAGGGCATCCGCGACGACTATGTCGTGCTGGTTGGCGGCGCGCCGCTCAACGAGGAGTTCGGCAAGGCTGTCGGCGCAGACGCTTATTGCCGCGATGCGGCGGTGGCGGTCGAGACCGCCAAGGACTACATGAAGCGCAAGCACAATGTGCGCGCTTCGGCTTGAACCTGACGGTTCCGCAATGACCCATGAAAAAGCCGCGCCTTGCAGCGCGGCTTTTTTGTTCCCAGATGATTGGGAAGGCTGCGGCTCAGGGTTTGGTGACGGTGTCGTTGACAGCCCTGGCCGTCGATTTGACGTCCTTGCCGACGCCGCGGACGGTGTTCGCGCAAGCCGTAAGGGCCAAGGCACAGGCAAGAATGGCAATAGGCGCTACGCGCAGCAGTTTCATGGATGGCGTCTCCCTCAAAAAGATAAATTAGCCCCACAGCAACGGGGCCCGCTCGACTGGTTCCATCATGGCCAAGACACAGAAAACGAAACCGAATCAAGCGGACAAGGTGCTCATTATCGCCTGCGGGATGATTGCCCGTGAGGTGTTGGCCGTCAAGGAACAGCTCGGGCTGGATCACCTCGAGTTGACATGTTTGCCGGCGGAGTTTCACTTCTATCCCGACCGCATCGCGCCGGCCATGGACAAGGCGATCGAGAAGGCCAAGGCGGAGGGTTATGAGCACATCTTCGTCGGCTATGCCGATTGCGGCACCGGCGGCCTGCTTGACCGCGTCTTGGAGAAGCACGGCGTCGAGCGCATGGCTGGACCGCATTGCTTCGCCTTCTATCAAGGCATGGAGTCCTACGCGAAGATCGCCGACGACGACATGATGTCCTTCTACATGACGGACTTCCTGTGCCGTCAGTTCGACGCCTTCTTCATGAAGCCGCTCGGCCTCGACAGGCATCCCGAACTGATCAAGGATTATTTCGGCAACTACGAGAAGCTGATCTACCTCGCCCAGACCGACGATCCGGAACTCGACAGGGTCGCCGAAAAGGCCGCCGCCCTGCTTGGGCTCGCCTATGAGCGGCGCGCCACCGGCTTCGGGGATCTGACGGCAGGACTAGCGAGTGCCGCGGCACACAGCTGACAACTAGGCCGCCCCTTCCCCGGCCCGCAGTGCAGCCACCAGATCGCAAAGCTCGCCCCTGCAGACGAATCCCAACCCGTCTCTCGCCGGCGACACATCGTAGACCGAGTTCAAGCGCTGACGATGCTTGGAGCGCCTGATCACCAAGGATTAACCCGGACGCCCTAGCATCCCACGCGCCAAGGCCGGAACCGGCCGCGTCTTGTCCAGCGGTGCGTCGCGACCATGGAACCCCAGAAGTCGAACATCGTCGTCGTCACCGAAGGCGGGCCGCATATCTGGGCGGTCATCAACGCCATTGTTGACGGTTTGGGTCCCGTCAACGTCATCCTCGAAACGCCTGAATCCAAAAAACAATTGCTGGTCAGGCGCGCCCGGCGCCAGGGTTGGGTCCCGGTCGTCGGCCAGTTGGGCACGATGGTGCTGACGCGATTGGGAAAGCGCTTTTTCGCCGGTCATGCCGACAAGATGATCGCCGAGCAGAACATGCAGACCGAACCGAAACCGGGGCAGTCGATCATACGCGTCCCCTCCGCCAACGCACCCGAATGCCTGGATGTCATCGCAAAGCTCCAGCCGGGCGTCGTGTTTCTCGCCGGCTGCCGGATGCTGTCACGCGCCACGCTGTCGAAAATTGCTTGTCCCGTTATCAACTACCACGCCGGCATCACCCCCAAATATCGTGGCATGAATGGCGGCTACTGGGCGCTGGCATCGGGCGACGCGCGGAATTTCGGCACCACCGTGCTCTTGGTCGATGCCGGCGTCGACACCGGCGGCGCGCTGCGGCAGGCGCGTGGCAAACCCGAACGCGGTGACAATATTTCGAGCTATGCCCTTCGGCAGGCCGCGTTCTCGCGCGACATCTGCGTGGCGGCGGTCCGCGATGTCCTGGCTGGCAGGCTCGTCACCATCGATCCGGGCCTGCCGTCACGGCAATGGTACCACCCGACGATCTGGTTTTATCTCTGGACGGGGCTCAGAACCGGAGTCTGGTAGGGTTTTCCTTGACGGAACCGTCTGCGGCAAGATGGCTTTTCCGGCACGTCGAACCTGTTGCCGGCACACGCCGGAAACGAATAAACGCGCCTTTCATTTTACGACATCCAAATGCGTCGCTTTTGAATGCGCGCGCGTCGTCCCATAACAAGCGGGCCAACGAGGCTTGCGGCAATGCTCCAAAGTTCGAGGAGCGAGAATTCATGGCCGATCTTATCGTCGTCTACTGGCGCGACATCCCTGCCCAGGTCATCGTCAAGAAGGGCCGGCAGAACGCCAAGCGCGAACTGCCGCTGCGCTTCACCGAGGCGATCGACATGTGCGCCATGCGCACTGGCGCCGGCGGAACCGACGACTATCTCGCTGAATGGCGCAAGGCCGATCCGGTCCCGGTCGGCGACGACCTCGAAGCCGAGGTCGAAAAGGCTTTTCACGAGCTCGATGCGAAATATGACCGCGAGCGGCTGGTCGCTCTGGTCAAGGCGGGTGGCAAAGAAAATGTCTGACACGACTCCTGTCAAAGATGGCCAAAGGGTTGTCCAGCCGGTTACCCAGGCCACGCTGGTCAAGAAGGCAGCGCCGAAATCCGATTACAAGCCGGCCGACGTGTCGCCGCAGCGGCGCGTGCAGCGCTCCTTTGCGGTGAGATTGTGGTCTATTCGGCACTCGCGATTGCTCGAATGGTTCTATGGCCGCTTCGCCGACACATTCCTGTTGCTGCATCCCTTGTGGAAAGGCATCGGCTATGGCCGCGTCGAAGCCCCGGTGAAGTTCGTCGAGAAGCGCGTCAAGGGCTTCATGTTCGACTGCCGCATGTGTGGCCAGTGCATTCTTTCGTCGACCGGCATGTCGTGCCCGATGAACTGCCCCAAGCAGCTGCGCAACGGCCCATGCGGCGGCGTGCGCGCCAACGGCAATTGCGAGGTCGAGCCCGATATGCCCTGCGTCTGGGTCAAGGCCTGGGAAGGTTCGCAGAACATGGTCAACAGCGACAGGATCCTGACCGTGCAGAAGCCGGTTGACCAGTCGTTGCGCGAAACCTCGGCCTGGCTACGTGTCACCGCGCAGGCGGCGGCAGCCCGTGAAACCGCCGCCGCGCCAAAAACCGGAGCCGCCGCATGAGCGCCCGTCAGCGCGACGAGAACCCGGACGGCATTCACCTGCCGCTCGATCCCCTGCCCGGCCACTCTTCACGCGGCCGGCTGGAGCGCGTGCTGCGGCGCGGCGAATTCGCGGTGACGACCGAGCTCAACCCGCCGGACAGCGCCGATCCCGAGGATGTCTACAACAGGGCCAGGATCTTCGATGGCTGGGTCGACGCCATCAACGCCGTCGATGCCTCGGGCGCCAACTGCCACATGTCCTCGGTCGGCATCTGTGCGCTTCTGACCCGCATGGGCTATGCCCCGATCATGCAGATCGCCTGCCGCGACAAGAACCGCATCGCCATCCAGGGCGACGTCCTGGGCGGCGCAGCCATGGGTGTCGCCAACATGCTGTGCCTGACCGGCGACGGCGTGCAGGCTGGCGACCAGCCCGGGGCCAAGCCGGTGTTCGATCTCGATTCCATGTCGCTGCTCGAAACCGTCCGCATCATGCGCGACAACGGCAAGTTCCTGTCCGGCCGCAAGCTTACGACGCCGCCGCAGGTCTTCCTCGGCGCGGCCGTCAACCCGTTCGCGCCGCCCTTCGACTTCCGGCCGATCCATCTCGGCAAGAAGATCGCCGCCGGCGCGCAGTTCGTGCAGACGCAGTATTGTTTCGACGTGCCGATGTTCAGGACCTTCATGCAGAAGGCGCGCGATCTCGGCCACACCGAGAAGGTGTTCATCCTGTGCGGCGTCGGCCCGCTCGCCTCGGCCAAGACGGCCAAATGGATCCGCTCCAATGTGCCGGGCATCCACATCCCGGATGCCGTCATCAAGCGGCTCGAGGGCGCCCAGGACCAGAAGAAGGAAGGCAAGCAGCTCTGCATCGACATTATCAACGAGGTGAAGGAAATCGCCGGCGTCTCGGGTGTCCATGTGATGGCCTACCGCCAGGAGGAATATGTCGCCGAGATCGTCGATGAATCGGGCGTGCTCAAGGGCCGCCAGCCATGGAAGCGTGAGATTCGTCGCGACGATCAGATGGTTGCCGACCGGCTCGACCGCATCTTGCATGAGGACATTACCGAAACCCAGGTGGACATGGTGAAGACCGCGCATTGACCCGCGCGGAGAGCGACCATTCGCTTGATCAAAATCAGATAACGATATAAAGAACTCTTTATATCACGACGGAGAGATTTCATGACCCGGACCATCGTTGCCTCGGCGACACGAGAAATCATCATCGGCTTCGACCAGCCCTTCTGCGTGATTGGCGAGCGCATCAACCCGACCGGCCGCAAAAAGCTCGCCGCCGAGATGGTGGCCGGCAATTTCGAGACCGTCATCAAGGACGCGCTGGAACAGGCAGCCTGCGGCGCCACCATGCTCGACGTCAATGCCGGCGTCACCGCCGTCGACCCTAACGCGACCGAGCCGGCACTGTTGGTGAAGACACTGGAGATCGTCCAGGGACTGGTCGACCTGCCGCTGTCGATCGACTCGTCGGTGACCGCCGCGATCGAGGCCGCGCTGAAGGTCGCCAAGGGCCGCCCGCTGGTCAACTCCGTCACCGGCGAGGAAGAGAAGCTCGAAGCCATCCTGCCGCTGGTCAAGAAGTACAATGTTCCGGTCGTCGCCATCTCCAATGACGAGACCGGCATTTCGATGGATCCGGACGTGCGCTTCGCCGTCGCCAAGAAGATCGTCCAGCGCTGCGCCGATTTCGGCATTCCGGCGCACGATGTCGTCGTCGACCCGCTGGTTATGCCGATCGGCGCGCTGGGCGATGCCGGCCGCCAGGTGTTTGCCCTGCTGCGCCGTCTGCGTGAAGAGCTCAAGGTCAACACCACTTGCGGCCTGTCCAACATCTCCTTCGGCCTGCCGCACCGTCACGGCATCAACGCCGCCTTCATCCCGATGGTGATCGGCGCCGGCATGACCTCGGCTATCATGAACCCGGTGCGTCCGCAGGAAATGGAAGCCGTGCGCGGCGCCAATGTGCTCAACGGCACCGACGAGAACTGCACCAACTGGATCAGGACCTACAAGGACTACAAGCCGTCCGAAGGCGGCCAGGCCGTTGCCGCTCCGACCGCTGTCAACGCGCCGGGCGAAGGCGGCGGCAATGGCGGTCGCCGCCGCGGTGGCCGTGAAGCCCGCATGGCAAGGGGATAAGCGCGCAATCGTGAATTCACCTGCAAACATTACCGATCCGCTCGTGCTGTTCATGCCGTCGGGCAAGCGCGGGCGGTTTCCTGTCGGCACGCCGGTGCTCGATGCCGCGCGCCAGCTTGGCGTCTATGTCGAGAGCGTGTGCGGCGGACGCGCTACCTGTGGGCGCTGCCAGGTCGAGGTGCAGGAAGGCAATTTCGCCAAGCACAAGATCGTCTCCTCCAACGACCACATTTCGGCCAAGGGCCCCAAGGAAGAGCGCTATGAGCGCGTGCGCGGCCTGCCTGAACGGCGCCGCCTCTCCTGCTCGGCACAAATCCTCGGCGACCTCGTCATCGACGTGCCGCAGGATACCGTCATCAACGCGCAGACCATCCGCAAGGATGCCGACACCAGGGTGATCGCCCGCGATACGGCGATCCGCATGTGCTATGTCGAGATCGAAGAGCCCGACATGCACAAGCCGCTCGGCGATCTCGACCGGCTCAAGATCGCGCTGATGAAGGACTGGGGCTTCAAGAATCTCGAATTCGACTTCTACCTGCTGCCGCAGGTGCAGGGCATATTGCGCAAGGGCAACTGGACCGCGACCGCCGCCATCCACAAGGATGCCGACAGCGACATCGCGCGTGTCATCGCGCTATGGCCCGGCCTCAAGAACGAGGCCTATGGGCTGGCCTGCGACATCGGCTCCACCACCATCGCCATGCATCTGGTGTCGCTGCTGTCAGGCCGCGTCGCCGCTTCGTCCGGCACGTCGAACCCGCAGATCCGCTTCGGCGAGGATCTGATGAGCCGCGTCTCCTATGTGATGATGAACCCGGACGGCCGCGAAGGCATGACGGTTGCGGTGCGCGAGGCGATCTCCAGTCTCGTCGATAAGGTCTGCGCGGAAGGCAACGTCCAGCGCAACGACATCCTGGATTCCGTCTTCGTCGGCAATCCGATCATGCATCACCTGTTCCTCGGTATCGATCCGACCGAACTCGGCGGCGCCCCGTTCGCGCTCGCCATCTCGGGCGCCGTGCGCATCAAGGCATCGGATATCGGCTTGAAGCTTAACCAGGGCGCGCGGCTCTACATGCTGCCTTGTATCGCCGGCCATGTCGGTGCCGATGCGGCTGCCGTCACGCTGTCGGAAGGCCCGCATCGCCAGGACGAGATGATGCTGATCGTCGACGTCGGCACCAATGCCGAGATCGTGCTTGGCAACCGTGCGCGGGTCGTGGCCGCCTCCTCTCCGACGGGCCCGGCCTTCGAGGGCGCCGAAATCTCCGGGGGCCAGCGTGCGGCGCCCGGCGCCATCGAGCGCGTGCGCATCGATCCCGACACGCTGGAGCCGAAATACCGCGTCATCGGCTCGGAACTGTGGTCGGACGAACCGGGCTTCCTCGACAGCGTGCAGGCGACCGGCGTCACCGGCATCTGCGGCTCCGGCATCATCGAGATCGTTGCGGAGATGTATCTCGCGGGCATCATTTCCGAGGATGGCGTCGTCGACGGATCGCTTAGCCTGCGCTCGCCGCGGGTCATCGCCAACGGCCGCACCTTCTCCTATGTGCTGAAGGAAGGCGAGCCGAAGATCACCATCACCCAGACCGATGTGCGCGCCATCCAGCTCGCCAAGGCGGCGCTTTATGCCGGCACCAAGCTGTTGATGGAAAAGCAGCACACCGAGCATGTCGACCGCATCCATTTCGCCGGCGCTTTCGGCTCCTTTATCGATCCGAAATACGCCATGGTGCTGGGCTTGATCCCCGACTGCGACCTGGACAAGGTCTCGGCCGTAGGCAACGCCGCGGGCGCCGGTGCACGCATGGCGCTGCTCAATCGCGGCTATCGTCGCGAGATCGAGGAGACGGTGAGCCAGATCGAAAAGATCGAGACCGCGCTGGAACCAAAATTCCAGGAGCATTTCGTCTATGCCATGGCGTTGCCGAACAAGGTCGATCCGTTCCCGAAACTGTCGGCGGCGGTGAAACTGCCGCCACGCAAGACGGTGAGCGAGGACGGTGTGGCAGGCGACGCCACCCCGCGCCGGCGCTCACGCGAAGGCCACGCCGCGCGTCGCGGCCGGGAGTAGTCACGCAAAGAAGAATGACGCGTGTCATCTGACGCCGCATTTTTCTGACAATCCTCGCGCCGCCGGCATCTCAGATCGAACTGATTGCCGCGTCCATGCCTGCCTTGGTTACCTGGGCAAAATTCATTTGCATGCAAATGTTTCCGGATCGAGCCGATCCGGAAACCGAAGCGCTGTTTTCGCGAAATCCATCCGATACATATTCAACGCATTTAGCGGACGTCGAAACGGCGGCCGGAGATCTCCACGACTGCGGCCGCCTCAGTTCTCAAGGGAGATAGAAATGTCGATGTTCGAAAATCTCGGCCGTTTTGGTGTGACCATCAGGCAGGCCCATGCCAGGAACAAGGCGATCCGCGCGCTGAACGCGCTGCCGGCCCATGTCCAAAAGGACATTGGTTGGCCAGCCTCGCCGCCCAATGATCCGCAGGCGGCACTCGCCTCGTTGCTCCTCGGCACCGCGCGCTGATGAATTTCGCAGACAAATGCAAATTGCTCGCCAGGCGCCGGGGCCCCGCGGGTCCCCGGCGGCTGCCGGCAACCGGCTGCGCGACGCACTTTTGCCGTGCCGCTGACGACAGCAGCGCGGATCACACCGCCGTGTGGACAAAGCGTAAATCTTGACATTTTTGGCCAACGCACGATCTTCGCAAGAGAGGGGGAATTCTCTTAGTCGGCTGTAGCCGAAGCTCGTGTATGCGCATGCCAAGTTTGAAAAGCCACTTCGTTTCCTTCGTGCTCAGGCATAGCCGCAAGAAGGCATTTTCCAGCCCGCAGAACCTGCGGCGCTGGATTGCTGCCGCGCGCAAGACGGAGGATCATCACCCGCCGGCCTCGTTGTACCAGCGTTTCAACATAGAGGCGCACATGGTCGACGGCTTTCCGGTCTACGAGATCGCCCCCAGGGCCGGCGAGCGCAAGCGGATACTCTACCTGCACGGCGGCGCTTATGTCTTTGAAATCACGCCCTATCATTGGCATCTGATTGCCGACATGGCCGACCGGCTGGGCTATGCCGTCACTGTGCCCATCTACCCTATCGCTCCCGAGCATGACTTCCACGCCATGTTCGGCATGGTTGGCGAGGTCTATCGCCGCATGCTCGACGAAACGGAGCCGGACGACATCATCTTCATGGGCGATTCAGCCGGCGGCAACATGGCCGTGGTGCTGACCATGATGGCTGCGGAGAAGGGATTAGCACTGCCGTCGCGCCATGTGCTGATCTCACCTGGTCTCGACATGTCGCTCGCCAATCCCGAAGTCTTCGAGGCCGAGGGCAAAGATCCCTGGCTCGGCATCGCAGGCGGCCTGGAGGCGATCCGGATGTACAGTGCCGGCATCGACCGCACCGACTGGCATATTAGTCCGCTCTACGGCAATCTCTCCGTGCTGCCGAAGACACTGCTTCTGACCGGGTCGCGCGACATGCTCAGTCCCGACAATTTGATCTTCGCCAAGAAAGCGCGAGCCGCTGGTGTCGAGATCGATGTCATCTACGAGGAAGGCATGTTCCACGTCTGGCCATTGATCGACATGCCGGAATCGCGGCGGGCACGCCAACGCATGGCCGCGTTTCTAAGCAGCGAAAAAGCCGCGGATCAGGGCAAAAGCGAGGCGGTCAGCTGGTCGGTCAAGGCTTCGTCAAGCGATCCATTCAAGACCGGATTGGCGAGCATGTAGATCGCCTGCAATATTTGTTCGTAATGTTCTGGCTGATAGTCGATGTCTTCCCTGCATTCGATCAGATCAGCCCATGCTTCCACATCGGCAGCGGTAAGGGCTCCCGCTCGGGCCCGTTGTAGGACGCTCACGATCTGATCGGCAGCCAGCATCACCACCGGCGTGTCGGACCAGCCCAGCACACCGACCATTTCAGCCAGGCGATCAATCGGTTTTGCGAACGTGACGAGATCGCCGAGCACCGAAGCTCGGTTCATCGCGACACCTGTCAGAATTTTCCGGTTTCCCGGAACACTTCGAACGTCGCGCGGATGTGGTCGGCGACGGCCCTTACCGGTGCGCTGGCGTCCGGTGCCACCACCATGGCCAGATTATACGTGCCGATGTCGGGCATGCCGTCCTTTGGGCAGAGCTCGACCATGTCGTTGCCAAGGAACGACTTCGGCAGCGGCGCCACGGCGAGATCGGACATGATCGCGGCACGCTGGCCGGCCGTATGGGCGCTCATATAGGCTATGCGGTAGTTGCGGCCCTCGCGTCCCAGCGCATCGAGCGCACCGGCGCGCCAGGCGCAGCCTTCTTCCCACAGCGACACCGGCAGCGGTTCGCGCAGATGCGCGCAGCCACCCTTGGCGCCGGCCCACACGATCGGCTCGGTCAAAAGCACCTCGGCCCCGAGCGCGCTGGTCTTGTAGGAGTTGGTCAGAAGCGTGATGTCGAGCGCGCGGTCATCCATGCGCCGGCGCAGATTGCTGCTCTGGTCGATGGTGACGTCGACGGCGATCGAGGGATGCGATTGCGCGAAACGCTTCAGCACATGCGGCAGCACGCGCTCGCCATAATCATCCGGCGAGCCGAGCCGGACAACGCCGACAATGTCGGGAATGATGAATTTCGACACCACCTCGCGATTGATCGACAGCAGCCGCCGGGCATAGCCGAGCAGCATTTCGCCATCCGTGGTCAGCGTCACCGAGCGAGCATCGCGCGCGAACACCGAGCGGCCAAGAATATCCTCCAGCTTCTTGATCTGCATCGACACCGCCGACGGCGTGCGAAAGACGGCATTGGCGGCAGTGGTGAAGCTGCCGGTCTCGGCAATCGCCACGAAAGTGCGCAAAACGTCAAGATCGAGCAGCGGCAGCGGATGATTGAGTGGGGCGTTCATGGCGATCAGCCTTCAATTTTTCTGATACAAAGCATCATTCCATTTCGTTTGATTGAACATCAGATCAGGAGCATAGTCAACTGCATCGATTGAGGATGCTGCCACAAGCAGCCATGAAACCACTCCGACACAGTCCTGCAATCGATATGAAATGAAGCTGAAACAGACCTGACGTAATCAGCCGCTGCCTGGCATCGCCGCCTGGCGCATAAGGAGAAATGAAATGTCTATCCTGTCCTCCCTCGGCCGCATCGCGACCGAATTCAGCGCGGCCCGCGCCCGCTATCAGACCGAACGCGCCATCCGCTCCCTGCCAATCGAATTGCAGAAGGATATTGGCTGGCCTGAAGCTGCCGACACCAAGACCGGCATGCGCAACGGCATCGGATCCTGGGCTGGAGCAAAGTAGATCGTGTGTACCCTGTGCTGAAGGCCTGCCGCGCGGCCCGCCCGGCAGGCCTTCTCGTTTTATTGGACGTTTCTTGTCGTTTTATTTGTATTCAAATGAATTCAGGAGCCATGCCGCCGCTGCATGGCGCATATGAACAAGCCGCATAGCATCTCATTTTCTGAACTAAGCCTCTGTAAACAATCGTGAATTCTGGACACCCCGCCCCGCCCTGTCGCGTTTGGTGTCGCTTTTCATATCAAGCGCTTCGCTTTTGCGATTTAGTTTCCGCTCACACAAGCCTATATCACCGCCAGCAAACGAGCTGCCCCACTCCATCAAGCGAAGGCGACCCGTCTGAGCAACCGATTGGAGATGATCATGAAGCTTTTTTCCCGCCTCTTTGCACGCCGCGAAATGAACCTGACCACCGCTCTTGAGCGCCAGCGCCTCGCCAACACCATGCCCGGCCAGACCGGCGCCATGGCTGCGGCGCGCCTCGGCTTCGTCGCCTAAATTTTTTTGAGACAGCGCTCACTGCCGCTGGCTTCACGACTGTAACGCCGCCTGGCTCAAACCAAGGCGGCGTTTCTGTTGCGCCGCGTTGCGCCCGGGCTTGTCCCTGGATCGCATCATGGGTTCCCGCCTGTGAATAGCCCATTTGCGACCCATGTCGCAAATTTAATCTTGTCCAAGCGGTGTAGCCAATTGACAAGCATGGGATTTCCTGATGTCGCTATGCTATTCGCGACATCCTGTTCGCGTCATGGCTGCGTGAGGTTCCCGTGAACGCCGTTAAGCATCCGATCAAGCGATCGTTTGTATTCTTCCTTATTCCCGATTTCACCATGATCGCTTTTGCGACCGCGCTCGATCCGTTGCGCTCCGCCAACCGCATGCTCGGCTACGAGGCCTATCGCTGGCGCCTCGCCAGCATCGACGGCAAGCCGGTGCGCGCCTCGAACGGTGTGGAATGCGCGGTCAACACCTCGCTGGAGGAGGAACGCAAGAAGATGGCGGGGCCGGATCGTCCCAACATGGCCATCGTCTGCAGCGGCATCAATGTCGAGCGCTACCAGAACAAATCAGCCTTCGCCTGGCTGCGCGAAGAGTATAATCGCGGCGTTGCCGTCGGCGGCCTGTGCACCGGCGCGCATATCCTGGCCTCCGCCGGCCTGCTGTCCAACAAGCGCTGCGCCATCCATTGGGAGAACCTGCCGGGATTTTCCGAGGCGTTTCCCAAGGCCAATGTCTTTGCCGACCTCTTCGAGATCGACCAGAACATCTATACCTGCGCCGGCGGCACCGCCGCGCTCGACATGATGCTGAAGCTGATCGGCGACGATTTCGACGAGAGCCTCGTCAACCGCGTCTGCGAGCAGGTGCTGACCGACCGCGTGCGCAGCCCGACCGACCGCCAGCGCCTGCCGCTGCGCGCGCGTCTTGGCGTACAGAACTCGAAAGTGCTGACCATCATCGAACTGATGGAGGCGAACCTCTCCGAGCCGCTGTCGCTGATCGAGATCGCCGATCATGTCGACCTGTCGCGTCGCCAGATCGAGCGCCTTTTCCGCACCGAGATGGGACGCTCGCCTGCCCGCTACTATCTGGAAATCCGGCTCGACCGCGCCAGGCATCTCTTGATCCAGTCCTCGTTGCCGGTGGTCGAGGTGGCGGTCGCCTGCGGCTTCGTCTCGGCCTCGCACTTCTCGAAGTGCTACCGGGAACTCTACGCCCGCTCGCCGCAGCAGGAGCGCGTCGACCGCAAGCAGTTGCTGGCGGCCTGATCCGAAATTATCGGATCAAGCCTCGGCTGGTTTCACCTGCGCTGTCCGCATCGCTTCGACGCGGATGTCCTCGGTCAGCCGCGCCTTCAACGCGGAAAACTCCGGGCTGGTCTTCAGCGTGTAATGGCGCGGATGCGGTAGGTCGATGGCGACGTCCGACTTGATGCGGCCCGGCCGCGCCGTCATCACGATGACGCGCGAGGCCATGAAGATCGCCTCCTCGATGTCGTGGGTGACGAACAGCACCGTCTTCTTGCGCCGTTCCCAGATACCGAGCAGCAGCTCCTGCATAAGTCCGCGCGTCTGGTTGTCGAGGGCGCCGAACGGCTCGTCCAACAACAGGATCTCGGGATCGTTGGCCAGCGCGCGGGCGATCGCCGTGCGCTGCTGCATGCCGCCCGAAAGCTGCTTTGGCCAATGGTTTTCGAACCCCTTGAGCCCGACGAGATCGACATAGGAAGCGACGACCCCGTCCCGCTCCTTTTCAGCCATGCCGCGTTCGCGCAGGCCGAAGGCGATGTTTTCAGCGACCGTCAGCCATGGGAACAGCGTGTAGGACTGGAAGACCATGCCGCGGTCCGGTCCCGGGCGCGTCACGGCCTTGCCGTCGAGCAGCACGCGGCCTTCGCTCGGCGCCTCCAGGCCGGCGACGATTCTCAGCAGCGTCGACTTTCCGCAGCCTGACGGCCCCAGAATGGTAATGAAGTCATTGGCGGCGACCGCCAGGTCGATCGGCATCAGCGCCTTGACCGGCTGTCCGCCGCGCACGCCGGCGAAGATACGAGAGACGCCCTCGATGAGAAGCTTGCTCACGCCAGGCTCCACGGAAACAGCCAGCGGTTGAACGCCTTGAAGGCGAAATCGGACAACAGCCCGATCAGACCGATGACGATGATGCCGAAGATGATCTGTCCGGTCGCCAGCCGCGACTGGCTGTTGATGATCATGTAGCCGATGCCCGAGGAAGAGCCGATCAGTTCGGCGACGATGACATAGGTCCACGCCCAGCCGAGCACCAGGCGCAGCGTCTCGGCGATCTCGGGCGCATTGGCCGGCATGATCACCCGTTTGACGATGCTGTTGTTGGTCGAGCCCAGCGTATAGGCGGCCTCGACCAGGTCGCGCCGTGTCGACCCGACCTTGACGGCGATGATCAGGATGATCTGGAACACCGAGCCGACGAAGATGACGAGCAGTTTCTCCAGTTCGCCAATGCCGGCCCACAGGATGAGCAGCGGAATGAAGGCCGACGCCGGCAGGTAGCGGGCAAAGGAGACGAACGGCTCGAGAAACGCTTCCACCGGCTTCCAGGCGCCCATGGCGATGCCGAGCGGCACGGCGACGACCGACGCCAGGACAAAGCCGCCGAAGACCCGCCAGATGGTGATCAATATGTCGAGCCAGAAATGGTCCTCGACCAGCAGGCGCCATCCGTCCCTGAGCATCGACAGCGGGTCGGCGAGGAAGATGCGGTTGACGTGGCCGCCAAGTGTGATCCAGGCCCAGAAGACCACGAACAGCACGAAGAAGGAAATGCCGAGCACGGTTCGAATGCTCGGCGAGACCGGATGCAAGGGGCGCATCTTCATCCTTTGTCGGAAGCAAAGCGGCGGCGCCCGGCGCCACCGCATGATGCCCAGGGTTGATCCGTCAGTTCGCCACCGCGCTGGTATCTGCAAGCGTGGTGACGTCGGGCGCTTCCTTGATCAGCCCCATCTGCAGCAAAAGCGCGCCTGCGGTCTTGGAAAAGTCCTGGAATTCCTTGGTGAAGAACTGCTTGTTCTCGGCCTTGTCGGCCCATTTCAGGTACTTCGCCGAATCCTCGAATTCCTTGGCCGACTGCTTCACGTCGGCGCCCATGATCTCGTAGGATTTCTGCGGGTCCTTCTTGATCAGGTCGAGCGCATCGAAATAGCTATCGGCCAGCGCCTTGGCGGCATCGGGATTGGCCTTGAGGAATTCGGGCGTGCAGCCGACCGTATCGAGAACCATCGGATAGTCGAGCGTGGTCGCCAGGATATGGCCCTGGTCGGCCTTGTCGCGCACCGCCGAGATGAAAGGCTCATAGGTCACCGCCGCGTCGTTCTGTCCGGCAAGGAAGGCTTGCGCCGCCGCGTCCGGCTCCAGATTGACGACCGTCACATCCTTGGTCGACATGCCGTTCTTGTTCAGCACCCAGGCGAGCAGGAAATAGGGTGACGTGCCCGGCGCCGAGGAAGCGACGGTCTTGCCCTTAAGATCGGCGACGGTCTTGATGTCGTTGCGCACGACGATGCCGTCGGCGCCATAGGATTTGTCGAGCTGGAAGATCTGCTTGGTGGTCACCCCGCTGGCGTTCCACACCAGCCAGGTCTCGACCGTGGTGGCGGCACATTGCAGGTCGCCGCTGGCGATGGCGAGCGGACGGCTGGCCTGCGGCACCTTCTTCAAGGTCACGTCGAGACCGTGCTTTTCGAAGAGGCCTGCCTGTTTGGCAAGCGTCAGCGGCGCGAAGCCGGTCCAGCCGCTGATCCCTATAGTCAGCGACGTGGCAGCCATGGCCGGCGCGGACAAGCCGGCGGCAAATGTCAGAGTTGCGGCAAGAACGGCGATCCTGGTCATGTCAGTTCCCCTTTTGTTTTATCTCAGGGGAATTGTCTCACAGACGCCAATCGGCTTGTCAATCAACAGGATGGTGAGGCGCACGGAGACCCAGGCAGTGTCCTGCACCGGATCGGCGGCCGGCCACCAGCCGGCCGCCCGAAACCCGGCATCAGTAGCCATCACAGTAGCACTCTGCGGACGAGATTCGGTCGTTCCAATCGCCTCCGAGCTCGCGGACCCGGCGCCTGATCTCGATCGATTCGCCGCTCATATTCGTATCCTCGTAGGCAACCAGCGTGCAGCCCCGGCGAACGAACACCGACGATACACGGTCGTTCCAGAACTGGCCGCCGCGAAAATTCACGGAATCGTCGGGGCCCATCTCGATCGACCGCCCGCGAAAATTCGAGTGCTCGAACATAACGCAGGCGGGCTGGTCGTCATATTGGGCGCTGGCGCCGTCGGCAAAAAGAACCGACGCGACGGCAGTCAGGATGACAAGGCGTTTCATCTCATGTTTCCTCGGTTGACCGCGACGCCCCCGGCCTGAATCGCATGACCTGGGCACTCTGCCACCGCTTCGGCCGGCGAGGCAGGCCTAGAGCAAGATGCCGAAAAGTGTGACGCGGTTTTCTGACGACATCATGCTCTATCTCCTTGATTTAGAAGTGGATTCAGATTTCAGGTCGATTCGTTCGGGCTCTAGCGGCTGTCGAGCCCCCAGTTGCGGTTGCGCCACATTTTCTCGCCGATCTGACAGTCGACGGCGGGCCTGTCCTGCGCCAGCACCACTGGCGGATCGGCTGCTTCCGCCGCCCATTGCGGTGACGCCGAACCGGCAAGCTCGAGCACCAGCTTGCGGCGGATGGCTTCGGGAAATTGCGTCCAGTCGTTGACCGGGATCATGAAGGCTCCGGGGCCGCCGATGACGCAGTCGCTGTAGTAGCGGTCGAGATCGCTGACGTCATAGGCGCCGGAAAATCCGCCTCGGGTCATCAGCGGCAGGCCATTGATGACGATACCTTGCCTGACCAGACCGTCACGGATGAGATTGACCGGCGCGCCCTGGTTGTTGGGTCCGTCACCGGAAACGTCGATGACGCGCTTGGTCCCCTGGTAGCCGCTTTCGGCGAAAAGGTCGCTGCCGAATTCCAACGCGCCGGAGATCGAGGTGCGCCGCGCGCTGTCGGGCGGCTGGGCCGACAATTGGGCGACCACGCGCTCCGCGTCAGCGCGGTTGGCGATCACTGTCCAAGGCACGATGACGCGCTGCCAGCTGGTGCCGGCCCACTCGACATAGGTGACCGCGATCTTGCCGTAGGCGCCATCGGCGATGGCCTGCAGCACATTGTCATGCGTCAGCGCCGCCGCGTAGCCATGGCGCTGGATCTCGAGTTCGTCGGCCGACATCGACAGCGAGACGTCGACCGCCAGCACCAGTTCGACGTCGACCGGCTCGTCCGCGCGGGATCCGGGCGCCAGCCAGAGCATCAGCGCCAGCGTGGCGCAGCTCGAAAGGAAATGTCTTGCGCTCGGGAAAGCAGACATTCCTTGAGCGTAAGCGAAAACGGCCTGGTTAAAAAGACAAAAGCCCTGCTCTATGCCAGGCTTTTGCGATCAGTCCGTTGCTCCGCCCGCGATCAGCTTCGCGGCTTGAGGTTCTCCGGATCGTAGAGCGGCTTGTAGCCAACACTGGCCACTTCGACCGGATAGGTCTCGCCGAAATACTCCACCTCGAGCTTGCGGCCCTCCTGGGCATAGGCCCAGGGCAGGTAGGCGAGCGCGATGTTCTTGCCAATGGTCGGGCCATAGGCGACCGACGTCGTGAAGGAGCGGCGGCCGAGTTCGTCGACGAGCGTCTCGCCGGTTGCCGGATCCATCACAGGCATGATGCCGACGGGGTAGCGGGCAACACCCTTGCCGTCCTTGTTGTCGGTCATGACAAGCGTGCACAGCATGGCCGGCTGGTGCTCGCGGGCGCGATATTCCACATGCTTGGCCTTGCCGCAGAAATCGTTCTCCTTGACCTTCGGACGCGCGAGATCGGCTTCCAGCAAATTGTATTCCGTCAGCAGGTCGGCGTTCTGCAGGCGCAGGCTCTTTTCCATGCGGCGCGTGTTGGCGTAAGTCTCGACGCCGAATGGCATCACGCCGGTCGAGCGCAGCGCGTCCCAGACGGCCAGCCCATCCTCGTAGCGCATATGCAATTCCCAGCCCTGCTCGCCGACATAGGAGATGCGGAAAGCCGTGACGTCCTTGCCGCCGATCCGGATCGGCTTGATCGCGGCGAACGGGAAATTCTCCAGCGACAGCCCTTCGGGATTTTCGACCACCTTCTGTAAGGTCGTGCGGGCGTTCGGCCCCCAGATGCCAATGGTGACGTATTTTTCCGTCACATCGGTGATGGTGACGTCAAAACCTTTGTCCTGCGCCGTACGGCGCATGTACTGGAAGTCGCGCGGGCCAGCGTCGGCGCCGTCGATGACGCGGCAGCGGTCGGCCATGCGGATGACGGTGAAGTCGGCGCGCACCATGCCTTCCTCATCGAGGAAGTGGGTGTAGATGCCCTTGCCGATGTTGTTGTCGCCGCCGATCTTGGCCGCGCAGAGCCACTCCAGCAACGCGACGTGGTCAGGTCCTTCGACGTCATACATGGAGAAGTGCGACAGGTTGACGATGCCGCAATCCTCGCTCATCGCCAGATGCTCGGCGTTGGAGACACGCCAGAAATGGCGGTTGTCCCATTCGTTCTCGCGCACCGGCACCCGGTTGCCGTATTTTTCGAGCAGATGCTCGTTGGCGGCATAGCCATGCGCGCGCTCCCAGCCGCCCAGTTCCATGAAGTAGCCGCCGAGTTCCTTCTCGCGCTCCCAGAAGGGCGACCGGCGGATGTTGCGGCCCTTGGAGAACGGTTCGCGCGGATGCACCGCCGGATTGTAGACCTTCATCGCCGTTTCGGTGCAGCGATCCCAGATGAACTGCTCCTTGGTCTGGTGCGGGTAGAAGCGCGCATAGTCGATGGCGTGGTGGTCGATCGCGGTACGGCCGTCCGTCATCCAGTCGGCGATCAGCTTGCCCATGCCGGGACCGTCCTTGACCCAGATCGCGACGGCATACCAGAGACCCCTCACCTTCTGGCTCTCGCCCATGGACGGGCCGCCATCGGCCGTCACCTGCAGCAGGCCGTTAAAGGAATGGCTCTCATTGTAGCCGAGTTCGCCCAGGATCGGCGTCAGTTCCATCGCGCGTTCGAGCGGCGCCAGGATCTGTTCCATGTCGAGGTCGCGCTGCGAAGGCGACAAACGCGCCTGGTCCTTCTCAAGCAGGTCGCGCGGGTGGCAGAGACGCGGATTGGTCTCTTCGTAATAACCCCATTCGATCTGCCCGCCCTCGGCGGTCTTGGGATCGCCCGTGTCGCGCATATAGGCCGAGTTGCCCTGGTCGCGCAGCAACGGCCAGCCGATCTCCTTGCCGGTGCCGGCGAACTCATTGTAGGGTCCGAAGAAGGTCAGCGGATGGTCGATCGGCATAACCGGTAGGTCCTCGCCGACCATCTCCGCGATCAGCCGCCCCCAAATGCCGGCGCAGACGATGACATAGTCAGCCTCGATCGTGCCGCGATCGGTGACGACGGCGCTGATGCGGCCGTCCTTGACCACCAGCGACTTGGCCGGCGTGTTGGCGAAGGATTTCAGCTTGCCCGACGCTTCCGCCTGGTCGACAAGCTTGCCGGCGACAGTCTGCGAGCGCGGAATGACGAGACCGGCGTCCGGATCCCATAGGCCTCCCTGCACCATCTCCTGTTCGATGAGCGGGAATTTCTCCTTGATCTCGGCGGGCTCGATCAGGCGCGCGCGTGTTCCAAACGCTTTCGCCGAGGCGATCTTGCGCCTGATCTCGTCCATGCGGCTGTCGTCGCCGACGCGGGCAACCTCGAGACCGCCGATGCGGGCGTAGTGACCCATCTTCTCGTAGAAATCTATGGAATAGAGCGTCGTCCAGCAGGACAGGAAGTCGTGGCTGGTCGTGTAGCAGAAGTCGGAGGCGTGCGCCGTCGAGCCGATATCGGTCGGGATGCCCGACTTGTCGATGCCGACAATATCGTCCCAGCCTCGCTCGATCAAATGATAGGCGATCGATGCGCCAACAATACCGCCGAGGCCAATGATGACGACCTTCGCCTTTTTCGGAAACTCTGCCATTGCCCGCGACTCCAGTGTGATAAAGCGCGCGGACTATAGGGCCGAGCGATGGGGCTGATGAAGCCTGTTTGCGACATTCGGAAAAAGCCAAGCGACCAAGTCCACAGGACGTCGTTCACCCAGTGCTTGGAAGCCGACTCAAGAAAGCACCAAATCCTCGGATGCCGCGGCGGTATTTCCGCCATCATTGTTAACGACCGCCAGCGGAAACAACAAAAGGCCGAGCAATGCCCGGCCTTTCCAACCATGCCGCAGAGATTACTTTATGCGGCCAACGCCGCCTGAGATTTCGACGGTTTCCGAACCGGTCAGGGCTTCAAGATCGCCATTGGGCAAAGTGACGAAGCAGCCATTCTGGCAGAACTCGACGGTTTCCCCTCCTGCCAGCGCAAGTTCGGTCTTGCTACCGCCCTCCGTCACGATCAGCGTACGGGTCTCAGCGTCCTTGTTGACCGCGCTGGCGGCATGGGCCGAGCCGCTCACGGCGAGCAAGGCGACGGCAGCGACGAGAGACTTCCACATGGTGCAATATCGGTGTTCCCACCGCCCCTGTTGCATTTCGCAAGGCATTTTCGCCCTTTGCATGGAAGCTTATATGAGATGGAAGCTGAACCGCAACTGAATGCCGCATTCATGCCGCAATTGGCTTTGGCTTCCCCAGTGCAGGCTGCAGGCTGCAGGCGCACGCCGGCCCTGTTGATTTCAACACCGATCTGCACACGGCACTCCCCCGCGCCGATCGCGAACAACTGACCGGCTCCGAGATCTAGTCGGGATCGGGCTTGCGCGCCTTGCGTCCTGATTTGGCGGCTCGTTTCGCTTCGGCCGCGGCCTCCGCCTTCGCCTGTTCCTGCTCCACGAAATCGGCTTCGATCTTGTCGTCGTCAGTCGGCCAGGCCTTCGCATCCTTGGTCTCGACGACGGCACGCGGCGTCGAAGGGATTTCGATATGCTGGTCGTTGAATTTCTCGAGCACGGCGAAGCGGACGTCGTTCTGCACAATGTTGCCATTCATCACATCGGCCAGGAAAACCCTGATTTCGAATTCGAGCGCGGCCGCGCCGAAATTGGAAAACAGCACGAAAGGTTCGGGGTTCTTCAGCACCAGCGGATGGCTGCGCGCGATCTCGAGCAGGACGGCGTGGACCTGCTTGACGTCGCTGCCATAGGCGACACCGATCTTGATGTCGATGCGGCCGAGCTTGTTGCGGTGCGTCCAGTTGCCGACGGCGTTGTTGATCAGGTTTGAATTGGGCAGGATCACCGACTGCCGTTGAAATGTTTCGATCTCGGTGGCGCGCACGCTGATCTTCTTGACCGTGCCGCTGACGTCGCCGGCGACGATCCAGTCGCCGACCTTGAACGGCCGCTCGGCCAGCAGGATCAGGCCGGAGACGAAGTTGGACACCACATTCTGCAAGCCGAAGCCGATGCCAAGGGAAAGAGCGCCGGCGACCAGCGCCAGGCTGGAGAGGTCGATACCGGCGGCCGAGATACCGACCAGCGCCGCCAGCGCCACGCCGGCATAGCCGACCGCCAGCCGGATCGAGTTGCGCACCCCGGTATCGACCTTGCCGCGCGCCATCACCGAACCGTCGAGCCAGCCCTGGAACCAGCGCGTCAGGAAATAGCCGATGATGAAGACGACAATACCGGAGAGGATGCCGGTGACCGAAATCGTCACCGAACCGATGGTGACCCCGGTCGCCAGCTTGTAGGCCCAGGCCTGGATATCGCCCGGCTGGAAGCCCCACATCAGCAGGATCAGCGGCAGGAACACCAGCACGATCATCAGATTGATGGCGACGCTGACCACCAGGCCGAGTTGGTCGAGTGCGGTATCCTCATAGCTGGAATTGGCCGACAGCCAGCGCCCGACTGATGTGTTGGCGAAAGCGCCCTCCTCGCCGATCGCCTGCGCCGACAGGAAGCCGATATAGGCGGTGATGAGCGCGGTGCCGGTGACCACGACCTGCAGCGAGACGAACAGCGCGAGGCCGATATAGCCGAGCAAGGCGGCGACGATGGTGAAAAGGCCGAGTGCCAGCGACAGGTAGCGCAGCCATGCCGGCCACGGCCGCCAGCTTCCGTCGCGCGCCTTGAACGGCCGCAGCATCGCCATCAGGATCAGGATGACGCCGACGATAATGGTTGCGAGGAAACTGCGGGCGATGGTCAGCGACAGTGGCGAGCCCATCTTGTCGTTCACGATCGACAGGAAGGTGTTGAAGCTGATGACCACGGCCATGGCCGTGGCCAGGCGCACCAGCCAGCGTGCCGGCCCGGTTTCGACCGGAATGAGGCGCCAGTTCGGCAGGCGCGGCGACAGGGCCGCATTGGTCAGCCGGTTGACGCAGAACACCACGCCGATGACGGTCGCCAGCGCGTTGAGGAAGAGACCGATATCGCCGCGCAAAACGTTGTAATAATTGAAGAAGAAGATCGTCGACCCAAGAAAGGCGCCGACCGCCAGCGTGGGCAGCAGGGTCGACCAGAAAGCAACCGAGAGGCGGCTGAGATAGGACGGATCCTCGTTGGTCGGGTCAGCTTCGAACACCCGCCCGAACAGACGCCTGCCGCCGACCAGCAGCACCAGGGCCAGGCCGAGCGCGACGAAGGTCGCCGCAAGAATGGCCTGGAATTTGAACTTGAAGGCGAAGCTCAGCCAGGAAGACACCGCCTTGTAGAAATTGCCGAACTCGTCGCGGGCGTCCGAAAAGACCTGCGGGCTCAGCGCGTCCGACAGCACATAGCGCTTCGTCAAAAGATTGCGGAACAGCGCGCTGCGCATATTGCCGATCTTGTCGATCAGCCCGCTGATGCGGATCGACAGGGCCTGGGCTTGCGAAATGACAGCGTTGATCTCGGCCTTTTCCGACGTCAGCGCCTGGCGTTCAGTGCTCACGATATCGGGCTCGGGCGGCTGGCCCGCGCCGGGCAGCGGGCCGAGCTGCTGAACTCTGGCGTTGATCTCGGCAAGGCGGGTGCGGAAGGCAAGCGCGGTGTTCAGCGATTCGCGGGACAGTTCCTCAAGCTGCAGGCGGATGTCGACGAGACTTGAATCCTCCTCGCCGTCCTGCTGGATCTTCTTCTCGAAGCCATCGGTCTTCGCCGTCAGGTCCTTGATCATCTTCTGCTGATCGGCGATCAGGCCCGGGGGCGCCGGGCTGGCCGCGGGCGCCACCGGAGCCTGGCTGCCACCCGGCGCCGCCGGAACCTGGTTGCCACCTGGCGCCGCGGGACCCTGACCTGCCACCTGTGCGATGGCGCCGAGCGGCGCTGATGCGACAAGCGCGCAGACCAGAATCAGGCGGAACAATCGGAAAAGCATGATTTCTTGGCGACTCACGGGCGGCAAAGGCATTTGAAGTGCCCGTCCTTGATAAAGACGGCCATATCATGGAGCAAGCTGTCGCATCCGCCGCCTGTTTCCGCCCGATCGTCGATTCTTGAGTCGGCCAGTCGAAAGGCAATGGCGCAATATTGGCTTTGCGCATGCGGCCTGCTCTATAGTCTGCCGCATCGCCCGAAACGGACAACATGACACATGGCAGAGTACTCGGCCCTTTCGCTGCTCGCGAACGCGCTCAAGGGAAACAAGGACTGGAAGCCGGCCTGGCGCAAGCCGGACCCGAAGGCGTCCTATGACGTCATCATCATCGGTGGCGGCGGACACGGCCTGGCGACCGCCTACTATCTTGCCAAGGAGCACGGCATCTCCAATGTCGCGGTGCTCGAAAAGGGTTGGCTCGGCTCCGGCAATGTCGGCCGCAACACCACCGCCGTGCGCTCGAACTATCTGCTGCCGGCCAACACCCGCTTCTACGAACATTCGATGAAACTATGGGAGAACCTCTCGCACGAGCTTAACTACAACGTCATGTTCTCCCAGCGCGGCTGCCTGAATCTGGCGCATACGCCGGCCCAGTTCGATGACTATGCAAGGCGTGGCAACGCCATGCGCCATCTCGGCGTCGATGCGGAATTGATGACGCCGGCGGAGATCAAACGCCTCATCCCGGCGCTCGATATCTCCAACGAGGCGCGCTTTCCGGTGGTCGGCGGCCTGATGCAACGGCGCGCCGGCACCGCCCGTCACGATGCCGTCGCCTGGGGCTATGCGCGCGGCGCCGACCGGCGCGGCGTCGACATCATCGAGAATTGCGAAGTGACCGGCTTCCTGCGCGACGGCGGCCGCATCACCGGCGTCACCACCTCGCGCGGCGATATCAGGGCCAAGAAGGTGGCGGTCGCGGTGGCCGGCAGCACCGGACGCGTCATGCAGCTGGCCGGCGTCGAGACGATGCCGATCGAGAGCCATGTGCTGCAGGCCTTCGTCACCGAATCGCTGAAGCCCTTCATCGACACCGTCGTGACCTTCGGCATGGGCCATTTCTACATGTCGCAATCCGACAAGGGCGGCCTTGTCTATGGCGGCGACATCGACGGCTACAATAGCTACGCCCAGCGCGGCAACCTGCCCATCGTCGACGAGGTGATGAGCGAGATGCTGGCGCTGTTTCCGGGTCTTGCCCGCGTGCGCATGCTGCGCTCCTGGGGTGGCGTCTGCGACATGTCGATGGACGGTTCGCCGATCATCACCACAGGTCCCCTGCCCGGCATGTATCTCAATTGCGGCTGGTGCTATGGCGGCTTCAAGGCAACGCCGGCCTCAGGCTGGTGCTTTGCCTGGACCATCGCCAAGGATGAGCCGCACGACTTCAATGCCGCCTTCACGCTCGACCGCTTCCATCGCGGCCTGGTGATCGACGACAAGGGTCAGGGCGCCAACCCCAGGCTTCACTAGCAAGGCTTCATTAAGCAAGGCTTCATCAGGAATATACCGTGCTGATCACCTGTCCCTATTGCGGCCCGCGCGACGTCATCGAGTTCACCTATCAGGGTGACGGCAACCGCGAGCGTCCCGACCCCGCCTCGCAGAATTTCGAGGCGTGGAATGCCTATGTCTACGACCGGCTGAACCCGGCCGGCGACCACAACGAGATCTGGCAGCATTCCGGCGGTTGCCGTGCGCATCTGCGGGTCGTGCGCAACACGCTGACGCATGAGATTTCCAGCGTCGCCTTCGTGCGCGGTGACCATGCATCGGCCGCGCGCCGCAAGGCGGAGGGCCAGTCATGAGCCCGCGCCGCACCGACACCGGCGGCCGCATCGATCGACTGAAGACGATCCGCTTCACCTTCGACGGCGTGGCCTACACCGGCCATGCCGGCGACACGCTGGCCTCCGCGCTGCTGGCCAAGGGCGTCACCCTTTTCGGACGCTCGTTCAAATACCACCGCCCGCGCGGCCTGCTCACCGCTGGGGTCGAGGAGCCGAACGCGCTGGTGACGGTGCTGAAGGGCGAGGTTCGCGAGCCAAACATTCCGGCGACCATGGTCGAGATCCATGATGGGCTGCTCGCCGTCAGCCAGAACCGCTTCCCGTCGCTCGCCTGGGACATCCATGCCGCCAATCAGCTTGGCGGCAAGATCCTGTCGGCCGGCTTCTACTACAAGACCTTCATGGGGCCGGTTTTCGGTCCGCTGAAGGGCACGCGTTTCTGGATGTTCTGCGAGCACTTCATCCGCCGCGCCGCCGGCCTCGGCAGCGCCGGATCGGCGAAGGATCCGGCCCGCTACGAGCGCATGAACGCCTTCTGCGACGTGCTGGTGGTCGGCTCCGGCCCCGCCGGCCTGATGGCCGCCAAAGCGGCCGCCGATCAAGGCGCCCGCGTCATCCTGGCCGATCTCGAGCCGCGTTTCGGCGGTTCGGCCAACTGGTCCGATGAGACCATCGACGGCACGCCGGCAACCGATTGGGTGCGGCGCACCGTCGCCCAGCTTGAGGGCCGCGACAATGTCCGGCTTCTGCCGCGAACCACGGTCTGGGGTTATTACGACAACAACACGCTTGCCGCGCTCGAGCGGGTCAGCGACCACAAGGAACAGCCGTCTAAGGGCGAGCCACGCCATCGCTACTGGGCGATCCGCGCCAGATCGGTGGTGCTGGCCACCGGCGCCTTCGAGCGCCCCTTGGTTTTCCCGGGCAATGACAGGCCGGGCGTGATGCTGGCGCATGCGGCGGAACGCTACGCCAACGAGTTTGGCGTGCTGCCGGGCGAGCGGATCGCGCTGTTCACCAACAATGACAGCGCCTACCGGGCGGCCGTCGCGTTGAAGAAAGCGGGGGCCGCGGTCGTCGCCATCGCCGACGTCAGATCAGAACTTTCAGCCGAGATGCGCAGCCTCGCCACGGAAGCGGAAGCCGAAATCTTTGCCGGCCATGCCGTCGTCGCGACCGAGGGCGGCAAGACGCTGTCGGGCATCAAGGTTCAGCGCTTCGACATGGTCACGGGCGCGCTCACCGGCGATGCGCGCAGCATCCATGCCGACTGCCTGCTGATGTCGGGCGGCTGGTCGCCGACCATCCATCTGGCCAGCCAGGCCGGTGCGAAAGCGGAATGGGATGCCGCGCGGCAAGCCTTCCTGCCGCCGAAGCCAACGCGGCAGTGGCCAACACAGCAGTGGATTGGAGCCGGCGCCTTCACCGGCAGTTTTTCCACCGTCGAGGCGATCGCCGAAGGCCGTGCCGCCGGCCTTGCGGCAGCCGGTGGAACCGGCACCCCGGCGGCATTGCCCACTGTCGAAGCCGTACCCGGCGAACCCGACCCGGCGCCGGTGTTCGAGATCAGGGCCAAGGGCAAGAGCTTTGTCGACTTCCAGCACGACGTGACGGCGGAGGATGTCCGGCTGGCGCATCGCGAAGGCTTTGTCTCGGTCGAGCATCTGAAGCGCTACACGACGCTTGGCATGGCGACCGACCAGGGCAAGAGCTCCAATGTTCCCGGCCTCGCCATCATGGCCGAAGCCCTGGGCAAGCCGATCCCGGAAGTGGGCACGACGCGCTTCCGGCCGCCCTTCGCGCCGGTTTCGATCGGTTCGCTGGCGGCGGAACGTTTCGGCGACCTGAAGCCCGAACGGCTGACGCCGATGCACGACTGGCATGTCGACCATGGCGCGACGCTGTATTCCGCCGGCCTCTGGTACCGGCCGATGATCTACGGCCACGCCGGCGAAACGGTCGAGCAGGCCTATGTGCGCGAGGCCAGGGCGACGCGCGAAAGCGCCGGCATTGTGGACGTCTCGACGCTGGGCAAGATCGCGGTCCAGGGCCCCGATGCCGCGGCATTCCTCGACCGCGTCTATACCAACATGTTTTCAACGCTCGCCGTAGGCAAGGCGCGCTACGGGCTGATGCTGCGCGAGGACGGCTTTGCCTTCGACGACGGCACCACCTGGCGGCTCGGCGAACAGGATTTCCTCATGACCACCACCACGGCCAATGCCGGCAAGGTGATGCAGCATCTGGAGTATTTCCTCGATGTGATCTGGCCGGAACTGAAGGTCCACGTCACCTCGGTGACCGACGAATGGGCGGGGGCCGCGATCGGCGGGCCAAAGGCCAGGCAGATCCTCGCCGCCTGCGTCACCGGCACATCGGTCGACAACGCCGCCTTGCCTTTCATGGGCATTGTCCACGGTGAAATAGCAGGCGTACCGGTGATGATTTGCCGGCTATCCTTCTCGGGTGAAATGGCCTTCGAGGTCTATTGCGGCGCCGGCCACGGCACCTATGTCTGGGAGGCGCTGATCGAGGCCGGCAAGCCGTTCGGGCTGGTCACCTATGGGCTCGAGGCACTGGGCACCATGCGCATCGAGAAGGGCCATGTCACCGGCGCCGAGATCGACGGCCGCACCACGGCGCGCGACCTGCATCTCGACTGGATGCTGTCGAAGAAGAAGCCGTTCATCGGCTCGGCGATGATGGACCGCGAAGGCCTGATCGCGTCCGACCGTCTGGAACTGGTTGGCCTGATCGCGCTGGACAACCGGCCGCTCAATGGCGGTTCGCACATTGTCGAGGAGATCGACGAAGCCAATCCGCACGGCTCGATCGGCCACATCACCGCCTGCTGCTACTCGCCGGCGCTCGGCAAGCATATCGCGCTGGCGCTGGTCAAGGGCGGCAAGGCCAGGCACGGCACGCGTGCCCACGTCTCCGATCCCCTGCGCAATCGCTTCGGGCCGGTGGAGATCGTCTCCAACCATTTCTACGATCCGGAAGGGACCCGCATGCATGGTTGAGCGCCAATCCCCCCTCGAGCCGGAGTTTCACGTCGGCTCGCATGGCAATTTCGAACATGGCGTCGAGATCCTCCTGACCGAAACGAGCCCGGGCTCGATCGTGCAGCTCGCCGCATGGCCGGGCGAGGAGAAGAGACTGATGGCGGCCATCGGCGCCGTCACCGGGCTCGTGTTGCCTGATGGCGCCGGCGGCGGCCTGAGTAACGGCGTGAAATCGGTGTTCGGCTTCGCGCCGGGAAAGTTCACGGTTGTCGATGAGGCCGAAGGGCTGGCCGCCGCCTTTTCAAAGGTGGTAACGCCGGACATCGGCACGGTGACGGACCTGTCGCATGGCCGCACCGCCATTCGCATTGCCGGGCCGAAGGCCGAATGGGTGCTGGCGAAATTCTTTGCCATCGACTTCGCGCTGCCGGCCTTCCCCATAGGCGCTGGCCGCTCGACTGCGCATCACGATGTCTTTGCCCAGATCCAGCGCACCGGCGCCGATCAGTTCGACATCCATGTCTTCCGCTCCTTCGCGCGTTCGTTCTGGAAGGCGCTTCGCCATGCCAGCGAGGAAGTCGGCTACGAAGTGCAATAGATGATGTGACCGGATGGCCGCTCCGCCGCGGCTTCTGGCCTCAAGGCCAGCCGGTTCTGCCGCTAGAGAATCCCGCCGCAGGCGCCCATGGTGGAAAACGTGGGCCGCCCAACCGGTCCAAGGGGTATGAAAATCCCGTCTCAGAGTCGGCGCATTCGTTTGGTTCGAACATCCCCATGACTGCTGAACTATCCGCCGGCGCCACGGATCGCGCCGATGTGTCGGCCAGAGCCTTGCTCCTGCTGCCGCTGACGGTCGCCTGCGGTGTGTTCATGACCAGCCTCGATCAGAATGTCGTGGTGACGGCACTGCCCGGTATCGGCGAAAGCCTCGCTCGTCCACCCAGCCAGCTCGGCCTGCTAATCACCGTCTATGTCGCCAGCCTGATCATCTCGATGCCGCTCGGCGGCTGGGCCGCCGACCGCTTCGGCCTGCGCAATGTCTACTGCTTCGCCTTGCTGGTGTTCGCCGCCTCATCGGCCCTGTGCGGGCTCTCGAACGACATCTGGATGCTGGTCGGCGCCCGCGCACTGCAAGGCTTCGGTGGCGCGCTGATGGGCACGCTCGGCCAGGTCGTCATCCTGTCGACCTTTCCGCGCAGTCGGACGCTGAAGATCAACATGTATATCTCGCTGGCCGGCCAGTCCGGACCGCTGGTCGGTCCGCTCGTCGGCGGCGCGCTGACCACTTACATTTCCTGGCGCTGGATCTTCTTCATCAACGTGCCCTTCGCGCTGACGGCGGCCGTGCTTGCCGCCTCGCTGTTTCCCACAGTGACCAAGCCCGTGCGCACGCCTTTCGATTTTCCGGGCTTTCTACTGGTCGGCAGCGGCATGGTCCTGCTGGTCTTCGGCATGGACTCGCTGGCGGCGAAGGACGTCGCTGGGAGCTTGATCGCGGTTGAGCTTGTGCTGGCCGTCGCCATCCTGACGGTCGCCTCCTTCCACTGCCTGCGCGTACGCAATCCCCTCCTCGATCTCAAGCTGTTGCGCATCCGCACCTTCCGCATCTCCTTCCTCACCGGCGGCGGCCTCGACACGATCGGACTCAGCTCCGTCGTCTTCCTGCTGCCGCTGATGTTCCAGCTCGGCTTCGGCATGAGCGCGGTGCAGGCGGGATCGCTGACCTTCGTCGCGGCGGTCGGCTCGGTGATCATGCGGTTCTTCATGCCGCGCCTTCTCAATCGCTTCGGCTTCCGCCGCGTGCTGGTCTTCAACACGCCCGTGGTCGCCGCGATGGTCGCGGGCTTTGCCTTGCTGCAGGCGACGACGCCGGTCTGGATCACGCTCAGCTATATCTTCATCTTCGGCATATTCCGTTCGGTGCAATGGGCTTCGACCGGCAACCTCGCCTATTCCGACATCGCGCCCGAACAGCTCGCCCGCTTCAGCGCGCTCTATTACATTCTGTGGCAGCTCGCGGTCGCCATCAGCGTCGGCCTGGCGGCGGCCATGCTGTCATTCCTCGCCGGCGGCGGCGCGGCCGTCGCCAGCGATTTCCGGATCCTCTTTATGATCGAGGGCGTCATCACGCTCTGCGCGCTGCTCGCCTATCTCAAGCTGACACCGCAGGACGGCGCCCATGTCAGCGGCCACGGCATGCGGATGAACACGGAATAGAAACGACCACGAGCTTGGCCGCCCAGCGGCTCTATTCGCTGAACGTCACCCACTCTTCCAGCGGCACGCGATCGGTGCGGAAGGCGTTTTCCGGCTTGGACGTGTCTTCATAGCCGAGCGCCATGCCGCAGACGACGATCTCCTCGTCGGGAATGTTGAGCACCGGCCGGATCTGCCGGTGATAGGGCGCGAAGGCGGCCTGCGGGCAAGTGTGCAGGCCCCTGCCCCGCGCCGCGACCATGATGTTCTGCAGGAACATGCCGTAGTCGATCCACGAACCCTGGTTGAGGCGGCGGTCGATGGTGAAGATCATGCCGACCGGCGCATCGAAAAAGACGAAGTTGCGGTCATGCTGGGCGCGCATCCTGTCGACTTCGCGTCGGCCGATGCCAAGCACGCCATAGAGACCAAAGCCATTGGCACGGCGGCGGGTCAGGTACGGCTCGAAAAACTGCGTGGGATAGTAGCGATACTCGTCCCAGTCGGCCTTTTCGGCACGGATGCCGGAATTCAGGATGGCGTCCGATATCCGCTGCTTGGTCTCGCCCTTGGTGACGTAGACCCGCCATGGCTGCATGTTGGTGCCCGACGGAGCGCGCGCCGCAACCGCCAGGATGGCGCGGATCGTCTCGTCGTCGACCATGTCGGGCAGAAATGCGCGCACCGAACGGCGTGATATGATCGCGTCATCGACAATCTCGGCATCCCCCGCGATTGGAGCCTTCTTTTCCAGCATGGGCCGTCCCTTAGCCTTTGTGTCGATCGGACGTCCCCGCTCGCCGCTCGAAGAAGCGGAGCCTTTGCATGAACCGTCAAAATCCTGCAAGCAAATCTTGAGCATGGGTGAAAATCTACTTGATTTTTTCATGAGCTTGCTTTCTCATGAAATTCGGATAGAAATTTTCATGACGTGAGCGTTTTGCCCTCCACTACCGCACGAACATTGCAGGGACCTGACGAACGCGTGCTGGCAAGCGACATCAGGGCGCTGCGCAGGGCGCGTGGGCTGACGCTCTCGGACATCGCGCTGAAACTCGGACGTTCGGTCGGTTGGGTCAGCCAGGTCGAGCGCGGCCTCTCGACGCCGTCGCTTGGCGACCTCAGGGCCTTCGCCGAGCTGTTCGGCGTGCCGATCAGCCTGTTCTTCAGCCACGACGTGCCCCAGGAAAACGAGCGCGGCGTCATTGTGCGCGCTGGCAAGCGCCGCACCCTCGGCACCAGCGAATCCGGCCTGGTGGAAGAGCTTCTGTCGCCGGATCTCGGGGGCAGCTTCGAGATGGTGCGCTCGGTCTTCGCGCCGGGCGCGGAGCTGAGGACCGAGGCCCGCCGGCCGACCGAGGAGGCCGGATATCTCGCCTCCGGGCAGTTCGATATCGAGATCGCGGGCGTCTGGCACCGGCTCGGCGAGGGCGATTCCTTCCGCTTCGAAGGCAAGCCCTATCGCTGGCGCAATCCGGGGACCGAGCCGGCGGTTGTCATCTGGGTGGTTTCGCCACCCGTCTACTGAATGCATGTCGCCCAAAACCGTGCGCGGGTTGGGACAACGACATGCATCAAAACAAAAGCAGAAGCGCAGCGCGCTTGAAGTTTGGGAGAAGAACATGGCGGGTTTGCCGAGCACGGCGCGCGTGGTGATCATCGGAGGTGGCGTTGTCGGCACCTCCTCGCTCTATCATCTGGCCAAGGCGGGCTGGACCGATTGCGTGCTTCTGGAAAAGAACGAGCTGACGTCAGGCTCGACCTGGCATGCCGCCGGCAACGTGCCGACCTTCTCCTCGTCCTGGTCGCTGATGAACATGCAGCGCTATTCGACCGAGCTTTACCGGGGCCTTGCCGAGGCGGTCGACTATCCCATGAACTATCACGTCACCGGCTCGCTGCGCCTCGCTCACTCGAAGGAGCGCATGCAGGAATTCCAGCGCGCCAAGGGCATGGGCCGCTATCAGGGCATGGACATCGACGTTGTCGGCGTCGACGAGATCAAGCGCCGCTACCCCTTTATCGAAACCCATGACCTCGAAGGCGCGCTCTACGACCCGAGCGACGGCGATATCGACCCGGCGCAGTTGACCCAGGCGCTGGCCAAGGGCGCGCGTGACATGGGCGCCAGGATCATCCGCTTCTGCCCGGTGACCGGCGTGCGCCGCGAAAAGGACGAATGGGTGGTCACCACACCGCAAGGCGAGATCCGCTGCGAGATCGTCGTCAATGCCGCCGGCTATCGCGCCGCCGAAGTCGGCAAAATGTTCGGCCGCGAAGTGCCGATGATGGTGATGAGCCATCAGTATATCCTGTTCGAGGAAATCCCCGAACTGGCGGCATGGTCGAAGGAACAAGGCAAAAAACTGCCGCTGCTGCGCGACGTCGACACCTCATACTACTTGCGCCAGGAAAAGAGTGGCATGAATCTTGGCCCCTATGAGCGCAATTGCCGCGCGCACTGGGCTACCCACAACGATCCGATGCCGGAGGATTTTTCCTTCCAGCTCTTCCCCGACGATCTCGACCGGCTGGAGCACTACCTAGCCGACGCGGTCGCCCGTGTGCCGATCCTGGGCACCGCCGGCCTGTCCAAGGTCATCAATGGTCCGATCCCCTACGCGCCGGACGGCAATCCGCTGATCGGTCCGATGCCCGGCGTTCCCAACGCCTTCGAGGCCTGCGTCTTCACCTTCGGCATCGCCCAGGGCGGCGGCGCCGGCAAGGTGCTGGCCGAATGGGTCACGCAAGGCCAGACGGAATGGGACATGTGGTCGTGCGATCCGCGCCGCTTCACCTCATTTGCTTCGGCGCCGGACTACTGCGTCGCCAAGGGCATGGAAATCTACGGCAACGAATACGCCATCCAGTTCCCGCGTCATGCCTGGCCGGAAGGGCGCGACCGCAAGCTGTCGGTGATCCATGATCGCATCAAGGCGCTGGGCGGCCGCTTCGATGCCTATAATGGCTGGGAACGCGCCACATGGTACGCACAGGACGGGGACGATATCTCCGAGGAGGCGACACTGACCTTCCGCCGCGACGGGCCTTGGCAGCACCGCGTGCGCGAAGAGTGCCTCGCCGTGCGCGACGCCGCCGGCATCCTCGACCTGCCCGGCTTCTCGCGCTTCAATCTTGAGGGCCCGGGCGCCGCCGAATGGCTGAGCCTGCAGGTCACCGGCCTGGTGCCGAAACCCGGCCGCATCGGGCTCGTCTACTTCGCCGACGACAAAGGCCGCATCGTCACCGAAATGTCCGTCGTGCGCCACGGCGAGGATAAGATGACGCTGATCACCGCGGCGGTGGCGCAGTGGCACGATTTCGAATGGCTGAAATCGCGCATGCCCAGTGATGCCGCCTTCACGCTGACCGACCGCACCGAGGACTATTCGACCCAGATTCTCGCCGGCCCCAATTCGCGAAAAATCCTCGCCGATGTCTGCGACGCCGACCTAACCTTGCCATGGCTGACGCATCAGGAGACAAAGATCGCCGGCCGCTGGGCAAAGCTCGTGCGCGTCTCCTTTGCCGGAGAGCTCGGTTGGGAAATCCACACCAAGATCGACGACACGGCTGCCGTCTTCGACGCGATCTGGGCCGCAGGCCAGAAGCATGGCTTGAAGCCTTTCGGCATGTACGCGCTGGATTCGCTCAGGCTCGAAAAAGGCTACCGCACCTGGAAAGGCGATCTGTCGACCGACTATTCGATCCTGCAGGGTGGGCTGGAGCGTTTCGTCAAATGGGAAAAGCCCGACTTCCGTGGCAAGACGGCGCTGCAGAACGAGAAACAGCAAGGCGTCAAGAAACGCTTCGTCACGCTGGTGGTGGAAAACCCGGGCGATTGCGACGCACCCTACATGTCGACGCTCTGGCATGACGGCCAGATCGTTGGTGAAACGACGTCAGGCGGCTGGGGCCATCGCATCGACAAGTCCATAGCGCTCGGCATGCTGCGCGCCGACCTGACCGAGCCGGGCACCTCTGTCGAGCTCGAAATCTTCGGCGACCGGTTCAAGGCCGTCGTGCAGAAGGACGAGCCCTTATGGGATCCGAAGAACGAGAGGCTGCGCGCATGAAACGTGTCATCCTCACCGATGGCGGGATGGGCCAGGAACTGGTGCGGCGCAGCAAGTCGGAGCCGACGCCGCTGTGGTCGGCCAGGGTGCTGATCGACGAACCCGATCTGGTGCGCGGCCTGCATGCCGAGTTCATCCGCGCCGGTGCCCGCGTCATCACCATAAACACCTATTCGGCGACGCCCGAACGCCTGGCGCGCGAGGGCGCGGAGGAGCTGTTCAAACCATTGCAGAAGCGCGGCATCGACCTGGCCAGGCAAGCGCGCGACGAGGCCGGCGACGTGGCGATCGCCGGCTGCCTGTCGCCGCTTTTCGGCAGCTACGCGCCGGCACTGACCATTTCCTATCAGGACACGCTCGATATTTACCGCCGTATCGTTGCCGAGCAGGCGGATGGCGTCGACCTGTTCCTTTGCGAAACCATGACATCCGCCGAGGAAGCGCGCGCGGCCGTCACCGCCGCGTCGGAAAGCGGCAAGCCGGTATGGGTATCGTGGACGCTTTGCGACCACGGTGAGCCCCGGCTGCGCAGCGGCGAGACGATCGCTGCCGCGGCTAGCGCCCTCAGCGGTTTGCCGGTGGCCGCACGGTTGCTGAACTGCTGTCGCCCGGAGGCAATCGCGGCGGCGCTGCCTGAGCTGATCGAACTTGGCGGCCCGGCTGGCGCCTACGCCAATGGTTTCACGTCGATCGATGCGTTGAAGCACGGCGGCACGGTCGAGGTGCTGCACGCACGTCACGATCTCGATCCGGAGGCCTATGCCGATCAGGCGATGGGCTGGGTCGAAGCCGGCGCCCAGATCGTCGGCGGCTGCTGCGAGGTCGGGCCGGACCACATCGCCGCGCTGCACGACCGGCTGGAAGAAACAGGGTACGAGATTTCGGGAGTAGCAAATGCCTAGACCATCATCGCGCATTTCCGGCATCGTGCCTTCGGGCAAGGATGGCTGGGAGGTTCACTTCGCCGCCTGGGCCCGCAAGGAAGCCGGCGAAGACATCATCATGCTGTCGGTCGGCGACCATGATTTCGACACGCCTTCGCAGACGATCGAAGCCTGCGTGGCGGCGGTTCGCGGCAGCAACCATCACTACACGCCGCTGCCAGGCCTGCCGCGCCTGCGCAAGGCAATGGCCACGGCCTCCACCGCCTGCACCGGCATTGAGACGACGCCGGATCAGGTCATCGCCACACCGGGTGGCCAGGCAGCACTTTACGCGGCCGTGCAGGCCGTCCTCGATCAGGGCGACCACGCCATCGTGGTGGCGCCCTACTACGCCACCTATCCCAACACGTTCAGCGCCGCCGGTGCCAGTTTCACCGTCGTTGAAACACCGGCCGAGGACGGTTTCCAGCCGCGTGCCGACATGATCCGCGCGGCAGTGCGGCCCAATACCCGCGCCATCCTCATCAACACCCCGAACAATCCGACAGGTGCGGTCTACTCGCGCGAGCGGCTGGAACAATTGGCCGAAATCTGCCGGGAGCATGACCTCTGGCTGCTGTCGGACGAGGTCTACTGGACGCTGGGCGGCGGCGAGCATGTCTCGCCGCGCTCTCTGCCGGGCATGGCCGAGCGCACGCTGGTTATCAATTCCATGTCCAAGAGCCATGGCATGACCGGCTGGCGCATGGGCTGGCTGACCGGTCCTGAAGCGATGATCGCGCTGCTCGTCAATCTCAATCTGGTGACCACCTACGGACTGCCGGCCTTCATCTCGATTGCCTGCGCCGAGGCCCTGGAAAACCGGTACGGGGTGAAGGACATCGCGGAACGATACGCGGCGCGCCGCACCATCTTCCTCAACGCCTTGCGTGGCATGAACGATGTGACGGTGCGCGGTTCCGAAGGCGGCATGTATGTCATGCTCGACATCTCCGATGTCGAACCCGACGATGAGAAATTCGCCTTCGCCTTGCTCGACAAGGAGAATGTCGGCGTGATGCCAGGCTCCAGCTTCGGCGAGGCCGCCGCCGGCCATATCCGCATCAGCCTCTGCCAGCCCGAGCCCGTTCTGCAGGAAGCAGCGGCCAGGCTGCGCCGTTTTGCTTCCAACTATCGCCGCGAGGCCGCATGAACACCCCCGCTCCCAAGGTTATCCCCACCAAGGCACGCGCGGTCATCATCGGCGGTGGCGTCTCCGGCTGTTCGGTCGCCTATCATCTGGCCAAGCTCGGCTGGACCGATATCGTGTTGCTCGAGCGCAAGCAGTTGACATCGGGCACGACATGGCACGCCGCCGGCCTGATCGGCCAGCTGCGCGGTTCGCAGAACATGACACGGCTGGCGAAATATTCCGCCGACCTCTACGTCAGGCTGGAAGCCGAGACCGAGGTCGGCACCGGCATGCGCCAGGTCGGCTCGATCACCGTGGCGCTGACCGAGGAGCGCAAGCACGAAATCTACCGGCAGGCCTCGCTCGCCCGCGCCTTCGATGTCGACGTGCGCGAGATTTCGCCCAGCGAAGTCAAGGAAATGTATCCGCATCTCAATGTCTCCGACGTCGTCGGCGCCGTGCATCTGCCGCTCGACGGCCAGTGCGACCCCGCCAACATCGCCATGGCTTTGGCCAAGGGCGCGCGCCAGCGCGGCGCCACCATCGTGGAGAACGTGAAGGTCACCACGGTCCACACGAAGGCGGGCCGCGTTGCCGGCGTGTCCTGGGCACGTGGCGAAGACCAGGGCACGATCGAGGCCGACATCGTCATCAACTGCGCCGGCATGTGGGCGCGCGATCTCGGCGCGCGGAACGGCGTGAACATCCCGCTGCATGCCTGCGAGCACTTTTATCTTGTCACCGAGCCGATCCCCGGCTTGAGCCGCTTGCCGGTCCTGCGCGTGCCGGACGAATGCGCTTACTATAAGGAAGATGCCGGCAAGATGATGCTCGGCGCCTTCGAGCCGGTGGCCAAGCCGTGGGGCATGGACGGCATCCGTGAGGATTTCTGCTTCGACCAGCTGCCCGAGGACATGGATCATTTCGAGCCAATCCTCGAAATGGGCGTCAACCGCATGCCGATGCTGGCCACCGCCGGCATCCATACCTTCTTCAACGGTCCCGAAAGTTTCACGCCCGACGACCGCTACTATCTCGGCGAAGCGCCCGAACTGCGGGGCTACTGGATGGCGACCGGCTACAATTCGATCGGCATCGTCTCGTCCGGCGGCGCCGGCATGGCTCTGGCGCAGTGGATCAACGATGGCGAAGCGCCCTTCGACCTGTGGGAAGTGGATATCCGCCGCACCCAGCCGTTCCAGAAGAACCGCCGCTATCTCAAGGAGCGTGTCTCCGAAACGCTTGGCCTGCTCTACGCCGATCATTTCCCCTATCGGCAGATGGCGACGTCGCGTGGTGTGCGCCGCTCGCCTTTGCATGAGCATCTGAAGGCGCGCGGCGCCGTGTTCGGCGAGGTCGCCGGCTGGGAGCGCGCCAACTGGTTCGCCCGAGAGGGCCAGGAGCGCGAATACCGTTATTCCTGGAAGCGGCAGAACTGGTTCGACAACCAGCGCGAGGAGCATCTGGCGGTCCGTAACAAGGTCGGCCTGTTCGACATGACCTCGTTCGGCAAGATCCGCGTCGAGGGCCGCGACGCCTGCTCCTTCCTGCAAAAACTGTGCGCCAACGACATGGACGTCGCGCCGGGCAAGATCGTCTACACGCAGATGCTCAACCAGCGTGGCGGGATCGAAAGCGACCTCACTGTGTCGCGCCTGTCGGACACGGCCTACTTCCTCGTCGTGCCAGGCGCGACCTTACAGCGTGACCTCGCCTGGCTGCGCCGGCATGTCGGTGAGGCCTTCGTGGTCATCACCGATGTAACCGCCGCTGAAGGCGTGCTCTGCGTGATGGGCCCGGATTCGCGAAAGCTGATCCAGAAGGTCAGCCCCAACGATTTCTCCAACGAAGCCAATCCGTTCGGCACGTTCCAGGAGATCGAGATCGGCATGGGCCTGGCCCGCGCCCACCGCGTCACCTATGTCGGCGAGCTCGGCTGGGAACTCTATGTCTCGACCGACCAGGCGGCTCATGTCTTCGAGGCGATCGAGCAGGCTGGTGCCGAAGTCGGGCTGAAACTCTGCGGCCTTCACACGCTGGATTCCTGCCGCATCGAAAAGGCCTTCCGCCATTTCGGTCACGACATCACCGACGAGGACAATGTGCTGGAAGCCGGCCTCGGCTTCGCGGTGAAGACGGGTAAGGGCGACTTCATCGGCCGCGATGCTGTGCTGAAGAAGAAGGAAGCCGGATTGGCCCGCCGGCTGGTGCAGTTCCGCCTGAAAGACCCGCAGCCGCTGCTCTTCCACAACGAAGCGATCCTGCGCGACGGCAAGATTGTCGGTCCCGTCACCTCGGGCAATTACGGCCACCATCTCGGCGGTGCGATCGGGTTGGGTTATGTGCCTTGCCAGGGCGAAAGCGAGGCGGATGTGCTGGCCTCATCCTACGAGATCGAGATCGCCGGCGAGCGTTTCGCGGCGGAAGCGTCGCTGAAGCCGATGTATGATCCGAAGGCGGAAAGGGTGAAGATGTAGCGGGCCACTTTTCCCTTCTCCCCTTGTGGGAGAAGGTGGATCGGCGCATGGCGCCGAGACGGTTGAGGGGTGTTGGAAGGAATGAGACGCTGGTGTTCACTGGAGCACCCCTCATCCGACCGAGCTTCGCTCGGCCACCTTCTCCCACAAGGGGAGAAGGGAAGTCCTGCGCTCAAAACCTTTCCAGCTTCGCCCGCACCTTCGCCAGGAACGCCGCCCGTGTCCGTGGCGTCGAGGCATCCATCAGATAGTGTGCCAGGAAGAATGTCCGGCAGCGCCTCGCACAGAGGGCCCGCATGCCGCGCAGCAGGGTCTTGCGCCCCGGTTGGCCGACGACGACGCTCCACCAAGTCGGCGCGCCGCAGGTGGTGATGACGCCGACCTTGGTGACATGCGTCATCAGCGACTTGATCCCTCCCTTGCCTGCCAGCTTGAAGGCGATGTCGGTTGCCCACACCCGGTCGAGCCAGCCCTTCAGCATAGCCGGCAGCCCGTACCACCAGGTCGGATAGACGAACAGGATCGCCTCGGCCCAGTTGAGCAGTTCGAAATGCGGCTTCAGCGCCGGATCTTGCGGCGCCCGCTCATTGTAGGTGCGCCGCTCCTCGCAGCCCATCACCGGATCGAACTTCTCCGCGTAGAGGTCGAGCAGCCGCACCTCCCAGCCTCTTCGCCTCAGAACGTCCATGGCGGTGTCGCGGATTGCGGCACAAAAACTTTCCGGCACCGGATGGCAGTAGACGACGAGGACCCGCATCAGAACGCATCCATGCGCGCCGCGACCTTTGTCATGAAGGCCTTCCGCGTCTGGTCGGTCGACATGTTCATCGCGTAGTGCGCGAGATAAGTCACCGGCGCGCCGGGCTTTACCGTGGCGCGCAGCATGCGCTTGATCAGCTTGCGTGGCGGATCGCCCATCAAGATGGCGCGAAACCGGCTGCCGCCATAGGTAGTGACAGCGGCCACCTTCTTGATGTTGTGCAGCGAGGGCCGCACCTTGCCATCGACCAACTTGAACGACACGCCTGGCAGGAACACGCGATCGAAAAAGCCCTTCAGTATCGCCGGGAAGCCATAATTCCAGACCGGGTATGAAAGCACCAGCGCATCGGCCCGCACCAGGCGCTCGACATAGGGTGCAACAGCCTCCCCGGGAGCGCGCTGGTTGTGATAGTCCAGCCTCTCCCTGCGGGTCAGCCGCGGATCGAAATCCTCGGCGTAAAGGTCACAGTCATCGACCGAATGGCCCGCTGCCCTCAGCCGCTCGACGATCATACGGTGCAGGCCGGCATTGAAGCTGGTCTCGACCGGATGGGCATAGAGGACGAGGATGTTCACTGGAGAACATCCCGCAGGTCAGCGCGAGGCACCCCCCTCTGCCCTGCCGGGCATCTCCCCCTCAAGGGGGGAGATTGGCATTTTCGACGTCTCGACTCCGTTCTGGCATTGGTGATTGGCGAAAGCCGAGGCGACTGTTGATCTCCCCCCTTGAGGGAGGTGAGGCGTGGTCCGCGTAGCGGACGGGAAACCAATTGCTTGGCTTTCCGAACAACGAACGCCCGGAGCGACAGCGAAGGGCTGCGGCCGGCAGGCCAGAGGGGGGTGGACGCGCGCGAACCTCTCCTCATCCCACGCTCTGCAGCCCCTTGAACAGGAAGGTCCGGCCCGAACGATAGTCGTAGTCCGGATTTTCCCAGGCGATCATCTTGCCCGGGTTGAGCAGGCCTTGCGGATCGGTCTCGCGCTTGAAGGCCAGCTGCACCGCATCCGTCTGCTTCATCCCGCCCTCCTCCAGCGTATAGCGATGCGGGTTGAAGATCGGGCAGCCATTCTCCTCATGCAGCCGGACGACCTCGTCGAGCCGCGCCTCGGTGGTGAACTTGACCAGCGGCAAGCCGAAACAGGTGATGTTGCCGTCCAGCCGCACGAATTCGAGATGCGAAAAGACTTCGCCTGGAAACATCGCGTCCATCTTCTCGACCAGCGCCAGCTGGTTGGGAAAGGGATAGAGCGACTGCAGATAGGTGATGTCGGGATCGACCCGCAGCGCCCTCAGCGTCGTATGGTTCCAGGCCAGCTCATAGGCCGGCGGCAGACCCTTTTTCTCCTCCGCCGTCGTCGTGGCAGCGCTATAGATCACCGCGCCGCCGGCCCGCCGGGTGAAGGCAAGAAAGGCATCGAGCCCATGCCGCGCCACCATCACGACGCAGATGCTTTGCCCTTCCCTGAAAAACTTCTGGTGCCGTTTGAAATAGAGCTGCGGCACGGGTGCCGATATCGGCGTGATCAGCTTGGTCAGGATGCCATCCTGGCGGGCGAGCGCGTTGCCGTAGCGCGCCGCGCCCATGAAGGTGTCGAAGCCGACGATGACATCGACCCACTCATAGGCCGCGGTCAGCGGCATCTCGACTTCGGTGATGATACCGTTCGTGCCATAGGCGTGGGTCACCTTGTGCAGGTCCTCGCCGGTGAGTTCGAGCACTTTGGGCTCGGCCTCCATGGTCACCACGCGCAGGCGCAGCACATTGCCGAAATCGCGCAACCCGCCGAAATTGATCGAGCCGACGCCGCCCGAACCGCCGGCGATGAAGCCGCCGATCGAGGCGGTGTTGTAGGTGGACGGCGACAGCCGCAATTCCTGCCCGGAATGCGCCCGCGTTGCCTTGTCGATATCGGCCAGGATGGCGCCTGGTCCGGTCACCACGTGGCCCGGGCCGATCGACCTGATCTCGTTCATTTCGGCGAGGTTGAGCACCACGCCTCCCGAAAGCGGCATCGCCTGCCCATAATTGCCGGTGCCGCTGCCGCGCGGCGTCACCGGCACGCCGTGCCGGTGACAGGCGGCAAGCACGCGGATCAGTTCGGTCTCGTTCTTCGGCGTCACGATCAGGTCGCCGGTGACATGGTCGAGCTGCTGTTTCAGGACTGGGCTGTACCAGTAGAAGTCGCGGCTCTTCTGCTGGACGATGGCCGGATTATCGTCGAGTTTTATCCCGTCGAGATCACGTTTGAGCGCCGAAACGTCCATTATTCCACCATCAGTTCGTCGAGTTCGGCATAGTCGGGCAATTGCCGGTCGATCGCGCGCCCGGCGCGCACGACGATGCGATCCGATTCGGGCCGCGACAGCAATTCCGTCCAGCTCCGGCCTTTGAACAGGATGAAATCGGCATCGCCGCCGGCGGCAAGCGTGCCGAAGCCGTCGAGCCGCATCACGTTCGCCGGCGTCGCGGTGACCGCTTGCGGCCAATCGGCGACCGGATGGTCGAAATGCAGGATGCGCGTCGCCATGCGGTAGACCTCCAGCATATCGAGATCGCCATAGGCATAGAAGGGATCGCGCGTGTTGTCGGAAGCCACCGCGACCGGAATGCCCCTCGCCCTCATCTCGTGCAGCAGCGTCACGCCACGCCAGCGTGGGGTCGTGTGGTCGGTCCGCCGGTCCTGCAGATAGAGATTGCACATCGGCAGCGACACCACCGCCAACCCGGCCTTCGCCACCTTGTCCAGCGTGTCCATCACTTCGAGGTCGGGCTGACGCGCCAGCGAGCAGCAATGGCCGACGAGGATCTTGCCCTCGAAACCGTTCCAGAGTGCGGCCTCGGCGATCTTCTTCAGTGAGATGGCCGCGATGTCGTCGGTCTCGTCGGCATGGAAATCGAGATCGAGCCCATGCTTGATCGCCTGCGCGAAGACATGGTCGAGCAGCTCTTCCAGATCCGGCACCATATAGGTGACGACGCCGAGCACGCCCTTGGCGGCGGCAACCCGTTTCGCCAGCCTGTCGAACCATTTCCTATCGCGCACGCCCTCGATGCCGAGCAGGCAGGCGCCCTGCAATTCGATGCGGCCGCGCCACGTCTCGCGCATCGCTTCGAACACCGGCCAGGAGATCTCCTCCTGCGGCGCGACGCTGTCGACATGGGTGCGCAGCGCCCTGGTGCCATGCGCGTAGGCCGACCGCAACGAGAAATCCATGCGCCGCGCCACATCCTGCGCGCTCCAGCGGGCAGCGCGGTCGGCCTCGGTGGCATTCAACGCGCCCATGAAAGTGCCGTCGGGATTGGGTCTTCGCGGCCAGATATGGCCCTTGTCGATATGCGTGTGGCAGTCGACGAAACAGGGCAGCACGATACGGCCGGCAAGATCGACGGCACCCGCCGGCGTCGTTGCGCGGCCACGCGCGGCGATGCTGGAAATCCTGCCGTGGGCGACGCTGATGTCAGCAAGCGCAAAACCGTCGCTGTCGAAGTTTGCAGCTAGGTCGGGCGTGAGCGACTGATGAAGCCGAACATTAGCGAGGTGATAAGAACCAGATGTCGGGATCAAGCCCTATCTCCCTCTGTCCAATATAACACCGTCCCCTCAAGGCGGCGTTTGGACTGGAGATCTTGTGAACAGGCGTGTGGAGACATCGCGAACAATCTTGCGCTGCCGTTGAGCTCGGAGGAAACGGCATGGATCCTAGGGTCTACGCGTCCGCTTCGCTCCCGCTTCGCCCTAGAATGACGAAGAGAAAGGATGCCGCCGCCAATCGCAAACGTCGAAGATACCGGGGTTCCTACGAATCTCCAGCATTGGCGATTTGCATTTGCCTTCCCGTCCTTCGTCATCCACGGGCGAAGCGGGAGCGAAGCGGACGCGTAGACCCGAGGATCCATGCCGTGACGACCACCGAAGAATGCGGCGGTGTAAAACCGTCTGCGATGTCTGCGCACGTCTGTTCGCGGTGTCTCCGGCCTGAACATCCCCTACCGCTCCTGCTTGAGCGCGCTTTCATGCCAGCGCCGCAAAATGAGATGCGAGATCAGCGACAGCACCAGGAAGATCAGGATTCCCGTCAACGAAATCAGAAATAGCGCCGCGAACAGTCGCGGCGCGTTGAGCCGGTAGCCGGCCTCGATGATGCGCGAGGCAAGCCCCGACGACTGGCCGGTGGCGCCAGCGACGAACTCGGCCACCACGGCGCCGATCAGCGACAGGCCGCCGGCGATCTTCAGCCCACCGAGGAAATACGGCATCGCCGCCGGCAGCCTGAGATAGCGCAGCTGCTGCCAACGCGTCGCGCCGTCGAGCTTGAACAGGTCGCGCAGATTACGGTCGACCGAGTTGAGGCCGAGCGTGGTGTTGGACAGGATCGGGAAGAAGGCGACGATCCAGGCGCACAGCAGAAGCTTGGTCGTCTGGTTGTCGACATAGATGTTGATCAGCGGGAAGATCGCCACGATCGGCGTCACCTGCAGCACGATGGCGAACGGGAAGAACGACATCTCCACCCATTTCGATTGCGCGAACAGGACCGCCAGCCCGACGCCGCCAACAACGGCCAAAAGCAGGCTGAGGAAGGTGATGCGCAAGGTGACCAGGAGTGCCGAGAACAGCAGGCCGGCATCGTTGTAGAGCGTCCACAGCACCACGCCGGGACGCGGCAGGATATATTGCGGGATCGCGTTCCACACGCAGACGCGATCCCACAGCCAGATGGCCAGGATCATGATCGCCAGCGGCAGCACCCAGCGGCCGATCCGCTCGAGCCGCTCCTGGCGCACCCGGCGCGCTTCCTCCGGGTCGAGCTTGAGCACCCGCTCCTCAATGGCCGTCATGGTGCGAGCCTGCTGTTGAATTGATGGCATTGACCAGCACGTCCGAGGCTTGCCGGCAAAGGGATGCGTAGTCCGGCGAGGTGCGAAATACCTCATCGCGCGGATAGGATGCCTCGATCGCAAGTTCTTCGAAGACCCTGCCCGGTCGCGCCGCCATGACGACCACCCGATTGGAGAGAAACACGCTCTCGAAGACGCTGTGGGTGACGAAGACGACGGTGAAGCGCTCGTCCTGCCACAGTTCCAGCAGGTCATTGTTGAGCTTGAAGCGGGTGATCTCGTCGAGCGCGGCGAAAGGCTCGTCCATCAACAGCACGCGCGGCCTGGTCACCATGGCGCGCGCGATCGACACGCGCATCTTCATGCCGCCGGAGAGCTCGCGCGGCACCGCATCCTCGAAGCCAGTCAGGTGAACCCGTGCCAGCATCTCCGTTATCGCCGGAGCGGCCTTGGCGCGGGACATGCCTTTCAACCTGAGCGGCAGCCAGACATTGTCGAAGACGCTGGCCCAGGGGAGCAGGGTCGGCTCCTGGAAGACGAAGCCGATGTTGGCGCGATCGAGCGAACCGCCGCCACGCCAATCGAGCGTGCCCGAGGTCGGCGTCGACAGGCCGGCGATCAGCCGCAGCGCCGTCGATTTGCCGCAGCCTGACGGGCCGAGCAGGCTGAGGAAATCGCCTTCCCGGATCGTCAGATCGACATCGCTCAGCGCCGTCACGCCATTGGAAAAGACCTTGCCGACGCCACGCAGCGCCAACAATGCCGGAGCGACGTCCGACGCATTCGCTGGCGCTTGCGCCACCTTTTCCCTTATCATGCCGGGACCCGGCCTATTTCTTCAGCTCGAGCCCCACGCCCTTGTTGACGAAGGCCAACGTATAGGCCTTCTTGATGTCGATGCCGCCGGGTGCGACCTTGGCCTTGACCATCTTGTCGTAGAAACTCTTGATCCGCGCATCCGTCATGGCCCCGATGCCAAGCTTTTCGGTGTCGCCCGAATCGGCAAGACCGAACTTCTTCATCTGCTCGATCGAGAAAGCGATCTGCGCGTCCGTCATGTCGGGATTGTCTTTCTTGATCATGTCGTTGGCGGCCTTGTTGTCGCCGTAGAGATATTTGTACCAGCCCTTGGCCGAGCCATCGACGAAGCACTGGACCACCTCCGGCTTCTTGTCGATCGTATCCTGCATCACCTCGATCGTCGTCGAATAGGTGTCCCAGCCATAGTCGGCCAGCAGGAACTGATTCGGCACGAAGCCGCCTTCCTTCTGGACCGCGAACGGCTCTGAAGTGACGTAACCCTGCTGGATCGACTTCTTGTTGGCGATGAAGGGAGCGGTGTTATAGGTGTAAGGCACGCGCTTGGCGGCATCGAAGCCGAGCTCGATGACCATCCATTGGAAGAACGTCTGCACGCCCTCGTCGCCCAGAATATACTGGTCGGCGTTCTTCAGATCCTCCCATTTGTCGAGCCCTTCGCCGGGGTGTGACATGATGACCTGTGGATCCTTCTGGAAGTCGGCGGCCACGACTCGCATCGGAATGCCCTGCTGCACGGCATCGAAGGCCGACAGCAGATTGCCGCCCATGTAAAAATCGATCTTGCCGGCCAGCAGCATCGGCCGCCCGCTGACCTGCGGGCCGCCCTGCATGATGGTGACATCGAGGCCGCAGGCGGCATAGGTGCCATCGGCCACGGCCTGGTAATATCCGCCATGTTCCGGCTCGGCCAGCCAGTTGGTGCCGAAGGTGGCTTTTTCATTCGCCGCGGCCCCCAGCGTGCCGGCGGCCAGCAAGGCTACCACGCCCACCGAGATCTTCTGTTTTCCGTACATCGACACCACCCTTTGTTTGCTCCGGCGCTCCACGCGCCAGGCTCGACACCAAAGATTCAAGAAGCAAGACACATGCCACTGGCGTCTCACGCCGGGACCCGCCCGCCTGCACCACAGCCATCTGCGAAAGCCGGAAAGGTCGTGCTGCACCGGAGGCATCGTGCCCATTTTTTGAACGCCTGTCCACAATCGCACCGGCGACATGCACCGCCATCTTGAAGCTGTGCACCGCCATCTTGAAGCTGTAATGAAACCCGTCCCAGGCTGACGGCAAACCGGAGATTGCCATGTTCAAGTTTCTCACCCCCAAGTCGATCAAGCCGCCCTTTGCCCGCTATAGCCACGGTGTCGAGGTGCCGGCCGGCAAGCGGCTGGTCCTGTGCTCGGGCCAGGTCGCCATCACGGCGGACGACCAAATCCCCGAGGACGCTGGCGCCCAGGCCGAGCTCTGCTTCCGCAACATCGCGGCGGTGCTCGGCGAGGCGGGGCTGGGACTGCAGGACATCGTGAGAATCAATGCCTATGTCACCGACCGCGCATATTTGCGGCCCTATATGGATGTCCGCGACCGGCTGTTTTCGAGCCCGGCGCCGGCCTCGACGCTGATGATCGTTTCCGGCTTTGCCAGGTCCGAATTCAAGGTCGAGGTCGAGGCAATCGCGGCAGGATGAGAAGCGCCGCGCTACGAATCGACTGGCCGATGGTCTAAAGTCAAACTATCAAAGGCTGGCGCCGCCCCTCATCCGCCTGCCGGCACCTTCTCCCCGTATAGTGACGGGGAGAAGGAAGAAGCTGTGACGTTCGCGTTTTCCTCTCCCCGTTCTTCACGGGGAGAGGGTAAGGGTGAGGGGCAGCGCCGACGCGCTTCAGTTTCTTCGAGGTCAAAATGGACAATAAAAAAAAACGCGTCTGGTGGGGCGATTACCGGACCACCGAATATGCCTCGGTCGATCCCGAGACGACGATCGCCGTGTTGCCGGTTGCGGCGATCGAACAGCACGGGCCGCATCTGCCTGTCTCGACCGACACCTCGATCATGAACGGCATGCTCGACACGGTCATTTCGCGTCTGCCCGACGATCTCGACATCCGCATCCTGCCGGTTCAGGCGGTGGGCAAGTCGAACGAGCATCTGCACGCGCCGGGCACGCTTACCCTGCCGGCAACGACATTGGTCGAGGCCTGGACCGAGCTTGGCCTGTCGGTCGCGCGCGCCGGTGTGCGCAAGCTCGTCGTCGTCAATTCGCATGGCGGCAATGAGGAGATCATGGGCATCATCACGCGTGAATTGCGCGTCCGCGAAAAGATGCTGGCGGTGAAGACGAGCTGGCAGCGCTTCGGCCGCCCGGCCGGCATGTACACCGAACTCGAGGATCGGCACGGCATCCATGGCGGCGACGTGGAGACGTCGCTGATGCTGCATTTCCGGCCGGATCTGGTCGACATGGGCAAGGCCGACAATTTCGTTTCCAACGTCGCCAAAGCCGAGAAGGAATTCTCGCTGCTGCGCCACACCGGCACCCACGCCTTTGCCTGGCTCGCCAGCGACCTGAACCCGAACGGCGTGGTCGGCGACGCCAGCATCGCGACAGCCGAAAAAGGGCGCTTGACTGCGGAACATCAGGCCGGCGGGTTCATCAGCCTGCTCAACGATGTGCGCGAGGCAAAGCTCGCGGAGTGGCTTAGATAGTCTCCTGAGCGTCGATCTTCAGCGCAAAAGGCGTGCCCTCGAAGGCGTCGGCGCCACGGCCGATCGACAGGATCGCCTCAATCATGCGGCCATTGCGATCAAGCAGGGCATCCGCCACGGCAATCAGGCGCGGATTGGGTGTCGCCGAGGGGGATAGCGTCCGCAATGTCTGAGCCAATTCGGCCTCGTCGCGTTTCGGCGCCAGGGCGGCGGCGATGATATAGGCCGAAGCGGTCGAACGACTGATGCCTGCATAGCAATGCACCACCATCGGCCTTGCCCTATCCCACCGGCGCGCGAAATCGAGCAGGTTGCGCACGTGATCCTCGCCCGGCATGGTCATGCCGTCCTGCGCTATAGCAATGTCGTGCATGACCAGATGCAGATGGTTTTCCCTGGCGATCGAGGCCGGGCGCACCACCTCGGTTCCGGCGGCGAGCAGCGACAGCAGGCGGTCGGCACCGGTCCTCGCCACCGTTTCCTCGACCTTTGCCAGCGAACAGACATGGATCATCATCGCGCGATCTCCCTGGCGCCATCGTCGCGCCGCGAAGCCCAGCCGGCAAGAGCGAATTCGAGCCGCCGCCATTCTTCGTCACTCCCCGGCAGGCCTGCGCGCAGGACATGCGGCCGGTCGGAGAAATGCCGCAGCAGGATACCGTGCTCGCCAAGCGCGGAAAACAGGCCGGCGGCATCCGCCAGACCGAGATAGCGGAACAGCGTGGTACCACCGGCAACGGACACGCCGAAGCGGCCGAACAGCGCGTCGAGCCGCGCCGATGCCTCCGCGAGCGATATCCGCATCGCGTCCTGCCAGCCGATATCGGCGAGCGCGCGGATACCATATTCCAGCGCCGGACCGGCGACGGCCCATGGGCCGAATTGCGTTTCCAGCAGGTCCACCGTTGGCGTATCGGAAAGCGCGAATCCAAGCCGCACGCCGGCCAGGCCAAAGAACTTACCGAACGAGCGCAGCACGACGATGCCGCCCTGGCCGACATCGCCTGCGAGGCTGTGTTCGCGCGGGCCGACATCCATGAAGGCCTCGTCGACGACCAGCAGGCCGCCTCTGGCGCGCAATCCTGCGGCGAGCACCAGCAGCCGGTCGCGCTCGATGACGCGCCCATCCGGGTTGTTGGGATTGACGATGATGGCAAGGTCGGCGTCGGCGAGCGCCGCAAAATCGCTGACCCCGGACACCTCGTGCCCGGCGATTGCCGCCGCCCGGGCGTGTTCGGCATAGGTCGGCCCCAGCACCAATGCCTTGCCGGGTCTGATCAGCGATGCCACGCGCGGCAACAGGATCTGCGTGCCGGGCGCCGCGACGACATTTGCGGGCGACGGCGCACCATAGGTGCTGGCCGCGATCTCTGTAAGCTCACGCCCGCGCCCTGTTTCCGGCAATCGCGACAGCGAGGTGGCGGGCAAGTCGAAAAGCGGGTAGGAGTGCGGATTGATACCGGTCGAGAGGTCGACGAAAGGCAGCAAGGCGTTGGGGAAAAGCGCCCTCGCCCGGCCAAGACTTCCACCATGGTCCACCGCTCCTTCAAGAAGCTTCATGTCAGTCCTGATCGCTTTCCTGTCACTGGCCGTCGAATTCGTCCTGGGTTATCCGGACTGGCTGTTTCGCGCCATCGGTCATCCGGTGACGTGGTTCGGCAGCCTGATATCCTTTCTCGATCGCAGGCTCAACCGCGCCACTGATACCGACGCGCTGCGTCGCCAACGCGGCGTCCGGGCGCTTCTGGTCATCGTGCTGGTACCGGCGGTGATCGGCCTTTGCGTGCAGATCCTTCTGCTCTGGTTCGTTCCCCTGGGACTGATCATTGCCGCCCTTCTGGCGACGTCTTTCCTGTCGCAGAAGAGCCTGTATGAACATGTCGAGGCCGTGGCGGACTCGCTCGACTCGGGTGGCCTCGCCATGGGCCGTGTCGCCGTCTCGCGAATCGTCGGTCGTGACCCGGAGACGCTCGACAGGGCCGGCGTCTGCCGCGCGGCGATCGAAAGCCTGGCCGAGAATTTTTCCGACGGCATCGTCGCCCCCGCCTTCTGGACAGGCGTCGGCGGGCTAGCAGGAGGTGCTGCCTACAAGGCGGCCAACACCGCCGATTCAATGATCGGCCACCGCACCCCGCGCCACGAGGCGTTCGGCTGGGCGGCGGCGCGCTTCGACGATTGGATCAACCTGCCGGCGTCGCGGCTGACGGCTCTGCTGATCGTGCTGGCTGCTTTCCTGGTCAAGGAAGCCGATCCCCGCAACGCCTGGACTGCGGTGTGGCGCGACGCCAAAAAGCACCGTTCGCCCAACGCCGGCTGGCCGGAAGCGGCCATGGCCGGAGCGCTTGGACTCGCGCTCGCCGGACCGCGCAGCTATGGCGGCGTGGTGGTCGACGACGTTTTCATGGGCGAAGGCGGCCGCCGCGACGTCGACAGCGGCGACATCAGGCGGGCGTTGCAACTCTATCGGGTCGCCGACTACCTGCTGATTGCGCTGTTCGGGATGGTCTCGGTGATTGTCATCGTGGCGTGACGTTACCCTCCCCCTTGTTGGGAGGGTCGGCGCGTAGTGCCGGGGGAGCGGTGGGCCCCCACCCCGCTCCGCTTCGCGGATCGACCCTCCCCACAAGGGGGAGGGTAAAGAACTCTCAGAACTCGATGCCTTGCTGCGCCTTCACGCCGGCCGAGAAATGGTGCTTGGTGACGCCCATCTCGGTGACCAGATCCGCCGCCTCCACGAGCGCCGGCTTGGCGTTACGGCCGGTGACGACGATGTGCAGGCCTTCGCGCCGCGCCTTCAGCGCCGCAACGACCTTGTCGAGATCGAGATAATCATAGCGCAGCGCGATGTTGAGCTCATCGAGCACGACCAAGCTGATCGAAGGATCGGCGATCAACTCCAGTGCCTTGGCCCAGGCGGCCTCGGCGGCGGCGATGTCGCGCTTCAGGTCCTGCGTCTCCCAGGTGAAGCCCTCGCCCATCGCGTGCCAGACGACACGGTCGCCGAAAGCAGCGAAGGCATCCTTCTCACCGGTGTGCCATTTGCCCTTGATGAACTGGACGACACCGACCCGCTTGCCATAGCCGAGCATGCGCAGCGCCAGGCCGAAGGCGGCTGTCGTCTTGCCCTTGCCCGGCCCCGTATTGACGATCAGCAGCCCCTTCTCGACGGTTTTGCTCGCCACCTCGGCATCCTGCACCGCCTTGCGCTTGGCCATCTTGGCGCGATGGCGTTCCGCATCCTTGTCTTCGGTCATGTCATTTCACCTTCAGCGGCAGCCCCGCCACCATCAACAGAACCGTGTCGGCAACCGCCGCGACCTGCTGGTTGAGCCGTCCAGCGTCATCGCGAAAACGGCGCGCCAGCGCATTGTCCGGCACAATGCCTTGCCCGACTTCATTGGACACCACGAACCACGGGCCGCGCGGCCGTGACAACACGTCCGCCAGCCGCCGGCACTCGGCGGCGACATCGTGATCGGCCAGCATGTGATTGGTCAGCCATAGCGTCAGGCAGTCGACGAGCACCGGCTGGTTGTCGGGCAAAGCCTCGAGCGCACCGGCAAGCTCGAGTGGCGCGTCGATGGTCGTCCAGCCGTCTACGCGCCGCGAGCGGTGCAGCGCGATGCGCTCACACATCTCGTCGTCATAGGCTTCGGCTGTGGCGATATAGATCCATGGCGAGGGTAAAGTCGTCGCCAGGATTTCGGCGTGGGGGGGGGGGGGGGGGGGGG